>DASYAR010000270.1:0-4629 GCA_036501235.1 Planctomycetaceae bacterium
TGTTGCAGCTCGGCAATTCCAGCCGCTGTCGTTCTTGTGCCCCAAAGCTTAAGCGATCTCAAACCTTTCAATTCCCGAAGGTTGACCAAACCGGCATCCGTCACTTGCGTCCCGTCGAGGGTCAGGCTTTCCAGATTCGACAATCCTTTCAAGTGTACCAATCCCGCGTCGGTCACCCGCTTGGAGCCGATCCACACTTGCCGCACGCTTGTCAGCCCCTCAATATGGACCAGCCCCACATCGGTCACCGAAGGCGAGCAAATCCAAAGCACCTGCACCTCCGATAATGAAGCCGCTTCGCTCATCGAGGCATCCGTAGCTGAACTGCCCATTTCCACTTTGAACGGCAAGTCAAACACTTTCATGCGTTCATCGCCGAGCCACCTTCGCAGCAATTCCGGGCCACGCCGGCCACTCGTCACCCAACCACCTGCCCGCTCAATCTTTTGGATGGCGAGGAACTGCCGATAGTCAGGAATGCCGATCCAAAAGACGCTGGCCAATCCCAGGAGCACCAACATCGCCACGAACATTCGCAACGACACCGGAATCCAGCGCCGGGGACGCGGCGGCTTGTCGGTCGTGGGGTCGGGGCTGGGGGGCGTGCTGTTGGGCATGTCGTCAGTCTACTGCCGGCGGCCGTCAGAATGAATCCCAGTCGGCCGGACTTGTCAGCATGACTGTGGGACTCTCGTTGATCAATACAGTTCTAGCCGAGGCGACGCGACCACAAGCTTCCAACATTCTTCGACAGTCACGTTGTTGTTGAGAATGTACAGCGATCGCAGGCCGGTCAGGCTCCTCAGGTGCGCGACCCCCGCATCGGTCACTCGCGTATTTCTGAGCTTGAGTTCTCGCAGGCCGGTCAGAGCCTTCAGGTGCGCCAGTCCCGTGTCAGTCACGTCGGTGCCGTCGAGATCGAGCCGGCGTAGTGAGGACAGGGCGTCCAAATGCGAGAGTCCCACATCTCCGACTCGGGTGTCCTTCAGGCTCAGATCCGTCAAGCGAGTGAGCACTTTGAGGTCCGACAATCCACTATCGGTCACCTGCGTGCCGGCGAGTTGCAGCGATTCCAGGGTGATCAGTCCCCGCAGAGACACCAACCCCGCATCGGTCACGCTAGTTTCGCTGAGATTGAGTGTCTTCAAATTGTTTAGCCGAATGAGATGTGCCAGTCCACTGTCCGTTATGTCCGTTTTTCGGAGGTCAAGCACCTCCACTTTGGTGAGGCAGCCCAGGTGACTAAGCGTGGCGTCGGTGGCCTGCCCAATGGGAAAATGGACGCCAATCACGTCGTCAAGCACCATCATCCGGTCTTTCGCAACCGACACGCGAAGCCAGTTGGGGCCTCGCGGTTTTGTGAAAATGATCCCGGTCATGCCCTCGATTGCACGGATCGCCACGTGCTGCCGGTAGATCGGCAGGCCAAACCGCAGTCCTACCCCGACGACGACCAACACTACCGTCGCCAAGCCGATCCACAGAGGACGCGGCAGGCCGATTGAAAAACGGTGACGTTTCGTGAGCGTCGGGCTAGACACTAGGTCTGACATGCCGGAAGCATACCCCCGCAAAGTGCTCGTGTGAATCCCAGTCACAGTCCGAGCAGTTCCGGACCGGTCTTCCCGTCGACGTGAACGCCGGGTACGATCCCCCGATGACCATCCTGATCCCAGGCTTGGCTTTCGTCTTCGCCGCCATCTGCATGTGGCTGGCGGTGCGGATCGTGAATTGTCGAGAGCGGTGGGCGAAGCGAACACTTGCGGCAACGGTCGGCCTGCCAATTCTGTACGTCCTGAGTTTTGGACCGGCGTGCTGGCTAACAGCCAAGCCCAACGATGTTGACGTCGATCGACCTGCGCTCATCATGACTGCGTATTGGCCGATTGGCTATTTCCGATCCAATACGTACTCCGGAATCACACTGGATTACCTGGATTGGTGGGCTTGTCTCGGGATCGCTCCAGGGCATACTGCCTGGTTTCCGTGCCATCCGTCAGGGGTGCCTATGTTTGGCTATCAGTTGTGAACACGTTGCCCGACATGCTTCGGCATGCCCGACGCTTCCCAACCAAGATGGCTGAGTGAATTGTTAATCTGACGACAGCCGGCCTCCCCGAAGTTCGCGACGTTCCTGCGCAGCCGGGTAGTCGTCCGACTCCGCTGCCATTTCGGCCAGCATCTCATGAATTGATGCAGCGACGGGATCAAATATGTCACGAATGTCGGCCGGCGGATCTCCCCGCAGTTCCTCGTGGGAAACATATCCGACTTCGTCAATTCCCTCGGTGAGGTCAATGGCGATGAAATCGCCGATGATCGAATGCCCTACCGCAAGAAGACCGCTCGCGAGGATTGCCGATTTTTGATCGTTATTTTCCATGATGCCCTCCGGCGTCCACATACCGCCGCAGCCGGAGTCAATAGGCACTTCATCGCGGACGGCATTCTCAATCAGGAACTCCACAAGAGGTAATGGCACTCGTTTTTGAGAGAGCCATTCGCGAAACTTTTCATCCGGCGCCGCAAACGTCGGCGTAACCGATCCCGAGTCACGGAGGATTTCTCGATACTTCTGGGCATCAAGCTTCATGGCATCTCTAGCCAAGCGCCGCCCACCAACAACCTCCCGGAGCCCTCCGCCATGTCGCAGTAATCCAGGCAAGTTGCGCCGGGTCCATTGGATTGCCGCAGGACGCTACGGAACCTTCAAGAGCTAGACGGAATTTGAGGTGATCGCCGATTTCGAAAGCTCAGATAGTTCATGCCTCGCAAAATGTTACAGCGGCTCCGGAGAGGCATTCACTGAGATATTCTCCCATTTGATATTGACATTTTTAGTTATTATATATAACATCGAGTTGTTACGGAGAGTTGTCTGATTGGAACGGGTTAGTCCCCGTTTTCAACAGGCTGACAGACCATTTCACTCATGCAACGTCGGGAGACGCTCATGGACGCAGACGCCGATCGTCCGCCAGTCAGTACCACGCCAGTCAACGCCACACCAGCCAACGCCATACCGGAGGGCCAGCCCTCTGGCGGACCCTGTGAACCAACCCCGGACGCTTCCGGGGACCGACCCTGTGACCCGGCCAGTGACCCAGCCAGTGCCACGGTCAACCCTCCGCAGCCTGGATCGACTGCCGCTCCGCTGCCACCGGAAGTCGATAAAACGCCTGCGAAAATCTGGCGCGACGGGAAATCACCGGCACTCGTCGACAGGGAGGCCGCTGGCAGTCCGTTGAAAAAGGGGACAGTCCCTTCTGACAATGTCGATTTGTCGCGGAGAATCCGATCGTTGGAGAGGGACAGTCCCCTTTTTCAACAGGCCGCTGGGTCGCCGACTGGCTCGAATCGCCCTGGGGCGAAGAGCCTTACCGAGAACTCCGAACCCCTCACCCCCAACCCCTCTCCCGCAGGTGGCGAGGGGAGTAGTCGGATGAACTCCGAATCCCTCACCGCGGGCTCGTCTCCCGCAACGGGCGAGGGGAGCACTCGGAAAAAACCTAAACGGCCTGGGGTCTTTCTGGGACGGAATCTCCGCCGCGGCTTCGCCGGAAGCGGGGAGCCAGCCGATTGGAGGGTTGCCGAACCGGAACCGGGGCCGGCGGGGCTGATGATTGTTGACTGGGCCTGCGACGTCACGGAAGCGGCGACTGCCTGGCTCTGGGCCGGACGCATCCCGCTCGGACGGCTCACGCTGCTGGCCGCCCACGATCCGCGGGACGCGTCGCTCGTCGCGATGGACCTGGCGGCGCGGCTGTCGCGCGGCGCGCCCTGGCCAGATGAATTGGGGCCCAGCGACAGGGGGCCGGATGATCCGGGGTCTGGCGCCAGGAAACTCGAAAGCGTGGGGCCCGCAGGCACGGCACGCGGATTTGATTCCGCCCCGAGTGCAGTGGAAACGGTCAGGGTGCTGTATCTGGCTCCCCATCGCGAACGGGCGACGCGCTGCATCCCCGGCTTACGGCAGGCCGGAGCACAAATGGAGCGCCTGCTGTGTCTGGACGGCATGTTGACAACGGCTGGGCGGGAGGCCGCAGATCCTCAGATCGCCTGGCGGCCGTTGCGGCTTCCGGCCGACATTTCGAGCCTGCGCCGGGCGCTGCGCGACCTGCCCGGCGTGCAGCTCATTGTCCTGGATCCGATTGAGGCCTTCTTCGATTCCCAGGGGAATTCCAAGACGCCGCAGCGCGCGGGGGAGTTGCTGCGCGAGTTGGCCTGGGACTTCGGACTGGCGGTCGTGGCCGTGACGCGATTGAAACGGATGGGGGCTGGTCGCCGGGCAGTGCCCGAAATCGACAGTCAGGCGCTGGCCGGCGTCGCGAGCGCCGGCTGGGGAGTCTTGCCTTCGGGGCGTTCGGAACGGCAGCAATTGTTGCTGCCAGTCCAGTTCGAGTTGGACGGGGCGGGTCCGGCCTTGATGTTCGAGCGACAGGCTGATCCCCAGGCCGGGCCGATTCGCTGGGACTGCGGGGGTTTCGAAATGACGGCGGCCGATTTCGAAGAGGGAAAGAATGCGGGGATCAAGTTCGCGATTGCCGCGGCGTGGCTCAAAAGTCTGCTGTCGCAGGGACCGCGCTTGATGCAAGACGTCAAGCAGCAGGCCCTGCAGTTGGGCATTTC
>DASYAR010000271.1:0-23521 GCA_036501235.1 Planctomycetaceae bacterium
AATCCTTCGCCTCGTCCGTCGACTTGCAAACTTCACCGTCACTCGCAAACTCACGGGACTTCCTGCTAATCCCGCCAGAACCACTTACACAAAAATTACTGCTGCTTTCGCTGCTCCTGCGACGGGAGCAACTTATCCAGAGGTAAATCAAATCCCGGCAGCAGCGACGTGTTGAATATTTCGTGTTCGGTCACGACTCGTTCTTCGATCCCCGTCTTGCCGCTCGTGAACACCGTGAGCGTCCTGTCAAATCGGCTGATGACCCAATACTCGACGACACCGAGCGACAGATATTCCTCTTTCTTTTCAATGTAATCGCGAATCCAGTCCCGGCGGCGCTGCGATACGAATTCGATCACGATCGTCGGAACGTCGCGTTCCGGATCGGGGGGGTGACCCATGCCAACCCAAATCACGCGATCGGCCCGCCGGCGTCCATTCTTGACACGAATGTATTCTTCAAAAACCGTTTCCAGAACACCGGGATGAAGATCAGCGTAATTCCGAAGCATTTGCGAGAGGGCGTCATTTAAGCCGCGCTCGTGGCGGGACGCGAACGGGCTCACAATGAGGACTCCATTGATTAATTCATAGGAATACAGCTCGTCGCATTCCGAAATAGCGTCGAATTCCTCGGGAGTCATCCGCATGCCGTTGTGGCGGCGGCCCAGAACGAACTTCTTTTTTCGGGTAATGGTGCCCATCGTAAAATCCTCTATTCCCGCGTAATAAACTCATCCAGATTCAACAGTACGCGAGCGACCGCCGTCCAGGACGCGAACTCCTGTACGTTGGCCTTCACCGGCACGAGGGGCGGCGTGAGCCGTTCGGCTTCCTTGAGGTGCGCGGCAAACTCGGCCCGCTGCTGGGCCAAGAGTTGAGACAGGCGTTTACCTTCCGCGGGATTCGGCTCGCGCGCGAGGCAGGCACGGAAGGCAAATCGCAACCGCGCGGCGTCGTCGCCGAGGGCCGCGTTGAGCGTGCGCAGCGCCAATCCCTGCGCGATCTCGACGAACTGCTGGTCGTTGGCCAGAGTCAACGATTGCAGCGGTGTGTTCGACCGATTCCGCCGGGTGCAGGTGACGTTCGCGTCCGGAAAATCGAAAACCGTCATGGCCGGGTAAGGGCTCGAACGCCACAGGTACGTGTACATCGCGCGGCGGTATCGATCCGGACCGGTCGCCGTATTCCACGGCTTCTTGTCTTGAGTGAACTCGAAGACGCCATCGGGTTGCGGCGGGAAGACGCTGGGGCCGCCGAGCGTGGGGTTGAACAATCCGCCCGCCGCCAAGGCGACGTCACGGATGATTTCGGCGTCAAGCCGCAAGCGTGACTGTCGCGCGTACAGCCGATTGCCGGCGTCAATCTCTTCCAGGTCAGTGCGGTGATTCGACGACTGCCGATACGTCGCCGAAGTGACGATCAGCTTGTGCATCCGCTTGAGGCTCCAAGCCACCCCTGACGGCCCGCCCTGGCTAAGGGGGAGAGACGAAATAAATTCTGCGGCGAGCCAGTCGAGCAACTCGGGATGCGTCGGCGGCGTGCCTTGCGTGCCGAAATCGTTTTCCGTTTCGACGATTCCCCGGCCGAAATACTTTTGCCAGACGCGATTCATCGTCACGCGCGGCGTCAGCGGATTGCGCGAGTCGACGAGCCAGCGGGCGAAGTCAAGCCGATTCGGCGATTTCAGATCGGTGGACAATTGCGGCAGGACTGCGGGAATTCCCGGTTCGACGCGGGCCCCCTTTCGCAAAAAGTCGCCGCGGATGTGAATATTCGTTTCACGCGGTGTGGCGCGCTCGTGCATGACCATCGTCGTGACGAACGCCGGCTCGGCGGCCCGCAATTCGGCGATCTCGTCGAGAACCGGAAATTCCTTCCGGGCCACGGGCAGCTTCTTGTAATAGTCGACCAGGTCTTTCTTGTTCTGGTCCGAACGCATCACGAGCGCCAGATTCACCGTGTTCAGCACGTCGGGGGGGAGCTTCTTCTTGTCCTCTTCGGTCAAAACCGCTTCCCAGGCAGTCAGACTCTTCTGGAATTCGTCCGCCTGCGATTGGAACTGTTTTTCAAGTCTCGCAATCTGGCGATGCAGCTCGGCACGTTTCTGCGGCAACCCCGCGGCAATCTGCTCGGCAGTCGGAACATCGAATTTCGGCTCGTCTGCGTTATTCAGAAAGGCGAACAACTGGTAATACTCGCGCTGCGAGATCGGATCGTATTTGTGCTCGTGACACTGGGCGCATCCCACCGTCAGCCCCAGAAACACGACGCCGGTCGTATTCACGCGGTCGACGACCGACTCGACGCGGAACTGTTCCGGGTCGGTCCCTCCTTCTTCATTGATCGTCGTATTGCGGTGGAAGCCGGTCGCAATTCGCTGTTCGGACGTCGCACTGGGGAGCATGTCGCCGGCAAACTGCTCGATCGTGAACTGGTCGAACGGCAGATCGCGATTGACGTTTTCCACGACCCAATCGCGATACTTCCAGATGCTGCGGGCAAAGTCGCGGGTAAAACCATTCGAATCAGCATACCGCGCGAGGTCCAGCCAGTGCCGTCCCCAGCGCTCGCCGTAATGAGGCGACGACAGCAGCTTGTCGACCAGCCGGTCGCAGGCGTCGGGATCCGCGTCGGCGACAAACGCATCGATGTCAGCCATTGACGGAGGGAGCCCCAGCAAGTCGAAACTGAGCCTGCGGATGAGCGTCACCCGATCGGCTTCGGGCGACGGGTGGAGGCTTTGTTTCTCAAGTCGGGCAAGCACGAATGCGTCAATCGGATTGCGAACCCACGTTTGATTGACGACTTCCGGAACAGGCGGCCGGACGACCGGCTTGAACGCCCAGTGATCGGCCCCTTTGATGGCGACTTTGACAGAGCCCTCGATCGGTGCTTTGGCCCCCTGATCGATCCAGGCTTTGAGAAATGCAATTTCATTGTCCGTCAACCGGGATTGCCCCTTGGGCGGCATGGCGGCGATTCCTTCGGCGCCAGTGACCGCCTGGATCAGCAGACTCTCGTCACTCTTGCCCGGTTCAATTGCCGGACCACTATCGCCCCCATGTCGGGCGAATTCCAAACTATCGAGCCGCAGTCCGGATTTTTGCTTCTCAGCTCCGTGGCACGAGATGCAATGTTTGACGAGAATCGGTTTGATGTCGGCGGCGTAGTCGACGACTCGCACCGGCTCGTCGCCGCGCACCGCCCCTGTCAGCGACGGCCAACAAACCAGCGCCACGCTCCACAAACATCGTAACACGCGCATTTCAGACACCCGCCAAATTCGCGACGCCGAGAACCGAACGTATAACCGCCCATTGATTTTACCCGCCGCCACGGCCGCAGACTACGGTAGAACCAGACATTTCCCATGGTGGTGGCAGTCCGACGGGCTGTCGTTTCTGAAGGTTGCAGGCTGCAATCGCGCCGACGATAATTGCCGCGCGACACGCGTTTTCGCCGCGAGTGCCGTCTGGGACGGGCGTTTGCGGCGTATTGCATTGAACTCCCTGCAAAAGGACAGCACTGAGCATGTCTCGATTTTTTCTGGCGATCCACGTCTGGTGGCAAACGCTTGTCGACGCCGAGTTCGGCCGACAGGTCGCCGAGTTGTTATTGAGGACGCCGGCGGCACTGGGATTGCCATCCGCTTCCGAGCCGGTGGCGACGAAGCGCGAGCCGATGGCGCAGCAGCCGCCTGAGCCTTCCAAGCGCCCGCAGCGCAGTGACGCGCTGACTTTGCTCGCCACCCTCCAGCGTGAGGCGCGGTTGGTCGACTTCTTGAAGGAGTCGATCGGTGACTACTCCGACGCCCAGATTGGCGCGGCCGTGCGTGATATACATCGCGATGCTTCCGGCGTGCTGGATCGCCTGTTCAAAATTCAGCCGATCGAGACCCACGAGGAAGGAACCGAGATCCAGGTGCCGGCGGAGGCCGACCGCTATCGACTGATCGGCACGGTCCGCGGAGCGCCGCCGCATCGAGGCCGGCTCGTCCATCAGGGCTGGGAGGCGGCGAAGTGCGAAGTCCCCGAATGGTCGGGAAATGCCGTCGCGTCGCAGGTGATCGCCCCGGTTGAAGTCGAGCTGATCGCGTAAAATCCTTTCACAGACGATGTTCCTGTGGGCCGCGCCGCCCCTCTCTCAAGGATTATGATGGTCGCGAAATACGTCATCGGCATCGATCTGGGAACTACGAACAGTGCGTTGGCCTATGCCGTACTCGGTACAGACAAACCACAGGTGCAGGTGCTCCCCATCCCGCAACTCGTGGCTGCGGCAACCGTCGAGCCCCGCACGCTGCTCCCTTCGTTCTTGTACCTGGCCCAGGAACATGAGATGAAGGCGCGGTCATTCGATCTGCTGAAGGCCAAGGGGCGCGCTTTCGTCGTCGGCGAGCTGGCGCGGCGTCAATCCGCCGAGATGCCCGATCGAACGGTTCTGGCGGCGAAGTCGTGGCTCGGTCACAGCAAGGTTGATCGGCACCAGCCGATTCTTCCCTGGAACGCGCCGGCCGAGGTTCCGAAAATTTCCCCGGTGACTGCGTCACAGCGCTATCTCGAGCATCTGGCTGACGCCTGGCACGCAGCCATCCCAGATGCACCGCTAGCCGAACAGCATGTCGTGTTGACGGTTCCTGCGTCGTTTGATGCAAGCGCCCGCGAGTTGACGCGAGAAGCCGCGCTCGCGGCCGGGTTGCCGCAGTCGCTGGTCCTGCTCGAAGAACCGCAGGCGGCGCTGTACGCCTGGCTGGCCGACGAGGCTAATCGCTGGCGCAAGCAGCTCAGAGTCGGCGACACGTTGCTCGTATGCGACATCGGCGGAGGCACGACCGATCTCACTTTGATCGGCGTGGCTGAGGAAGCGGGTGAGCTCGTCCTCCGTCGCATTGCCGTCGGGAACCACTTGCTCATCGGCGGCGACAATATGGATCTGGCCCTCGCGTACCGCGTCGCAGAACTATTTGGCGAGAAAGGAACGAAGCTCGATCCGTGGCAGTCGATTTCGCTCTGGCATTCGTGCCGGACCGCCAAAGAATCACTGCTCGCAGCCGATGCTCCGAAAAAACATTCGATCGCCGTGCTGGGTCGCGGCAGTAAGCTGATCGGCAAAACGGTGTCGGTGGAAGTCGATCGTGAATTCGTCGCCGACCTGCTCGTCGACGGATTCTTCCCAAAGTGCGACGTCCAGGACCGCCCCATCCGCCGGCGCACGTCCGGTTTTCAGGAAATTGGTCTGCCGTTCGAATCGGACACGGCGATCACGCGACACATCGCCGAATTTCTGGCGCAACATGGCGATCCGAAGACCGGACCGATTCAACCGACGCACGTATTGTTCAATGGCGGCGTGTTCAAAGCCCAAAGTCTGCGCACCCGGCTCGTCGAGACCTTGGCAAGCTGGTCGAAAAAATCGCCCCCCCGACCGCTCGCAGGGACGATGGATCTCGATCATGCCGTCGCGCGCGGCGCCGCAGCCTACGGCTGGTCTAAACAGCGTGGCGGCGTGCGCATTCGCGGGGGAACCGCCCGGTCGTACTACGTGGGGATCGAAACGTCGGGCCTCGCTATTCCCGGCGCACCGCGGCCGCTCAGGGCGCTGTGCGTGGTCCCGATCGGCATGGAGGAAGGGACCGCCGTCGACGTCCCTTCGCAGGAAATCGGCCTCGTCGTCGGTGAACCGGCGCACTTCCGCTTCTTCAGTTCTTCGGTGCGAAAACAGGACCAACCGGGAAATCTTCTCTCGTCATGGAACGACGCCGAGCTCACGGAAACCGATTCGCTGGAGGCCACGCTTCCCAAAGACGATTCGCTTCCCGATTCGTACGTGCCGGTGCACTTTCAGTCGAAGCTGACGGAGCTGGGAGTGTTTGAGCTGTGGTGTGTGGGATCGCAAAAGAAGCAACGCTGGAAGCTCGAATTCAGCGTGCGTGAGGATGCCGAGTGAGTGCCGGAATTGCCAGCGATGCCACACAGGAGCGCGCTCCCAGCCGCTTTGTCATCGGCATCGACCTGGGAACGACGAACTGCGCGGTCGGGTATGTCGACACGAGCGAGACCGCTTGGAGAGTCCGCACATTTCGCGTGCCGCAACTCATCGCCGCCGGTCAGGTCGAGCCGCGCGACACGCTGCCGTCGTTTCATTATCAACCCGCGGCGGGGGAATTCTCGGCGGGGAGTGTGCGTCTTCCGTGGCACTCCGGCACTGGAGATCCGGATACTGGCCATTCGGGGTGCTCGATCGTGGGGAGTTTTGGGCGCGACCACGGAGTTTTGTCTCAAGGTCGGCTTATCGAATCGGCCAAGTCGTGGCTTTGTCATGCGGGGGTCGATCGCACGGCCGAACTGCTCCCGTGGCATGGTCTGCCCGAGATCGAAAAGGTTTCGCCGGTGGAAGCCAGCGCGCGCTATCTGCGGCATATTCACGACGCCTGGAACCACCAGTATCCCGAGTCGCCGCTGGACCAGCAGGATGTGATCGTCACGCTGCCGGCGTCGTTCGATGAAGTGGCCCGCGAACTGACGGTGAAGGCCGCGGCCCGCGCCGGTTTGCCGCGCATTGTGTTGATCGAAGAGCCCCAGGCCGCGTTCTACGCGTGGATCAATCGCCATCGCGACAACTGGGAATCGCTGGTTAAGCCGGGGCAGAAGATCCTCATTTGTGACGTCGGCGGCGGCACCTCCGACTTCACCCTCATTCGCGTGCGGTCCCGCGATGATGGCAAAGTGCAATTTCATCGGGTTGCCGTCGGCGAGCACCTGATTCTCGGCGGTGACAATCTCGACCTGGCGCTGGCGCATGCTCTCGAAACGAAGCTCGCCGGCGAGCGCAAGTTGGAACCTCGGCAGTGGGGCGTGCTCGTCCGCATTTGCCGGCAAGCGAAAGAAACGCTGCTTGGCGAAAATCCGCCGGAAAAACTCACGGTCCATCTGCCGAGCAGCGGCTCGCGGCTCATCGGCGGTGGAATGCAGGTCGAAGTCACGCGTGCGGAAGTCGAGTCACTGCTCGTGCAGGGATTTCTTCCAGAGGCCTCTCTCGCAGATCGACCAAATCGCCATCGTTCCGGTTTTCAGGAGTTTGGTCTGCCCTATGCGGCAGACCCGGCGATCACACGCTATCTCGCCGACTTTCTCTCCACGCACCGGCACGTCGGCGAAGAAGTGCAGAGCGCCGACGACGCTGCCGGCGAGGCCGAGCGGCACACCAAGTCTAAATCGTCCCGTTCCCGCAAACCACCGGCCCTTGCTGCATCGGCCGCGGAATTCGATCACGCACGGCCCGACGTCATTCTCTTCAATGGCGGCTTCTTCGCATCGCCTGTTCTTCGCGAGCGGCTACTCGAAGTCTTGCAAGGCTGGTTCCTGTCGAAATCGCCGTCGAAATCAAAAAAAGCGTGGATGCCGATCGTCCTCGATCACGAACGGCTCGATCTGGCCGTGGCGCACGGAGCAGCGTATTACGGCATGGTCCGCCGAGGCGCGGGGGTGAAGATTGCCGCCGGGCTGGCCCGCACATATTACATCGGCGTGGAAGGGGATGAACCGCAAGCGGTCTGCCTGATCGCGGCCGGAACCGAACCGGGCCAGCATGTCGATCTCGAAAACCCGACGTTTGAGCTGCTGGTCTCGCAGCCAGTGGAGTTTCCTCTGTATGTGTCGAGCACGCGGCTTACCGACCTGCCCGGCACAATCGTTCCGTTCGATCGGGAGCAGATGACGCCGCTTCCGCCGATTCGCACCGTCATTCGTTCCGGGTCCAAGGGGGAAACCGGCCGCGTGTCGATTCAACTGCATGCGCGCCTCACGGAAATCGGCACGCTCGATTTATGGTGCTCGTCGCTCGAACAGAATCGGCGCTGGAAATTGCAGTTCGACGTGCGCTCGACGACACAATCGGACGTCGCGCCGCACGAAGGCGCCGGCGAGCGCCAAGGATTTGTCGATGAAGCTGTATGGGAGCACTGTAGCGAGTTGATCGGGCGAACATTCGGTCCACAGGGAACCGACGATCCCGAAGGCTTGATCAAGCGGCTGGCCGAAGCCATCGGTTCCGAGCGCCGCGACTGGCCGGCATCGCTCTTGCGACGTTTGTGGGAAGCACTCGTCGCCCTGGAGGCCGGGCGCACGCGCACTGCCATGCACGAGGCGCGGTGGATCAATCTGGCCGGCTTCTCCCTCCGCCCCGGCTATGGTCTGGCAGCGGACGACTGGCGGGTGAGTGAAACCCGCCGCCTGCTGCTCGGTAAATCAGGGCACGCCACTCCCGCATGTCTCTCCGAACGCTGGATTTTGTGGCGCAGAATCTGCGGCGGATTGCCATCAGGCCAGCAGCGCGCCTTGGGCGACACCGTACTGCCTCAATTGCGCGATATGGCCGCCCGTCCCGGTTCAAAGCGCGCTTCCCGAGGGCAGGCCAGTTCGCACAAGTCCGCCGAGATGTGGCGGCTCTTGGGTGCGCTCGAGCTCCTGCCGGTAGAGACCAAAATTGCCGTCGGCAAGATGATCGTAGAGACCCTCGTCGCCGGCCGACTTGCGCCTGTCCGCTCGGCCTTGTGCTGGACATTGGGCCGGCTCGGCGCCCGCCAGCCCAGCTACGGGCCGCTGAACATGGTCGTTCCGGCCGACGTCTTGAGCGACTGGCTCAAACAACTCGCCGCGATCGACGACTCAACCAGCGTTTTCCAGTTCGCCCTGATGCAACTCTCTCGCCGCACGGGCGACCGGTACCGCGATATCTCCGAATCCACTCGTGGTACGGTGCTCAAGGCATTGCAGGATCACCAGGCATCGGCACATTTCATCGCGCTCGTGCAGGAAGGAGGTTTGCTTGACACCGAAGAGCAAAACCTGATCTTCGGCGAAGCGCTCCCCAGCGGATTGCGAATTCGGCACGAGTAAACCTCTCGCTACTGCTGCACGCATGACGGCAACGTCGGCATAGGAATTGCAGAACAGGGGTTCAACCCAAGTTCACTGGGGAATGACTTTCAGGGGCGCACCACGAAACCCGCCATACCTGCAAAATCCCTGATCACCACAGACATCCCGTTCCGCCTCGATCGGCTTCCGTGGAGCAGGTTCCACTGGTTGCTGATTATCGCTCTCGGTGTGACGTGGGTCCTTGACGGCCTGGAGGCGACGGTCGTCGGCTCGATCGGTCCCACTCTTGAGAAGCGATCGACTCTTGGCCTCTCGCATTCAGAGGTCGGCCTGGCAGGCACGGTCTACCTGGCGGGGGCCGTCGCAGGAGCGTTGTTGTTCGGCTATTTAACCGATCGGCTCGGCCGAAAACGCCTGTTCACGATCACCTTGGGAATTTACATGTGCGGCGCGGTGTCGACGGCCTGTGCCTGGAGCTTCATGAGTTTTGCCGCGTTTCGGTTCGTGACAGGCATGGCGATCGGGGGTGAATATGCGGCGATCAACTCTGCCATTGATGAATTGATTCCGGCGCGGCTCCGGGGTCGAATCGATCAAATCATCAACGGGACTTACTGGATCGGCGCGGCTGCCGGCGCAGGGGTCACCGGCATTCTGCTGAATCGCGCTGCCGTTCCGGAATGGCTGGGATGGCGTATCGCGTTTGGACTGGGGGCGACAGTGGGGGGCGCCATGGTGCTGGCTCGCCGGTATGTGCCTGAGAGCCCGCGCTGGCTGCTGACCCACGGACGGCAGGCGGAAGCCGACGCAGTTATGGTTTCTATCGAGCGGCACGCAATTGGGCGCGACGCACTCCCGCCAGTCGAACGTCGAATCACCATCGATCCCGGGCGGCCCGTGGGCATCGGACTTGTCATCCGCACGCTTCTCTTGACGTATCGACGACGCGCAATTCTGTGCCTGGTGCTGATTTCCGCACAGGCGTTTTTTTACAACGGGATCTCGTTCACTTACCCGCTCGTGCTCCACGAGTTTTTCGACGTACCCGCCGCAGAGACACCTCGTTACATGCTGTATTTCGCCGTTGCCAATTTTCTGGGCCCGCTATTTCTCGGCAGCCTGTTCGATAGCATTGGTCGCCGCATTATGATCACTGCCACCTATGCGACTGCCGGAGTACTGATTACGATCGACGAACTGGTTCTCCGCCAGTACGGTTTCGCGGCGGGGGCCCAGACGCTCACGTGGTGCGTCGCCTTTTTTTTCGCGTCCGCGGCTGCGAGTGCGGGCTATTTAACGGTGAGCGAGATATTCCCCGTGGAGATGAGAGCGCTGTCGATTGCGCTGTTCTACGTCCTCGGGACGGCTATCGGGGGTCTCGCGGCTCCAGCACTATTCGGAGCGCTGATTGAGACTCACCAGTTCAACCTGGTTTCCTATGGGTACTTGTTTGGCGCGATGCTGATGCTCATTGCCGCGGGTGTCGAGATGGCTTTCGGCGTCGACGCCGAGAGGCGCGGATTGGAATCTATTGCCCCGCCTTTGACTGAATCCCGTCCATCAACTTGAAATACCGCCCGCCGAGCATGCGCGGCCGCCACGCGGAGCCGATCGATCCAAATACCGTGGTTCGCCTGATGGCCCCGATGGTGAAAATCGAGCTGGACTGGATCTGCGAGCTGCCAGACATGGACGTTCCGCATGATTCATGGCCTTCTAGCCCGAGCGGCAAGCGATCAGATTGGTCGCGGCGCGCTCCCGGCCGCGAGCCGCCATCAGAATCAGCGATGAAGATCGCAATCCGACGGGCATTTTCCTCATGAAGCCGAATCGTGGAAATGACCGCTCTGGGGACCATTCACGGCGGCCGCGCCCGCCGAAATGAACGCGAGCGCACGCTGCGGTGAAACCGATGCGCTGCGGAGTGGCACGGAAGCTGCTCCGTTTTCAGGCACCGTGTTGTCCGTTTTCACCGTGAGCTGCCGATCCAAGGAGGACTTGCCATGTTGCTTCGACCAACGCTCGGATTCGCCGTCGTGCTGGGACTGTTCCTGACATCACCCGCTCTGAGCTTCGCGGACGACTCGCACGATGGGAAAGTGGTTTCCACGACCGAGGGGAGCGGATCCAGCGATGGCAAGCTGGTGATGACCGACAAGGACGGAAAAGGTGAACACGGGCATGCGATTTCCTCGTCAACGAAAATCACGCGCGACGGCAAGACGGTGAAGCTGGGAGATCTGAAGAAGGGCGACTCGATTACTGTGACGATGTCCGACGGCAAGGTGAAGGGCGTGGCCGCGACCGCCTCGAAATCCACGGAATCGAACGGCAAGTCGAACGTGTCCGACCTGCTCCAAAATCTGAATCTGTCGTCCGATCAACGGACGAAGATCGACGACATCGTCAAGAAATACGACGATGAGTGCAAGGTCACGTGGAAGGAATTCGCTGACGATTACCAGTCGGCAATCCGCATGGAGGCTTCAATGCTGGCGAGGATAGAAGAACACTTTAACGACGCCCAGCGAAAGCATGTTCGCGACCAGCGGCGCCGCACGGCGCATCACCGGAGACATGACGGAAAGACGAACGTGAAGGTGAATTCCAATGCGCCCGAGGAGGAAATCGTGATCATCGGGATTACGCTCACCCCCCAGCAGCAGGAGAAGGCGGACGGCATTCGCCGAAACTACAATGATCGGCTCGGATCGCTGAACGACAACATCGAGAGGCTGCAGGCAAAGATGCTCTCGCTGGAAACGGAGAAGCTGCTCGAGATCGAGGATGTGCTGACGAAAGAGCAGCGCGACCAGTTGCGGAAAGACCACGAGAAACTGACGCAGAACGCCGATGCCTCGTCGGACAAGACCTCGACGAAGTGACCTGGTCCAATTTCCGCACGACTCATCGCCTGGAGCATAGCCATGATTCCCCGCACGATCGCAGCGATTTGCTCGTTGTTTGTCATTGGAATGGCGGCCTCCGCGCTCCCCCGAGCCGCAGCCGCCGACAAATCTGACAAATCGACCGCCAAACCACTGATTCAGTCGGCCATCTATCGTTCAGAGAGCGACCCTGCTCAGGTCCAGCTGACGCGGGGCTTCGGCGGCGGAGGGTTCCACGGAGGGGGCGCCTATGGTGGCGGCTTCCGCGGCGGATATGGTGGCTACCGCGGCGGGTACGGAGGCTACCGGGGCTATGGTTATCGCGGCGGCTATGGTGGTTATTACGGGCGCGGCTTCTACAGCCCGTACGGCTATGGCCTCGGCTTGGGCCTGGGACTTGGATATGGTCTGGGATATGGTGGATATGGCTATGGATATCCCTATTACGGATCGGGTTATTACAGTCAGTATTCGCCATATGGTGGTTACGGATACCCAGGCGTGGGAGTAGGAGTCTGGTGAGCGCCAACGGCCCGGCGCACAGAATCGCTTAAGACTTCTGCCCGCCGCACTCGGCGTTGACGAGACTAGGCGGACTCCTTGAGATTTCCGGTTCACTTCGGCCGTTCCCAGAACCACTCCCACGTGTCAAAACTTGCCACCTCACCCGATACCGACGGTTTCGACCAGACTTCCTCGTTATCGAATTTGACAGACAGCCCGCCGGTGGTCATTCCCGCCATGCTGAATTTCCATTTCCCGCTGGCATTTCCAGACTGATGCAACTCCACGACCAGCATGGCGTCCGGATTCGTGCCATTCGTCGTGAACCCGAAGATGGCGCCGTCCCGCATGTCGCCAGCGGGCATTTCGTATCGATAAATGGGTTGCGGGAGCCGGCGCATCTCCTGCCGCGTGTCGCCAACCGTCGCGTCGATCAACACGGCGGAAAAGTGGTCGGCGATGTCTTTCATCTGGCGTAACCTGACGGGCCGTTCTGCCGCAGGGGCCGGCGCGACGGCGATGAGAGCCAGCTCGGTCCCGGGCTTTTTTGCTGAGAAGGTATGACCTGAGGGCCATTCGGCTTCGACCAGCCCCGGCGCCAGCGATCCGAAGCAATAAAGCCATTGCGTCGCCGGGTTCTGGTGGTCGTATTTCTCGATCTTGCAGGCGGCGACGAGCCGGCCATCGGCGACCCAACCCCACAGCGTCGCGTCGGCGATGTGCCGCGGCTGGTCGGTGTAATGGAAAAGCGCTCGGGGAACCAACTCGGCGTCGGATGTCGCCTCTTTCGAGACGATTCGCACTTTGGCGTTCGCGGCGCGCTCTTTCATTTCTTTCAGGTTTTCTTCGCGCTGCTTCTTACGGGCCACCGATTCCGACGGATTACCACCCGACTTACCGGTTGTCTCGTCGCCGTTAAGCGAGGCACCTGCGACGCAAAGCGCGAGAAAAAGCCCAGAAACCATCACGGCTTTCAAGATACGGCATTGGGCGACGCCTGGGTTGTCGAACAGCCAGTGATGTTTGGGCATTCCATCTCCTCCGCATGAATACGCGTCGGACAAGTTTGCAGTCAGTCTATCGCTCCGATACGCACAATTGAATCCCAGACATCCCTCGGCCAAAGGTGACTCTGACGCGCGCGGGATTCATCGTCCTCTTAAAGATTCGATTCAGCGCCACCAGCAGTATTTTTGGTGCCGTGGTGGGTTATGTAGCAGCTGACTGTGTATCTCTCTCGATCTGGCGGGATTTGAAAAGCGGTAATTTAGCAGGGCTGGCGGCCGCTCGGACCGGCCTGCCCGTGGGCATGTCCCTGACTGGAACGTGGATGCAGCGGGTGGCCATGTCGTGGCTCGTCCATCGACACCGAATCCCCGTTTCAGCTCAAGCCGTGGACTTCCCAGCCTTGCCGATAGGTGCGGCGGATGAGACGGTTTGAGTCAGGGACGTTCTTGAACGCGAGCTTGGCCGCATCCCATTCGAGGGTCTGATCTTTGAAGTGAGTCGCGATTCCACCGAGCAGAACACTTTCGGTGAGCGGGCCGGAGTAGCTGAACGGGGTGGACGTGGCGCCATTTCCCCGCACCGCTTCCACGAACTGATGCCAGTGATTCTGGTTCTCGAGTTTGTCTCGCACAATGCCGGCGAAATTTTTCTCGGGGAGCAGTTGCGGCTGGGCGACGTGCGGCAGCAACAGGGCCCCTTTTTCACCAATGATCAGGGAACCCTGGTCGGGAATGGCCTGCTCGCCGAGATACGGCGTGAGGACCTCCTGCGGGGGACGCTGATCGCCGTCATACCAGGCGACGGGGACGACGGGACCAATGGAATAAGCCGTCTGTGGGAACGTGAAATGAACGACGGCGTTGTTGGCCCAGTTGTCTGCGTTAGGGGCTGGGCCCGTCGAGCGGATGGTGAGCGGGGCTGTGAGCCCCACGGCATTGTAGACCGGGTCGAAAATATGGCAGCCCATGTCTCCGAACGTGCCCGTTCCGAACTCGAGTCGACGCCGCCAATTGCCGGGATGATAATAACCATTTCCCAGAAATGGCCGCTTGGCGGCGATGCCCAGCCACAGATCCCAATTGAGCGAAGCGGGGACTTCATCATTGCGTTCAGGACGAGGGTTTTCATCACCCCACTTCTTGCTGCTCCAGGAGTGGACGGACTGGACCTTGCCGATTGTGCCTCCATGAACCAGGTCCGCAGCCGACCGATAGGCCGAGTGGGAGTGGATCTGAATGCCCATTTGAGTAACGAGTTTCTTCTCGGTGGCGAACTCGGCCAGCCGGCGTGATTCGAACACGTCATGCGTCAGCGGCTTTTGCCCGTAAACGTGAAGACCCAGTTGCATCGCCGACATGGCCATCGAAGCGTGCATGTGATCGGGGGTCGAGACGTTGACCGAGTCGAGATTTTTGTGTTCCTTATCGAGCATTTCCCGCCAATCCTGGTAGACGCGGGTCTCGGGGAACTGCTTTTTCAAACCGCCGGCACGGGCCAGATCGACCTCCGCGACGCAGATGAGTTTCACCTTCGGATGGCTGGCGATCGCTCCCAGGTCAGCCCCCGCCATGCCCGAGGCGCCGAAACTGGCATGTCTGACGACTTCGCTCGGGGCGGCTGCAGAAAGATTGGGCAGAAACGCAGGAGCGGCCAGAGCCACCGCTGCCTGTTTCAGAAATGCCCGCCGATCATTCCGAAGCGCTTGAGTCATGGCCAGCTTTCTACGAATCCGCGTGGAGGGGGACCTCAATTCAATACAAAAGCAAAAATAGGCCGGTTCACTTACAACTGCAAGCAAGTGGGCCCACGTCGTCTTCCCGCTCGACGGCACGCACGCTACGATCCCGGCATGAATCGACGCGACGACCAACCGCAGGAATCATTTGAAAGCTGGCTCGAACACTGATATCTCCGTCTGCCTGACAATGCCGATCGTCAGCCAGCGAGAGCGCCGGGCGAAGTGGACGGCCGTGGCGTGCATGGCCCACCCCGTCAGTGATTTAAGGGAAGGATCAGTTTGTGACTCGTGAGCTCTCCGGACTGCGCGCGGTGCGCGGTGTGTTGTTTGACATGGACGGTGTGATCTACGTTGGCGCCCGACCGTTGCCGGGCGTTCAGGACGCAATCGATTATCTCACGTCGACCGGTCGCGCGTTTCTGTTCGTTACGAACAATGCCAGTAAGACTGCCGAACAGTTTGTCGAGCGGCTGGCCGAAATGAACATTCATGTCCGGCCGGATCAGGTCCTGGGAAGCGCCGAGGCGACCGCCTGCTGGCTGACCGAGCAGGTCGCGCATCATGGCTGGCCGCGCGGTCCGGTCATCGTGATGGGGCAGGACGGATTGAAAGTTGCCCTGCAAAAAAATGGGTTCGAATTGACGACTGATCCCCACGCGGCGACGTATGCCGTGGCGGGGATCAATTTCGAACTGACCTACGAGGAGCTGGCCGGTGTGACACTCGCCATTCGCGGCGGCGCCAAGTTCATCGGCACGAATTCCGACGCGACTTATCCCAGCGAACGGGGTCCGCTGCCGGGAGCCGGCAGCATTCTTGCTCTCCTGACCACAGCGACCGGTCAGCAACCGCTCGTGATCGGCAAGCCGAATCGAGGCATGTACGAGCAGTCGATGGCACGGCTCGGCCTGACTGTCGATCAAACCCTGATGGTCGGCGACCGATACGACACGGATATTTCCGGCGCCATTCTGCTCGGCCTGTGGACTGCGGGGGTCCTGACCGGCATCAGCACACGCACCGACTTCGAACGAGCGAGTCCACCGCCGGACCTGATCGTGGATGATCTCACGGATCTCGTCAACCGGTTGCGGTGGGCTGACCAACAGTAGCCACCCGGCGCCTTTAGCACGCCCGCGTGCGCGGCCACCGTACGACGACGATCTTCGTCTGCGTGTAGAACTCGACGGCGTGCCGCCCCTGGGCGTGCAGGTCGCCGAAGAAACTGTGAATTTCTCGATCCCTTTAATCCGCAAGTCAGTGCCTACATGGAGCGCGCTCAGGCGTTCTTCTTTCAGCAAACCGGGGATCGGCCCCGGGCGCACCGGATGGCATTGCAAAGTCTGGCGAACCTCCGTTCACAGCAAGCGGCGTCGCTGGCTTACTTCGACGTCTTCGTCATATTCACCGTCCTGGCGGTGGCGCTCGCTTTCCTGGTGCTGCTGATGAAGCGATCGGTGGCCGAGAAGGGCGCCCACATCGGAGCGAAATAGACTCGATACGCGCCACAAATCCGACAAATTCGTTAAATCCGGAACTCTCGATCCGCCGAAATAGAATGATGTCCGCGCGCACAGTCGCGTGGCAGCTTTCGGCTTCAGGCCAGCTTTTCCACCGATCGCTGATTCGAAAGTGCGCATCGGAATTGAAGTGCAATGTCCGTTGAGGCTTAGGGATTGGCCGCGACGTCGTTGCGAGAGGGGGCGGGGCGGTGAAATGCCATCAACTGGGTGCCTGTGGGCCAGCGCGCATCGTCCGCTGCGCTTCGCGCGGAGCGGGATTCGCACTGGTGCTGACTCTGGCGGGCTGCGCCACGAGTTTCGGTCAATGGGCGCGCCAAAGTTTCAAAGTAGGACCGGATTATGCTGCGCCGGCCGCGCCGGTCGCAGCGGACTATGTCCTTTCCGGTGAACCCTCAGTCAAGAACACCCCGGCTGAAGACTACGCCTGGTGGACCGTGTTCAACGATCCGGTTCTGAATGGGCTGATCGATACGGCCTATCGCGAGAATCTCGATCTCCGCGCTGCAGCAGCTCGCATCATGGAGGCCCGCGCACGCCGGGGGATCGCGGTCGGCAATCTCTTCCCGCAGTCTCAACGGGCGATCGCCTTGTATAACCACGCGCAGATCAGCCAGAATCTGAATCTGCCGTTTCCGCACGACTTGAACATCTGGGCTGACGGTTTCAACGCCTCGTGGGAGCTCGATTTCTGGGGGCGATTGCGCAGAAATATCGAATCGGCGAATGCCAACCTGGAGGCCGTCACCGAAGGCTACGGCGATTCTCTCGTTCTGCTGCTCTCGGAAGTGGCCACGAATTACATTCAACTGCGCACGTTCGAACAGCGGCTGACGTATGCTCGGGAGAACGTGGCGATTCAGGAGAAGTCCAAAGATCTGGCGCAGGTGCGATTCGACGCGGGCGCGTCGACGGAGCTCGATCTCCGGCAGGCAAAGGCCGCCCTGGCGCAGACGCAGGCGACCATTCCCCCCCTCGAGGCCGGACGCGATGTGGCGCGCAACCAACTTTGTGTTCTCATGGGAATGCCCGTGAGCGACCTGACCGCGCGGCTGGGCGCTTCGGGAATACCGCAAGCCCAAGCCGAAGTCGCCATCGGCATCCCCGCCGACCTACTGCGCCGCCGCCCCGACGTCCGCCGGGCGGAGCGACTCGTCGCGGTGCAAAGCGCTCAGATTGGCGTCGCCGAGGCCGATTTGTACCCGCGCCTGGGGGTCAGCGGCTTCATCGGCTATGCGGCGAGCGACTTCCGGCAATTGTTTGACGGGAGCAGCTTTCTGGGGTTCGTACTGCCGACGCTGCAGTGGAACATTCTCAACTATGGTCGGATCACGAACAATGTGACCGCCCAGGAGCAGTTGCTCGAAGTGCGGTGCCTGGAATATCAGCAGACCGTCCTGCAGGCAGGGAGAGAGGTTGAAGACGCCCTCGCCCAATTCATACGGGCCAAACAGCAGGTCACCTACCTCGAACAGAGCGTCGACGAGGCCATGCGCGCTGTGGAGATTTCCCAGGGGCAGTTCGAAGGCGGAGTCGCCGACTTCAATCGGGTTTACACCAATCAATCGCTGCTTGTCAGCCAGCAGGATTTATTGGGTACTGCGCGCGGGAATATCGCCCTCTACCTGGTCCAAGTCTACAAGGCAATGGGGGGCGGGTGGGAGCATTTTTGCCAGGGCAAGGGAATGCCTGACCTGGTGATCGTCAAACCGGAGGTCGAACCGGTCCCACCCGCGGCGCCCGAGGACAAGTGACGCTGTCGGGATCGCGTAACAGGTTTGGGCCTTGCGTGTCTTCGTTGCCGTTATGCACCGTGAGTTAGAAATGTGAACGATTGCCGGGGTCAAGTCGCGCGTCTGCCGGCCCGATCCGAGGACGATCAAGGAGATGTCTGCGAATGATCTGACCTCTGCAGGGGTTCGGGGCTTGCGGAATAGCGTTTGACGTTCAACGGGTTCACGCTGGCCTTCACGATCTCCCAGGCGGCCGCTTCGGCTTGCCCGAAGTCGCCGTCGTTCGATGCGACGGCGACGACCATGTTCTTCTCGGGGATAAACACCGCGAGCGCGTACCACTGCGTGTTCGATCCGTTGTGCCAGTACGTGGCATATGGGATTTCGGCGCTCGAATCTCTCTTTACCCAGCCGCACGCATTCTGATCAAGCACGGGTGTGTGCAGCAGGTTGTAGGTTTCGGCGGAGAGCAGCTGGCCCGCGCCGCGATCGCCGCGAAGATGCTCGGTCGCGAACGTACAAAGATTGCCGAGCGTCATGTGAACTGTGGCGGCAGGGCCGATGATGGGGGTATTGTCTGCCTTGTCATCCACCGCGACTTTCCCAGCCAGGCCCGCGCGGTGATCGCGCGGCTGTTCGAGAGTGTCGTCTGCACTCAGCGGGGGGTCAAATCCCGCTTCGGAGAGTTCCAAAGGCTCGAAAACCTCTCGCGTCACCAGGTCTTCCCAGGTGAACCCGGTCACCTTCTCAGCCATCGCGGCGGCAATTGTGTAGCCGACATTCGAGTAGGCATGCTTTTTACCCGGAGGGTATCGAAGATCCCACTTGCCAGGACGATCACCACGAAGACCACGAGGCCCGAAACAGCGACGATCAGCCAGCGCCTCAAAATCGTCGAGTTTTTGACGCTCTCCGTGCTGTTCGTCGCGCCGGCGCCGGCCGTTTCATCCCTGGTCGGTTCCTCATTGAGACTTGTAAGCAAGGCGAGCAACTCCTGGCGCCGCGGCTCGAGCTGCGTACGTATGGCGCGCTGATTGATGAGGAAGCGTGATTCGTCGCCGAATATTTGAACCGATGCTTTTTGTTTCAGTTTTTCGAGTCGGGAAGGTCAGCCGCAGTCATAAAGCCCATGAACATTTCGTCCGAAGTTTGCAGACCGAAGCGTACGGTCTTTCCCGCGTCGGGGTTGCTCGGGTTGCTTTCCGAGTTAGTCGCGCCGAAGTGATGAGCGATCAACTGATTTTCGTCTCTGAGCAATGTCAGCGATCCCAGCGACCCTTCCAGCACTTGCAGCTTGAAAGTTTCGGGGTCGCCAATCAACTGCGATTCCGACTGCACTCCGTTCAGCTTTGCCATCGACTTCAACCGGGCGACTGCTTCCCGGCCTTCTTCGTCGTTGGGGACGAACGCCGAGAGCTAATCATTCAGGCCCATCTGCGCAATGATTTTCAGAGTCGGTTCGTTGTAATCATTCTGCGGCGCAGAATTGGTCATCCAGAACGTCACGCCGCGCGGACCGAACTGCGTCCTCATTTTTAACAGCTTTGGAACGCTTTGACGCGCGAGCGGACAACCGACCCCCGTAAAGTACAACACGACGATGCGCGAGTTGGTTCGATACGGCTCGTAATGCCGGCCGCGGTAGTCGAGCAGGCTGAAATTCGGCACGGTCTTGTCGGTCGACGGCCGGTCGATTTCCACGTCCGGTTCGGCGCAAACCAGCGGCTGCGTGCACCACAGCGCGGCAATGCAACACAGGCCACCGAGCAACGTCTGTTTCATTTCGTTTCTCTCTTGTCGCTTTATCACAAGTGCCCGGAATCACGCTGATACTTGTCAATTGCCTTCCGCGATGTCTTTCAAGCTCGCAATCTTCAACCGACCGTGAGGATTGTGCATGGCGCTTTCGGCATCGAATTCGTCTCGCTCTTTCGCGACGACCTGGAAACGCGGCCCTTGTTCATCCGCCAGCACGTGGCCGACGTCAAGTGGTCGATCGCCGCCGCAGATGTAGCGAATGATTTCCACGACCCTCTCACCTCGTTCATCGACGTCGGATGAATTCATCACCAGATCGGGAAATCCCATCACCTGCATCCCCATCGTATAAACTTTTTGCGGACCGCGAATAATCGACGCAAACGCGAAGCTGATCGCCTCTGGCCCTCCGTCTTCCGTCATGGCGATCCAGTCGCTTCCCCCGTGAGCCATGGCGCTGTTGTCGATGAACACTCCCGCCCCGCCGGCCCGCACGATGGCTGCGCCGGCCTGCATCATGGTGAGCGACGAATCCATTGAACCGCCAGCCCCGGTCAATCCGACATTCACAGAATAGTGAGCCAGGATGGCCAGTTCATCGTCCGTCGGAGGCCGCCGACAAGCCGACTGAAAGATCTGCGGAAACTGTTGATCCGGCGGCATTGGACTGAATTCAATCTCCGTTCCATCCGGGAGCACCAGGCCTGTGGGAGTCAGCCGAAACCCCTCCGGCAATCGCTCCAGAAGCTCCTGCGGATGGGACCAGTCTCCGGGAATGCGAAGTGTGATGCGAGTCGAGACGTCCGTTTCGTTCATAGCTTAACTCTCTCCATGATCCCGGGCACGAATCACCGGCTGTCTGACGTCGATTTCGCAGGCCGACGTCGTTGGTCGAACCTGAGATGCCAAAAAATATTGTGCGCATGGTACTACGGGAAGGAGGGACGGATCAACGGTTTCATCATCCTGACGCCCCGTGCTTGAGGAGAATCTCTTCGATGTCGGCCAATCCAAGTTTCCGTGCCCAGGCCAAGGGAGTCGCCCACGGTTCGTCACCGGGGAGGTTGGTTGCGGCGCCCCGCTTGAGCAGGAACTCGACCATCCGTCGCTTCTGCTGAGGCAGCTTTGCCCGATCTGCTTTTCGACACCACGGTTCGTGACGAACGGCGGCGGCCAACGGCGTTTCGTGGAATTCGAGGCCTCGGGCGTTGATATCGGCGCCGGCGTCTAGAAAGACGGCCGCCGCGGATCGATTCCCGCTCGCAGCACAGGCGTGCAGAAACGTCTTGCCGAGCCAGTCCGACCGATTGGGGTCGAGTCCTCGAGCCAACAGCTTGTGGACCAGTGCCGCCGACCACGGACAGGCCAACTCATCCCCAGTCCGCTTGACAGCACCGGGAAAGAAATCGAGATAAAGATCGAGCAGCTTTGCGTTGCGGGTCGCCATCAGGTTGCCGAGAAATTCGCAGTGCCGAACCACCTCATGCCCCTCGCGGATGGCCTTTTTCATCTGCCGCACGCTCATGTGGTACGGCATCGTGCAGGCCCCATGCCGGCGCAAGAGCTGCTCGATCGGTTTCGCCTCATCGCCGTGGTACACCCTGGTAATATTGACGCAGTGCTGGCACCCATCGAGGCCCGCGTGGGGGTTCGCGCCGTGTTCGAGCAGCAACTGGGCGATGTCCAGACGATTGCCCGTGCAGGCCCAGTACAGCGCCAGGCCGTCCGGCCCGCCGCCATTCTCCGGAGTATTCGGATCGGCGCCGTGCTCGAGTAAGCAGCGGACGATGTGCAAATGACCTCCGCGGGACGCCTGGGAAAGGGGGCTGACTCCCACTGAGTCGAGCTGCCGTGCCAGGCCGGAATCCTTGTGCAAGAGCTCCTCGATGCGTTCCTGATCGCCAACGGCTGCCGCTACGGAGATCGTGTATTTCGCTCCCCGGGCGAGCAGGTACCCAACGATCACAGGCAGACTGCGGATGGACGGATGCGACCGGTCGCCAGTCGCTCCATGAGATATGCCATTCACCGCGATCAGCACCGGAGTGAATCCGTCGGCGCGCTCGGCATCGATCGGCGTTCCCAGCGCGGCAAAGCGCTCGATCAATCCCAATTGCCTGGTGAAGACGCTCCAGTGCAGGGCGTTGTTGCCGCTCGCGTCGCTCGCCTGCGCCAGGTTTGGCTGCCGCCGCAAGACCGCGCCGACTCTTCGCGAATCCCTGGCGACGATCGCTTCCTTCAGCTCATCGAAGGCGGGCGAATAGTGATACCTCTTGGTCATCACCCGCAGGAGAGCGTCTTCGACCTGGCGATGCCCGCGCTCTCGGGCCGCGAGAAGCAACTGGTCCCACGAGTTGCCTGGCTCCGCGCCCTGTTCCAGCAACAGCTTGACGATCTCCGCATATCCCTCACGGACCGCCATGTGAATGGGAGTCTGATATCCGTACTCCGCGTTGGCCAGCCGCCGGTCCTTCGCCAAAAGCGCTTGCGCCTTCGGCCTGTCGCCCGCAGCGCAAGCTTTGAACAGCGCCCAGACGTCGTCGCCATTCAACTTCTCCACGCCGCCAGCATAACCAATATAGGCATTGGTCTTCATCGCTTCCGGCTGCGACATGCGCTGATCGGCGTCGTGCATGAGAAGGCCTTTTTCAAAGGATTTCACGATAGCAGCTCGCGCACCGTCGCATCAGCGCCGGTGGTGCAGGCGGCAACCAGGCGGACACCGTCAGCGGTCGTGACAATCCATTGCACTTTTTGCCGAAGGCGAATCGGGATGACAGGACCGATATTGAAGCTTTTATCGCCGGGCTTCGAGCGTGGGAAGCCGGCTGGCTGTGAATTCTCGACCATCTTGCGTGCGCGCCGCGCTTCAATACAATGAAAGGCTGTCTTTTTTTGGGCCAATTGCGGCTATTCCGAGGCGATGGGCGAATCTTAACCGTGAGGCGGAATGATGCGATTTCGATGTGTGTCCATTGCCGTTGTCGTTGTGGCTGCTTCGCTGGCTGTGGCAGACGACAATCTCGACGAGTCCCAAGCCATTGAAAAAGTTGAACAGCTCGGCGGCAGCGTCATCAGAGACGACAAATTGCCAGGACGGCCTGTGATTGGCGTCCACTTACAACGGAGCAAAAAGTTCAACGACGAAGACATGCGTCTGCTCGTCGCTTTTCCGAGCCTGACCAGGCTCATGCTCAACCGTCAAATCACTAACGTCGGCGTCAAGGAACTTGGCCGCCACAAGAACCTGACCGAGCTTGAAATCAGTGGTGCTCAGATCACGGATACGGGTTTGATTGAGTTAAGGGAGCTCAAGAAGTTGACGATTCTGGGCCTCAACGGCACTCAGATCACGGACGCCGGCTTGCGCGAGTTCCGTGAGTTCAAAAATCTGACCACGCTCCTGCTTGGCCGGACAAAGATCACCGATGCCGGCCTGGGTGAACTCAAGGAGCTCAAGAAACTGACGACCCTCGGTCTCGGTGGCACT
>DASYAR010000272.1:0-4721 GCA_036501235.1 Planctomycetaceae bacterium
GAGATTGAAGACGAACTGAAACATCAGACACCCGATTGGGGCGAGCGGCTTGCCCATTGGGAAGAATCGGCCGCCGGCAACCAGCCTGAATGGACCGTCATCCAGTCTGCCGAAGACGACGCTTCCGGCGGACAGAAGATGTACCGGCTCAAAGACGGCTCGTACCTGTGCCAGGGATATGCGCCGACCAAGCACGACGTGGTCGTCACGGCGACGACGCGGCTGCAGAACATCACGGCCATTCGGCTCGAGCAGCTCAACGATCCGAATCTTCCGCTGCGCGGGCCAGGGCGATCGATCAAGGGGACGGCCGCGCTGACCGAGTTCAAGGTCAAAGCCAAGCCGGTTGGAAAGCCGGATCAGGGGGCGTGGGTCAAATTCGTCAAAGCCTCGGCCGACGTCAATCCACCCGAAAAGCCGCTGGAAGCGATATACGATGACAAGAGCGGCAAGAAACGGATCACCGGGCCGATCGACTTCGCCATCGACGGGAAGAACGAAACCGCTTGGAGCATTGATCTGGGGCCGGGCCGCCGCAACAAGCCCTGTCATGCCATATTTGTCGCCGAGATGCCGATCAGCTTTCCTGACGGTGTCGAGCTCGAAGTGCATCTTGTGCAGAACCACGGCGGATGGAACAGCGATGACAACCAGAACCATAACCTGGGCCGCTTCCGTCTATCGGTGACGACGGTTGCTGATCCGTGCGCCGATCCGTTACCCGTTGAAGTTCGAAATACGCTGGGCGTTCCTCGCGAGCAGCGCACACCGTCGCAGGTCGCCGCGCTCTTCAGCTACTGGCGGAGCACCGTCGCCGAGTTCCAATCTGCCAACGAGAAAATCGAACAGCTCTGGCAGCAGCATCCCGAAGGCTCATCGCAACTCGTTCTCGACGAGCGTTCGGAACCGCGCGCGACGCACTTGCTGCAGCGCGGCGATTTCCTCAGACCCGCGGCGGCCGTTGCGCCGGGCGTCCCCGCGTTTCTGCATCCGCTGCCGGCGAACGCTCCGCCGACGCGGCTGACTTTCGCCCGCTGGCTTGCCGATCGCCAGTCACCCACGACGGCCAGATCGTTCGTCAATCGCGTCTGGCAGACGTATTTCGGCATTGGGCTGGTCAGCACCAGCGAGGACCTCGGATCGCAAAGCGAAACTCCCACGCACCCGGAGTTGCTCGACTGGCTCGCCGTGGAATTCATGGACAGTGGGTGGAATATCAAGCGTCTTCACCGACTCATCGTCACCTCGGCCACCTATCGCCAATCGTCGAAAGTCTCGTCCGAGTTGCATGCGCGCGATCCATTCAACCGGCTCCTCGCGCGGGCTCCCCGTCTGCGGGTCGATGCAGAAATCGTGCGTGACGTCGCGCTGGCTGCCAGCGACTTACTCGACCCGACGGTCGGCGGCCCCAGCGTTTATCCACCGGCCCCCGAATTTCTGTTCCTTCCCCCGGCCAGTTACGGCCCCAAGATCTGGAGCACCGACAAAGGGTCTGGCCAATTTCGGCGCGCCATGTACACCTTCCGGTACCGCTCGGTCCCTTATCCTGCGTTACAGGCGTTCGACGCGCCCAACGGTGATTTCTCGTGCGTCCGCCGCACGCGTTCGAACACTCCGCTGCAGGCCCTGACGTCTCTCAATGAGCCGATCTTTCTGGAATGCGCCCGCGCGCTGGCGCGACGCGCGCTTGCAGAGGGCGGAAGTACCGATTCTGACCGTATCAAAATTGCGTTTCGCTGCTGCGTCGCCCGGCTCCCGACCGAAAAGGAATCCGCCACGATACTCGCTCTGCTCAACAAAGAAACCGAGCGCTTCGCCGACGGCAAACTCAACCCCTGGGAGCTCGCCGCCGCCGATCCCGAGCATCCCCCCGCGCTCCCCGCCGGCGCCACTCCTGCTCAACTCGCCGCCTGGACCGCCGTCGCGCGAGTACTATTGAATCTCGATGAAACGATCACCAAGGAGTAAGGCAATCATGAGCATAACCAGCCCGATTGCGGAGCAAGAGAACATGGGCCGAATATTGACGGAGGCGACAATTGAAAACCTCAAAGACGTGTGGGATGCCGAACGAGGAATGCGAAAACCGGCCGAAATCCGACGGCTGATGTTGACCGATGCTCTTGTCGACACCGGTGCCACAACGCTCGCCTTACCAACGCGGCATATCCAAGAATTGGGATTGTCCAAGGTACGCCAACAGAATGCCGTCTCTTCTCACGGAAGGGGCGCGATAAATATCTACGAGGCAGTCCGGCTCACATTACTGGGTCGCAACTGTGTGGTCGAAGTCATGGAGGTCCCCGACGAAGTGCCCGCCTTGATTGGCCAGATTCCACTGGAGATGCTGGATCTGGTTGTCGATCTTCAGGGTCGCCGTCTAACCGGGAATCCGGCGCACGGCGGCGAACATGTGTTGGAACTTTTGTGAATTGCCGACGGACGCAGTATCCATCTGCGGAGACGCCCGCATTCTGCCATAAGACCTTTTCGATCTGTGTGCCCTATGAACTGCCATGACAACCTGTACCGCGGCGTCAATCCGCAACTGCTCGCGCGTCGTTGGTTCTTGCGCGAGTGCGGCGTCGGACTCGGTTCGATTGCCCTCGGCCAACTCTTGGGAGGGCAAGGCTCCGCCGCCGATTCGGTCGGGGCCTCCACGAATCCGCTCGCGGTCAAACAGCCACATTTCACCGGCAAAGCCAAGCGGGTGATTTTCCTGTTCATGGCCGGGGCGCCAAGCCATCTCGAGTTGTTCGACAATAAGCCGCAGCTCGCCAAATTCGACGGCACCCTGCCGCCGCCGGAATTGCTGAAGGGATACCGGGCCGCGTTTATCAATCCGAATTCGAAGCTCCTGGGGCCCAAATTCAAATTCGCGAAATATGGCCAGTCGGAAACCGAACTGTCAGAGCTACTGCCGAAGCTGGCGGAAGTCGTTGACGACATCGCCATCGTCAAGTCCATGGCGACCGACGCCTTTAACCATGCTCCGGGCCAGATCCTGATGAGTACCGGCTCGCAGCAGTTCGGGCGTCCGAGCCTGGGTTCGTGGGTCACGTATGGCCTGGGCAGCGAATCCGAAGATCTCCCCGGCTTCATCGTCTTCAGTTCCGGCAAGAAAGGTCCCAGCGGCGGCAACTCCAACTGGGGAAGTGGATTTTTGCCCACTCTCCATCAGGGAGTGCAATTTCGTGGCGGAGCCGAGCCGGTGCTGTATCTCTCGAATCCGCGTGGCGTCGATCGCGACCTGCAGCGCGATTCGCTCGACGCGTTGCGATCGCTCAATCAGACGCGGTTGGCGGAAACGGGCGACCCGGAAATTGCCACGCGGATCAGCTCGTTCGAAATGGCGTTCCGCATGCAATCGAGCGCCCCCGAGCTGATGGATCTGGGACGCGAGCCGCAGCACATTCTCGAAATGTACGGGGCCGAGCCGGGCAAGTCGTCGTTCGCCAACAATTGCCTGTTGGCCCGTCGGCTGGTAGAGCGCGGCGTCCGGTTCGTGCAACTGTTTCATGAATCGTGGGACCAGCACGGTAATCTGGTTGCCGATCTCAAGAAGAACTGTGAAGAAACTGACCGGCCGTGCGCGGCGCTCATCAAAGACCTGAAGCAGCGTGGTCTGCTTGAGGACACGCTGGTCGTCTGGGGAGGCGAGTTCGGCCGGACGCCGATGGTGCAGGGGGGCAATGATGGCCGCGATCATCATCCCAGCGCCTTTACGATGTGGCTGGCCGGCGGCGGGATCAAGCCGGGCATCTCGTACGGCGAAAGCGACGAATTCGGTTTCAACGCGGTAAAAGACCGGGTGCACGTGCACGACCTGCACGCCACGATCCTGCATCTGATGGGCTTCGACCACACCAAACTCACGTACCGTTTCCAGGGGCGCGACTTCCGTCTTACCGATGTTCACGGCGAGATCGTGAAACCGCTGCTGGCGTAAACGCGGTGTCGAAGAATCGAAAGAGTCAAAGAGTCGCAGAGAAAAAAAGGACGCCTTCCGCCCCATTTCACTTTTCGACCCCTTCGACTCTTTTCCGCCATGCAACAGCCTCCGCAACCTGTCCTGCCGAACCGCCTGTCGTCACTGGACGCCTTTCGCGGGCTCGTGATGTTCCTGATGATGGCGGAAGTGCTGCACATCGCGCAGGTCGCCAAGTCGTTTCCCGACAGCCCGGTGTGGCAGACGCTGGCGTTTCATACGTCGCACGTGGAATGGGCAGGATGTTCGCTGCACGATCTGATTCAGCCGTCATTCTCGTTTCTCGTCGGAGCCGCGCTGCCGTTTTCGATCGTCAGCCGCCGGCAAAAAGGGCAGTCGTTCGGGCGGATGCTGTTTCACGCCGTGTGGCGCGCGGTGCTGTTGGTCGCGTTGGGCGTATTCCTGCGGTCGACGAATACCGCGCAGACGCGGTTCACCTTCGAAGACACGCTCAGCCAGATCGGCCTGGGATATGTGTTTCTGTTTCTGTTGGGCTTTGCGCGGCCGTGGGGACAATGGCTGGCGCTGGTGGCGATCCTCGTCGGCTTCTGGGTCGCGTTCTGGCTCTATCCCGCTCCCGGCCCGGACTTCAACTACGAAGCGGTCGGCGTGACACAAAAATTCCTGACCAGCCATCCACCGTACACCGATCTGGCGGCGCACTGGAACAAAAACAGCAACCTGGCCTTTGCCTTCGATGACTGGTTCCTGCGCAAAATTCCCGCGGTGATTG
>DASYAR010000273.1:0-26328 GCA_036501235.1 Planctomycetaceae bacterium
GGGAACGTGGGTCTTGTTCCCATCTCAGAGTTCACCTCTGTGAGCGGCGCGTTTCTTGGCCGCAAAGTGCATTAAAAACAGGTTATCACGATTTGAAAATCAACGCTCACCGCGCTCCTGGAATGGAGCGGGATATTTAGCAGTCTCACTGTCCGTCTGAAGTACGGCCGAAGGGAAAGTTGCAGGTAAAAAATGATCGCGAATGTCATGGAATCGGTGGAGTCCAAGCGTCGGGCGGGCATCCCCGAATTGTCGGACCAATTGGAGAAGGACCTCGTTCAAGTGTTCAAGCTGCTGTCGGACGAGACGCGGCTGCGGGTGCTGATGTACCTGGCCCGTGAAGGCGAATTGCACGTCACGGCGCTGTGCGACAAGCTCGGCCAAAGCCAGCCGGCCGTGAGCCACCATCTGGCGCTCCTTCGCGTGGCGTGGCTGATTGAAGCCCGCCGCGATGGCAAGCACAACTTTTACTCTGTTCGCGCTAAGCACTTCCAACGCTTGCTGACCGATATCTTCGCGTCTGTCGGCGACTCGGAATCGGACGAAATCCGCTTCGAAGACTTCGTGCTCACGCACAATCCGTAACGCCAACAGCAGTCGCACTGCAAGTCGACCGCCGTTGTGCGTTGCGCAAGTCACCACCGCCCGCATGTTTCTGTGGGCGGTTTTTTTGCGCGCTGCGAGAGTGTCTCGTCATCATGGGCCGTCGATCAATATCTATCATGGTAGGAAGATGGGGTGCGGAGCTTTGAACGCGGCATTCCCAGGCAGAGCTTGGGAACGAGTGGCGGCTACTCCCGGACGTCGAGCGTCGGGTCTCCGAAGAGCATGAACTTCATTCCCTGGAAGAAGATGCTCGGCGGATACCAATCGGCATTGGGGACGAGCTTCGCGAGATGTTCGTGGTCGTAGTAAAACGCAATGGCTCCGGCCCATGCGTCTCCCAGCCGCGCGTTTCGGGGCTCGGCAAGCGACACGGAAAATCCGTCGAGCAGCGTCAACCCGCACGGTTGGCTGCCCGTATTGCAGCCGATGTAAGCGACAGCGCCGTTTGGTCCGCGGCGCAGCAATTGTTCGCCCAGCCCGGTGGGATTGAACTTGCCTTTCTGATACGCCGCCGGCGGCGGAGGCGGAGACGTGAAGACTTCCCCGGCATTCGAACCGGCATGTTCTTTTCCATGCACGTCCAGATAGGCTTCGTAAGGTGGCAGCGTTGCCAACCGGGCCGTCGAGCAGCCCGCGGAGATCATCACCGGCAACCTGTCGGCGTTTTGCAGTTTGTCCAGAGCGCGCAGCGGAAAACATCGCTCCCAGGAGTCGTCCTGGCCGTGCCCGGCGTGAAATACCAGCCGCTGGCCTGCATCGAGCAGGGCGACGAGCTGCGGCTCGGTCGGAGGCGAGGTTTTGTCATTTCGCTGCCTGTCGGCGTAGTATCGTTTTTCCTTGTGCCAATCGGACGGCAACCGCCCGGCAAGACGATCCATGACGTTCCGGCTGTCGACCCATCCGGCGACCGAAAAGAACGCTGCCGCCTTCAGGCCCGGCCGTGTCGTGTCGTGCAATTCCGTATCGTAGGCGATCGTTTTGGCGGCGACGACGCGAACTTCTTCAGCCGTGCTCACCGGCCAGCGTCCGACGGCGATGTCCGGCCGATAGTCGACGTGATCGAAGTTGATCGGCTCGGATTTATTCTTCTCACCCCGAACTTCGCCGAAATAGCCCGCGTGGAATCCGCCCTTCTGCGCATTCCAGTCTTCGAAAGATCGGTCGGCTTTGGCCAGGTCGCTGTAATACAGATCGCTCGGATAAAATGCGTAGTCGAAGGCGGCGGGAGTCACGCGATCGAGCACCATATACCGCACCGGAAAAACATCGGCATCGCCGACGAGCAAGGCGTACCCGGCGTCGTGATCTTTCCATTGCGTATACAGGAACCGCTTGACCTTCTCCGGGTCGTCGTGGCCAGGCGTGTCGCGAACAACGGTTTCGAGCGAAACGAGCTCCGTCGGCAGTTGTTTCCGTTTGTGTTCGACGTAGTGCTGCAGCGCTTGATGGAATTGCTCAGCGGAAATCACGAGCAATTTCTTGTGAGCGTGTGGCACGGGCTGCTGTACGACCGCTTTCAGCTCGTCTGCGCAGAGCGCCTGAAAGGAGAACAGGCCGATCAGAAGCAACGCCGCGAGCGTCGTGCCGAACAGATGAGACTGTCGCATCGGTTTCAATCCGAGGAGCGTTTCTCGAAAAAGTAGGTCCAGGTGTCGAAGTCTTTTCCAGGTGCATGGATCGCCTGTTTGCTCCAGACTTCATTGTCGTCCCACTTGACGATCACCCCCGCGTCGGTCATTGCCGCGATTGCGAATTTCCAGAGCTGCTGATCTCCCGTCTGCTGCAATTCGATGAGAAATAATGCGGTCGGGTTCGTTCCGTTCATGGAGGCGGCAAAGACGGCCCCTTCGATGACCCCGGTCTCTGCATTCGCGTAAGAGTAAACCGGCTGCGTCAATAGCCGCAGCTCTTCGCGCGTCCCTTTGCCGAACTCGCGCGACGCGGTGAAATGCCGCGCCAGGTCTTTCAGTTGCCTTGCCCTGGCCGCGGGCGTTTCGCCGGGGACCGGTCCGTCGGGAACATCGCGAAAGGAGATTCCCGGCTGACGGGCAGTCCACTCATGGCCATCGGGCCATCCCGCATGGATCAGGCCGCTCGACAGCGAGACGAAGCAATACAGCCATTCCGACTGCACTTCGCGACGGGCGCGGTCGTAATGTTCGATTTTGCAAACGGCGATGGGACGGCCGTTCTTCTGCTGCGACCAGGCCCACAGCGTCGCGCCGTTGATCGAGAGCGGTTGATCGGTGTAGCTCATCAGCGGTTTCGCCACGAGCTTGCCTTGTTTGTCGGGCGCATCAACCGGCGCGACTTTCACTTGGCTCATGCGGGCGGACATCTGGTCCCGCAACTGCTTGCGCTCGGCGGCCTGTGCTGCGGTTTCGTCCGGCGCGGGTTCTTCCGCTCCGGCGAATGATTGCACGGCGGCAGGACTGGTCGTCCCTAGTAAGACGGTCGCCACGACCAGTCGCACAAAAACCCGCCGCACAGAGTGCCAATCCAAAATTGCCATGGAGACTCTCCCGAACCTGGCGACCGGGAGCCCGGCCGACGGCAGGCGACCCGACGTCGCCTGCCGACTCTGCGAGTCTTAGCGACTGCTACTTCTTGGACTCCTTCCCCTTCTTGGACGCGTCCTTCTTGGGTTTCTTCGTTTCTTTCTTCTGGCTGTTGTTGCCCTTGCCCATGATTGCCTCTTCGTGTTCGAGTACCTGATAGTGAACGACAGCAGGGTCTGTTGCCGAGTTCCGATCCTGCGGCAGCACGATCCGGCAGAGCCCCGATTCCGCCGCAGCATAACACAGGTGCGACGCGGCAACCAGTCGTCCGCGATCAAGATCCGCGAACTGCAAATCTCAGTTTCGCCGCGGACGAACGTGGATTGGCGACCTGCTCTTCCGCCGAGGCGCGAATAACGTCGTTTGCGATCGACGTATAGACGCCGTCGCGGAACCCCTTCTTGAAGGCCAATTTCACACGCCGGTCCTCGCCCGAGTGGAACGTCACGATGGCGGCGCGGCCACCAGGTTTCAGGCAATATGGAAGCGTGCGCAGCAAGGCCTCCAACGCGCCAAACTCGTCATTCACGGCGATGCGAAGCGCCTGGAACACGCGGCGCACTGCATCATCGGGTTCACCGTCGGCACGGCGAGGAAGCGGCTTGCAGGCCGCCTGCACGACTTCAGCCAGCGCGCGAGTCGTCGTGAGCGGCGATCTCGCATGAGCGCGCAAGATCTGGCGAGAAAGTTCCTGGGCACGAGGTTCATCGGCATGATCGGCCAGCAGCAAAGCGAGCTCGTCTTCGTCCAGTTTCGACAACAGGGCGGCTGCCGTCAGCCCGCGCGCCGGGTTCATCCGCATGTCGAGCGGGCCGTCCGCCTTGAAAGTGAAGCCTCGTGCGGGGTCGTCAATTTGCATTGATGAGACACCCAGGTCCGCCAGCAACAGGTCCACGCCGCCGGGCGACTCTTCGGCAATGAACTGGACCGCGCCGGCATAGTTCATCCGGCGCACGACGAGTGACTCCGCAGGAAAATCCAGGCTGCGCAGTCGCGTTTCGGTCTTGGGGAGTTCAATCGGGTCGGCATCGACGGCGAGCAGTCGCCCGCCGGGTTGCACGGCGGCCAGCAACTCACGCGAATGGCCGCCATAACCCAGCGTGCAATCGATCGCTACGTCGCCTGGCCGTGGTGTGAGCGCCTCCAGAATCTCTCGCACGAGAACAGGGCGATGCATGCCGGCCGGCGTCTTGCCGCTGGAGAGCACCTTGGCCACGTCGTCGGCATAGCGGTCGGGCTGGTGCTCTTTGTACTTCTCGTGAAACTGCCGCGGGTTTTTGCCGCGGTAACGCGGGCGGCGTTTGGGCTTTTCCGGCTCGGAATCGGTCATGCGTGTGTCGCAAGTTGTCAGTAGCGACAAGCTGCCAGCTTGTCCGAATTGAGCTTTTTGAACCGCGCTGAGCGATTGCCATGAGCGATTGTACGGCCGACCACCCGCAAAACATACCTTGGCGTTCCCAAGCGGAGCTTGGGAAGAGTTGAAACGACGGCACACGAAGTGTGCCTGCTACTCTGAGCCGGTAACGCACGTTGCGGTACTGGCGAACGCGTGACGTGCTTGACCACCCGACAACAAGCGACTATCACTGAAACTGGCGGTGTTTTGCGATTCTATGCGCACACCGCCTGGTCGTTCGCGCTGTGATCGCGTGCACCAGAATGGCACCCGAGGAACCGTGCATGCGACATTGTTTCCTGTATCTGCCCGTGTTGCTGGCTGTTCTGGCGCCGGCCGCTGTCCTGCGGGCCGACGATACCGGGGTTGAATTCTTCGAAAAGAAGATTCGTCCGATCCTGGTTCAATACTGCTACGAGTGCCACTCCGCAGACGCCAAGAAGCTCGGCGGAGGGCTGTTGCTCGACAGCCGCGAAGGTCTACGCAATGGAGGCGATTCGGGAACGGTGATCGTGTCGGGGAAGTCTGACGAGAGCCTGCTGATCCAGGCCGTGCGTTACGGCGGCGACGTCGTCAAGATGCCTCCAAAAGGAAAGCTCCCCGCCGCGGCAATCGCCGATCTGGAGGAATGGGTCAAGCTCGGTGCGCCCGACCCGCGGACCGTCGCAGCCGCCGGAAAGGCCGGCGCGTCGTGGGAAGAAATCCTGCGCGTCCGCCGCGACTGGTGGAGTCTGCACCCGCTCTCACGCCCTGTGCCGCCGCAGACGACAACGACCGGGGCCGAGCAACCGATCGACCGTTTCATTCTGGCCCGGTTGGAATCGCAGGGTCTCGCGCCGGGAAAACCAGCCAGCGACACGGTCGTCGCCCGCAGATTGAGTCTCGTTCTGACCGGACTGCCTCCCGCGCCGCAGCTGGTTGCGGATTTCGTCTCTCAATCGGCCACAGAGCAGGAGAGGCCGGCGGCCCTCGAGCGGCTGGTCGACAGTCTGCTGTCGTCGCCGCAATTCGGCGAACGCTGGGCCCGACACTGGATGGACGTGGTGCGCTTCACCGAGACGCACGGCAACGAGTGGAACTACGAAGTGCATCACGCGTGGCGCTATCGCGACTATTTAATCCGGGCCTTCAATGCCGACGTTCCGTACGATCAGTTTGTACGCGAGCACGTCGCCGGAGACCTGCTGGCGCAGCCCCGCTGGAACGAGCGTGAGCACTTCAACGAATCGGTGATCGCCACCGCCTTTTACCGGTTCGGGGAGGTGAATCACGACGACTGCATCAGCCTGCGGGAAATCGGTTTCGATCTGGCCGATAATCAGATCGACACGCTCACGAAGGCGTTTCAGGCGACCACGGTGGCGTGCGCGCGATGCCACGATCATAAGCTCGATGCGATTTCCGCCCGCGACTACTATGCCCTGCTGGGCGTGCTGCGCAGTTCGCGTCTGGTGAGCCACACGCTGGACGCGCCGCAGGTGAACGCCACGACGATGAGCCGATTGCGCGAACTGAAACCCGCTTTGCGCAAAGAGCTGGCGGCGTTATGGCACGACGACGTGCCGCAGATCAGGCGATTCATGCTGGCCGCGCAGGCCAAACGCGCCAATCGTGCCGATGCGGGCGAACTGGCGAACGGCCTCGATCCACAGCGTCTCGAAAAATGGGTGGTCGCCTTCGCCGTCGAAAAAGCGCCGCTCGAAGATCCTCTCGAACCCTGGCGACGCCTTGTCGCCGCGGCCGGCAACGACCCGGCGCTGCTGCCGGGCGAATGGCGCAAACTGGCGGAGGAATACGCGAAGCAAGATCGCGAACGCAGTGAATTCAATCAGTCGCAGTTCACATCTTATGCCGATTTTCGCGAGGCGATTCCCAGCGACTGGCAAGTCGCCGGGCAAGGCTTGAGCGCAGTTCCCAGTCGCAGCGGCGAATTCGTCTTGCAGGGCGAGGGAGACGCCGTCGTGAAATCCGTTTTGCCGGCGGGTCGTTTTTCACATCATCTCTCGGAACGACTGAACGGCACGTTGCGCTCGCCTGTCTTGCCCACCGGCAAAAAGAACATCAGCTTCCGCGTCATGGGACAGCGCAGCAGTGCCCTGCGGCTTGTTTCGAACAACTGCCAGCTCAATTACAAGAACTACCGCGCCTTGACGTCACCCGAGATGCAATGGGTGATGTTTTCTCCCCCCGACGATCGCGACAGCCTGCGGACCTATGCCGAGCTGATGACGATGTTCGACAACCCAAAATTCCCAGACCAGTTGAGCGCACTGGGGAATGATCCGGCCAATTACAAACTGCCGTGGGAAAAGGCCGCCGAAAATCCGCGGTCATTTTTCGGCATCACGCAGGCCGTGCTGCATGATTGTCCTGAACCGCCGCGGCCGGAGTTGTCACACCTGCGAACGCTTCTGGCCGGACCAGAACCATCGTCGTTCGAAGACGTCGCCGGGTGCTATGCAACCGCAATCGAACGGGCGATCCAAGCCTGGTCTGACGACAAGGCGACCGATGACGACGCCTTCTGGCTCGATTACCTGCTGCGGCGCGAGCTTCTCAGCAACAAAATGCCGGCCGCTTCTCGACTGCAAGCGCTCGTCGCGCAATACCGGCAGCTCGAAGGGGAGTTATCGCTTCCACGAATCGCCCCGGGAATCGCCGATGGCGGAGCCGGGTTCGAGCAGCCGGTGTTCGTCCGTGGCGATTGCCAGCGGCCGGGTGAGAAAGTGCCGCGGCGTTATCTTGAAGTGCTGTCGACGAACGCCGTGAACTTCTTGGCGGCAGGCAGCGGCCGGCTCGAACTGGCCGAGCGGATCGCCAGCCCGACTAATCCGCTCACGGCGCGGGTCATGGTCAATCGGATCTGGCAGCATTTGTTCGGCACGGGTCTCGTGCGAACGGTCGACGATTTCGGTCACGTGGGAGACCTCCCCTCGCATCCTGAGCTACTTGATTTTCTGGCGGTGAAATTCATCGAAGACGGCTGGTCGGTCAAGCGGTTGATTCGTGCGATCGTCCTGACGCAGGCGTTCCAAGCAGCCAGCCAACCCTCCGCGGCAGCCAGAGAAACGGATCCGCAGAATCGACTGCTCTCGCATTATCCCGCCCGCAGGCTGGAGGCCGAGGCGATTCGCGATTTGATTCTCGCCACGTCGGGCCGGCTCGACAAATCGCTGTATGGGATGAGCGTGCAGCCGTACCGCGAGCAGGAATACGCCGACCGGCGGCTGTTTCCGGGACAGCTCGACGGGAATGGCCGCCGTAGCGTGTATATCAAGAATAACCTCATGGAGTCGCCCAAATTCCTGGGCGTTTTCAACTTTCCTGGCGGGAAGGTGGCGCAGGGAAAACGGGACGTCACCAATGTCCCGGCTCAGGCACTGGCGCTCCTCAACGATCCGTTCGTGCTGCAGCAGGCCGACGTCTGGGCCGGCCGATTGGTCCAGCGTCCTGATTCAGCCATCGCGCCGCGGATCGACGCGATGTTCGAAGCAGCGCTCGGACGTAGGCCGACTGACGCCGAACGGCAGCGATTCGAACAGGCCGCGATGCAATTGGCCGAGTTGCACCAAGTGCCCTCCGCCGATTTGTTGAAGAGCCGAATCGTCTGGAAAGAATTGGCTCACGCCATGTTCAATCTCAAGGAATTCATCTACATCCCGTAGGGCAGGTTTTCCAACCTGCCCAGACAGTCAATCAATTCGTTTAACCCGGAGCTGGGACCCATTCCATGCCCATCAAACGTACCTCCGCTATCAGCCACTGCCCCGGCCGCCTTGCCGCGCCGGTCACACGCCGCGACATGCTGCGGACGGCAGCCAACGGCTTCGGTCTCGTGGCGCTCGAAGGTTTGCTGGCGGAAAACCGCGCTACCGCAGCTCCTGCTGAAGCATTCCGCCACCTTCCCCATTTTGCGCCGCGGGCCAAGAACGTCATCTTCTGTTTTATGGACGGCGGCGTCTCGCACGTCGATTCGTTCGATCCCAAGCCCAAGCTCGACGAGCTCGACGCCAAGCCGTTCACCGAATCGAAAAACCCCACAGCCAACGGCAATCGCCAGTGGTTGAAAAGTCCCTGGGCCTTCAAACAATACGGCCAATCAGGAATGCTTGTCAGCTCGCTCTTCCCGCGCATCGCCGAATGTGCCGACGATCTGGCAGTCATCCGCTCGATGAAGGCCGACTTGCCGATCCATTCGACCGGGGTGTTGCGGCTGCACACGGGCTCCAACAATGCCGGCCGGCCTAGCCTGGGTTCGTGGGCCGAATACGGTTTGGGGAGCGAGAACCGCAATCTTCCCGGTTTCATCGTGCTCAGCTTTGGCGTCGTCCCGTGCGGCGGTCTCGAGAACTTCTCCAATGGCTTTCTGCCGGCCAGTCACCAGGCGACGATGTTCAACGCCGATGGCATTCCCATTGAAAATATCCAGCCCGGCGACAAAGATCGCCGCATTCAGGAAACCAAACTGGCCCTGCTCCTCGATCAGGACAAAGCTTTCGCCCGCGATCTAGGGAACGACGACGCGGTCGAATCGGCGATCCGCAATTACGAGATGGCCTACCGCATGCAGACGCTCGTCCCCGACGTGCTCGACCTGAGCCGGGAAACCGAGGCGACGCAAAAGCTGTACGGGCTCGATTCGAAAGTTCCCTCACAGCGCCTGTACGGAATCCAGTGCCTGCGCGCGCGGCGGCTTGTCGAATCGGGGGTGCGGTTCGTGGAGATCACCTGCCCACCGGGCGCGTCGAACGGCACTTGGGACCAGCACGGCAACCTCAAGGCGGGTCACGAGAAGAACGCCCTCGACACTGACCAGGCAATCGCCGGCCTGATCCGCGACCTCAAAGCGCGCGGCCTGTTCGAGGAAACGCTCGTCATGTGGGCCGGCGAATTCGGTCGCACGCCTCATTCCGCCGGCCGCGACGGCCGCGATCATCATCCCGAAGGCTTTACCGTGTGGTTGGCCGGCGCTGGTGTGAAAGGGGGAACGATCTACGGCGCGACCGACGAACTGGGTATGCAGGCGGTCGAAAACGTGTGCACGATCCACGATCTGCACGCCACGATCCTGCATCTCTTAGGTCTCGATCACGAACGCCTGACCTATCGTTCGAGCGGCCGCGACTTCCGTCTCACCGACGTGCACGGGCGCGTGGTACACGAGATTCTCGCGTAGTGCAATTCAACTCGTTCCCAAGCTCCGCTTGGGAACGCTCCTTTCGAAGCTCCGCTTCGCGTCAGGTCGCAGAGTTGAGCTGCTCTCCACTCGCATGTCGACGACCACGGTAAGCGTTGGCACGTGCGGTGCACCTCGGGAAGCAGAGCTTCCGGACGAGCGTTCCCAAGCGGAGCTTGGGAACGAGAAACGGCACACGGAGTGTGCCTACTACTCTGAGGTGACGTGCGTGGCATGACGCGGCGTATTGCCGCGTCACCCTTTGATGACGCCGATCGGCCGCATCCGGGCCACTTTTTGCGATAGCCCGGCGCGGTGCACGACGTCGACGACCAGATTGACATCTTTGTACGCCGCGGGCTGCTCCTCGGCGAGGCCCTTCCAGCTCTGGGCACGGGCGATCACGCCGCGGCTGGCCAGTTCCTTGTCGATTCGTCGGCCTTGGGCGTGCTTCACGGCGGCCGTGCGGCTCATCGCTCGCCCCGCGCCGTGGCAGGTGGTGCCGAACGTCTGCTCCATGCTCCCCTGCCGCCCCACCAGCACCCAACTCGCGCGCCCCATGTCGCCGGGGATGAGCACCGGCTGGCCGATCTTCTGGTATTTGTCGGGAATCTCCTCGTGCAACGGCGGAAACGCGCGGGTCGCTCCCTTGCGATGCACCCACACCTGCTTGGCCTTGCCATTGATCTGGTGCTCTTCGAACTTCGCGATGTTGTGCGCCACGTCGTAGATCAAGTCCATTTCGAGGTCCTGCCACGAACGTCCGAACACCCGCTCGAACGCTTCGCGCGCCTGCCACAGCAACAGCTGGCGATTGCACCACGCGAAATTGGCCGCCGCCCGCATCGTGCCGATGTACTTCCGGCCTTCCGGACTGTCGACCGGCGCACAGGCGAGCTGCCGGTCGGGAAGATCGATCCCGTATTTCTCGGGAACGCCCCGCAGCGAAAGCAGCGCATCGTCGCACACCTGGTAGCCCAGCCCGCGCGAACCCGAATGGATCATCACGCAGACCATGTCCTTTTCGAGCCCCATCACGCCGGCGGCTTCTTCGTCGAACACCGCTTCGACGACCTGCACCTCCATGAAATGATTTCCCGAACCGAGCGTGCCGCACTGGCCCAGGCCGCGCTCGACAGCCCTGTCGCTGACGTCGTCCGGCGCGGCCCCCGCGAGATGCCCGTGCGCCTCGGCAAATTCGACGTCGTACGGATCGGCCAGGTCTCGCGAGAGCAGGTAGGGAACGCCCTCGTCCATCAGCCGGCGCAATTCTTTGCGATTGAATTTATATTTCCCGGATTTCCCGACGCCGGTCGGCACATGTTCGAACAGATCGTCGACAAGGGTCTGAAGCAGCGGCTTGACGTCGCGGTAGAACAAGTTGGATCGGACAAGCCGCACGCCGCAGTTGATGTCGTAACCGACGCCCCCCGGCGAGATGACGCCTCCCTCGGCCGGGTCGGTGGCGCACACCCCGCCGATCGTGAAACCGTAGCCCCAATGGATGTCGGGCATCGCCAGACTGGCGACCTGAATACCGGGGAGAAAAGCGACGTTGGCGACCTGCTCGGGCGCCTGGTCCCCCTTGACCTGGTCGATCATCTCTTCGCTGGAATAGATCAGTCCGTCGACGCGCATTCCGGCTTTGTAAGATTTCGGAATCCGCCAGCAACACTCGCTGACCCGCTCCAAAGGACCGCCATACCCGGTTTTCATAGCTAATTCACCCGAGGCGAGCGGAGGCTGAGGCACCATCTCTTTTAGTTGGTCCGCCGCCGGTAGCCCCGCGCGTCGCACCACCGCATCCCCGTCTCATCCCAAATCCCAAACGCGGTCAATCCAAGCCCATCAGACAAGCAGAGAGAGACTGGTCGCCAAAGGTTCGCCTCGCCGATGAATTAGGAACCGCGATCTCTGCCTCATTTCCCCGAAACGGCGATGACCAACGGATGATCGCTCAAAGTCAATTTCAGCGAATCGACTCCATTGGCGGTCTGAGTGGGCTCTGTCCCGATCGTCGGATCGTAGACTTTCACGGACGGGTACGCGCCCCCCAGATGCACGGTGACCTGATCGCTCCCTTTCAGCCGCTCGTTCCAAATCACCAGGTCGAACGTGCCGTCGCTCTTTTGCAGGAGCATCTCATGCATCGTGGCCGGCTGTTCGGAGAGAGAGTAATTCAATTGACCGGGCTTGGCGAGCGGGCCCTTGTCGGCCAGGATTGTCGTCAGATTGTGCAAATAGACGGCAGCCTTGCGCGGCTTATAGTCGGATTTGAAGAACCCGAAACTTTGATTGCCCGCTTCGTCCGTCCGGTCGCGCAGCAGGTAGACGGCGGTGTGGCTCCAGCCCCGCTTGAACTGATCCAGATACAGGCTCAAGAGATTGAGCGCCTGGATCTCTTCGGTAATCGGGCCGTCGATCGTGCAGCCGGTTTCCGTGGTCACCCGCGGCAGAGTCCACAGCTCGGTTTCCGAATAGCCGCGAAAATGCTTCGCCCAGGTGACGCCGTAGTTGCCATAGAGGCCGTCAATCTTGCACGCCGCCGTGGGATCAGCGGCGTTCCACGTTTTATTGTCCTCGATTCCGGACGAATTGGGATGATAGATATAGTTATGGACGTTGGCGAAATCGGCGTATTGCGTCCCCTCGGGGAGTAACGCGCCGGCGCCGCTGGGGATCTTGAGGAACTGCAAACCGACGTTATCCACCTCGGCTCCCCCTTCGCTGATCGACCAGACGGGGTATTTCTTCAATGTGGGATCGCTTTTGACGGCGTTATATAAATCGCGTTGTAACTTGGCGACCGCCAGCCACGACGGAGCGCGGCCGCCTCCCGGCTCGCCTTGATACGTGACTCCCCAGTTGTTCGGCTCATTGTTGCCTTCAAAGACCAGCAGGGCATCCGCCGCCACCAACTGCCGGGAGGTTTCGATGAGTTTCTTGAGATCGGCCCCACCGCTGACCAATCCCCAACTGAACCGGACACCGGTTTGCCTGTGCAGATCGAGATAGGTCTCGATGGTCGTCGGACCGTCGGCGGTCAGCCCTTCGATGCCACCCCGCACCCAGCGAAAACCGGCGTATTTGACCATTTCGATCGTCTTCGGAAGGGGCTGCCCTCGATCGGGAAAAGTGGTGACGATCCCGACGCTGTTCAGGAAATCGTTCGCCGGGATGGCGGTTGCGGCCGCGGCGTCGCGGCTGGCAGTGGCCAGCACGATCTTGTTGAAGACCTGTTCATCGAAGTTCTGCGTCCCCAGGAGCACCAGTTGGCTGAATGACGTTGTGGTGGCGTCGGTGAATCTCACCGTCGCGCCGACGCCTTTGTTCCAATCCTTGTCGGTGATGCTCCACGTCCCGTCGGACTCGCGCGTGATCGTCAGACGGCTCAAACCACCGCCGTCCCGAACGGAGGCGTGGGTCGCGTCGATTTCTGAAGAGGCCCAGGTCTTATCCTGGGGGGGCATGTGGGAAACGACCTTGGCCCACTGCACCGCCCACGTCGCCTGGCAACGATGGACCTCGAACACATACCCGTTGCCCCTGGCATCCAGGAGCATGAAAGAAACGCCGTCAGCCGCCTGGCCGACATCCCCCCAACCCCAGCCGTAATCCAGGGAGAGAGTCAGCTTCCGGGGATTTTTGACCTCATCGAAGGTCTTGGTCAGGGAACCATCAGGCTTATTGGCGGCAAACCGGGCCACAGCGCCAGGGTTATTGGCCGATTGTTTCGGGTACGTGAATACGTCCCAGTCTCCCTTCGCCTTCCACCCCAAGGCCGCAAAGTCTCCTTTGGAGAAATCGGAATCGACGACCGTCTGCGCCATACAAATTGTGGGAACGATGCCCGCGAGCACGAATAACACTGCGACCATCAGGGCCGATACCGCTCTCATCACGTTCTCCTCGTTATCAGTTTCTGGAATCTGCCGGTGCAGTTGGCGAGGCTGGGGCGAAACAGGCCTGGGGGCGACGATCCGTACTCCAATCAGCATTGGGCCGGTTGCCAGATCAGGATTTCGCCTTTATGAGAGACCGCCGCGTCCCCGCGATAATGGTGGTACGTCCCTTCTTTTTCGGCGAACGGAAGTCGGATACCGAATTGCTGCAGATGTCTCGCGTACACATTCACGAAAACGGGGATCTGGCAGCAAGTGAAGACAAAGGTCGGCATCAGAGGCAGCGGTTTCAGCGAGATAATGGTGCCACGGTTCATCCAGGCCCCGGTGCGGATCTCGGCGCCGGCCATCAGGACAATGGTGCCCCCCTTCATTTGCAGGCCGGTAAAGTCGCGGGCAGGACCGCCGAGGATAATGGTGCCGCGGCGCATCCGCATGCCCACTTCCAATCCGGCCGAACCATCGATAATAATGGTCCCGTTCTTCATGCCGGCCATCGAGCCGCGATACGCAGCTCCCACCTGACCGCCGGCATTGCCGTGAATATGGATGAAACCATTCTTCATCTCGCCGCCGATCCAATCGCTGGCGTTGCCGCGAACGTCGATTCGGCCTCCCTTCATGTACGAGCCCAAATGCATGCCGACGTCGCCATGGATGGTGATGCTCCCTTGCGACATGGCGCGACCGACCCAGCGGACCTTGTTGAGCGCGCCGTGCAGGATCAGGTCGTCACATTTTTCACCTTCCACATCGAAAAAATCACCCAGCGGCAACTGCCGCTTGCCGTGGTACACAGTGAGCGCGCGAATTTCCGTATTGGTCAAGCTGCACACGACGTCGGGCGTCAGCACCTCCGCTTCGAGCGGGACGGTGGGTTGTCGCTTCAGGCGAAACTCGATGGGCATAGTTCTACTAGGTCCCGTTGATCAAGTCCCGGGCACCGGGATGCAGTCGCGCAGCTCGGGGTTTTCCAGTCGCTCCAATTCGACGGGATAATTCTCGAACGACATCGTGTATTGATCTTCGAAGAGCGGGCGGATGAACTCGTCAATTGCCGGATCGCGCGCCGGCTTGACGAGATATTCCTTCCCGTGGGGCGCTTCGCGAATATCCCCGTCTTCAATGACGATCTCACCCGCCTTGATGACATATCGCGGGTGGCCGAACATCTTGAGGACATCCGGGTCTTCCTCGTAAATCACGACGTCCGCGTCGCAGCCGATTCCGAGATTCCCCTTTTGATGGAGGCCGAGAGCTCGCGCGGGGCCGGCTGACATCGCCACGGCAATTTCAGAAAGGGTGTACTCGCGGTCGATCTCGGGAAGCACGATTTTCCCTTTGATGCTGTCCGGAAGCTTCTTGAGACACTCCTTCCGCACGTCGGCACACATCAAAAGTTGAATGATCTCGGGATAGCGCCAAAAGCAGCCGCCGTTCGGATGGTCCGTCGAGAGGAAGACCTGCCACGGATTACGGATCAGGAGCAAGAGTTCCAGGCCGCAGGCCCATTGCACCGCGTTCACGAGATTACTGGGGCGATAGGTATAGGGCACGATGCCGCAGCCGGTTTCGTTCTCAACGTCCAGGTTTCCCCACTTGCGGCCAGTGAGTTTGTAGAGCAGGTGCTGCCAGGGGCCGTCGGCGGTGATTGTCACCGTGTCGCCGAAAAGGACGGCGCCGGCGTCGGTTGTAATGCCGGGATGCGTGTTGAAATACTCGGCCAACTGCGAGGTCGCGGAGCACATCGTGCCCCAGCCGTCGCCGCCGTAGGCGTGATACTGCGAATGCGCAATGTGGGCGCGACGCCCCTCCAGGTGTTGCAACGTATCGATCGTCGTCGAGATATTTCCCGGTGCGCCGAGGTTGTTGCAATGCAGGTGCATCGGGTGCGGCAGGCCCAGTTCATCGCAGATCCGGGCGAGATTCGTGACGATGTCTCCCGGCGTCAATTTGTTGTAGCCGGCGATGGGTGAGGTCAATTGTTTCGCGTCGCTGCCCCATTTCCAAGCGGCCACCCCTCCCGGACTGACTGCTTTGATGCCGTATGATTTGGCGGCCCACAAGTACCAGGCGACGATCTGCTTGGCGCGCTCGAATTCCCCCAGTTCGAGCTGGTCCATCATCATCTCGTTGTTGGCCATCAGCGTCAGCGTCGTTTTGTCGACGATCGGAATGTCCGCCAGCTCTTCGTGCGTATGGCGCGCGGAGAGCACCGGCACGGCGGCCTCGTTGACCGTCGTCCAGCCCATGCCGGCATAGAGGTACCCCGTGGCGAACGTCGTGGGCGCCATCCCGCCGAGGCCGCTACGGCGCGTCTTCGTTCGTATGAACGCCTGGGTCCGCCGGTGATCTTCGGGTGTCATGGCGCGGGCAAAATTGATGGCCCCGCCGGCGACGTGAGTGTGTACGTCGACGCCGCCGGGAAACACGATCATCCCCGTCGCGTCGATCGTTCGTCCGCCGCTCACGGACGCCACAAATCGTCCGTTGTCATCGATGCAGAGATCTTTGATTGCGCCGTCGATGCCGTTGGCGGGGTCGTAGACTTTTCCACCCGTGATGCACAGCATTGTTCAGCTACTTCGTGGCAACGATCTGGGGCTGGTTTCCGTCGGGGAGCCAGAACGACTTTTTGGCGATCGCCTCGTTGATCCGGCGGACGACTTCTTCATCAGTGGGATACGGCGACTTGAGAGCCGGCTTGAGCGGCATCGGCAGCTCGTCCATGCGATAGGCCGTTCCCGGAGCGGCGATCCCCTGCGGGGCCGTTGTGATGTGGACGCGGGCCAGCCGGCTGGTGTGAGTCACGTGCGGGTCCAGCACGATCGTCGGAATGCGGGCCAGATGATCGATCGCCGGCTGCGGCATGGTGGCCCCGGGGTCGGCCCCGATGATGAAGGCCGCGTCACAGTCGCCGCGTACGAGCACGTCCACCGTCGAGAACTCGCCCGGATTATAGCGCGGATAGCCGCGATTGAACGAAATGCCGAAAGGAAATCCGGTCTGCCAGCGCATGATGACGTCTGCCCCGGTCACGTTCCCGTGTCCGCGCATCGGCATGGCGACGAATTTGGTGAAGGCATTCATTTCCGCGGTCAGATACAAGAGCGCGGCGCTGTTCATGTGCTTGCCGCGCGTCATCGACAGACCCATCCCAAAGAACAGGCAGCCGAATTTCGCCCCTTTCATCCGGGAAATCAGGTCCTCGATGGCCTCGCGGCTCAAGCCGGTTTCGGCGATCTGTTCGTCTCCGACGGGGTGCCCCTTGATGAGGGCCCGCAGGATCGTGATCAGCTCAAAGTCTTTTCCCGGTCGAATCTGGAGGAAAATGTCCGCGGCTTTGGCGCTCTTCGTTTCACGGATGTCCACCAGCACCATGGTGCGGTCCTTCCGCCCGCGCGGCAGAAACTTGCTCTTCTGCATGATGGTGTATTTGGTGAAATGCCTGGGATGGCACTCTGCGGGATTGCCGCCCCAATAAATGATGAAATCCGCTCGCTGCTTGACTTCGCCGAGCGTGCACGTGACCTTGCCACCCAACTGGGCGGCGATTTCGGTAGGACCGTGTCACAACGACGTGTGACTGTCGAGCAGCCCGCCCAACTGATCGGCCAGGGCCACGCACTCTTTCTGTGCTTCACAGGTTGTATTGCTCATGCCGTACACAAGCGGCATGTCGGCTGCATGGAGATACGTCGCGGCCGTTTCGATCGCTTCATCCAGCGTCGCTTCGCGGCCATCGACCAGCGCGACGGGATACTTCTTCTCCGCCGTGTGGTTCAGGAACCAGGCAGTTCCCAGCACGCAAGCATGATGCGCCTTGTGAATGCGGAATTCGTCATGATGCAGTTCAATGTCGTCGCACACACAACCACAAAACGTACATGTGGCGTTTTCAATGACTTGGAGTGACATGGATCGTCCTGCGAAGAGGTGTGTTTTCTGGTTGCGACTACTTTTCAATTTCTCGGCAATGGGTATCGTCCGCACCGGACGACCGGACGGTGAACACTCAGCCCAGCGCCCGTCCGTGGAAACTTCCACGGACGCGACGCGGCATGAACCGCCCGGCTTCAATTTCCGTCCAGGCGGGCAATCCCGCTTCGTTTCCGACGATCGAGAAATGATCGGGCAGCGGTCCGCAATTCTCGTCTTTGTGATTTTCCAGCGACATCGTGTTCACTCCCAATGTGACGCCACGCTACTGTGGAACTCTACTGCGGCACGACTTCTACGTGCCACCCTTTCGACGTCGGCATTCCCGTGCCGTCCGTATCGCCGCCCATTAGTTTACAGGTCGGCGGACCGTAAGGAATGAAGATCATCCCCAGCGGAATTTTCCCGGCCTGACATTTGAACGTCGCTTCTCCGAACTCCGTGCGGACCAGTGCCGCCTGGCCTTCGGCCAGTCCGATCTCGGCCATATCCTCGGACGCCATCGTCATCGAATTGGTGAGGGCCTGATATTCATCGGACTCTTTGCCGACGTTGATGAGCGCCCCCTGCCTCGATGTCCGCGAAGCATTGAGGATAAACCTTTTGGTTGACATACGTTAGGGTATCCGAATTCATCCGGCCGACCATGAAACTTCTCTTTTCGATTGTAGAGCCGTGGATGACAAAACGCGACCGTAGCTGCCGCGCGATCCCGTCGGCACCCGAGGAACTTCGAGATGCGTTTGCGTTCAGGTGATCCCGTGCTCATCCCGCAGGGCTGTCGCGACCTGAGCGATCACGGCCAGCTTTCTTTCGGCGAATTCCGTGGAGTTCACCGGATTATCCGCGAAAGTCGCGAAGCCGCAGTCGGGATTCAACAGCACGCGCTGGCAACCAAACAACTGGATCGCGCGCTCCGCACTCGCCCGGATAGCGTCTGCCGGTTCCACGTTCGTGGATTTCGGATTCACGACTCCCACGCCAATCCGTAGCCGCTCGGGCAATCCTGCGAGCACTTCCCATTCGCCGGCACGGGGCGTGCATAGTTCTAGCATCAGAGTTCCGACGGTTACCTGTTGCAGGACAGGCAGCAGCGGCACGTAGTTCCCCGCCAGCGCCACCGATTCGTCGCGAGACCAATTGCCGCGGCAAATATGCAGGGCCGTGCGTTCCGGCGGAGCCCCGGCCACGACGCGGTTAATCAATTCCAGGGCGAAAGCCAGTTCGGTTTGCGGATCGCGCCGGGCCCCGAGCGCCCCGCACATGAATGTGCGGTTTTGACGAGGCGGATTGAAGACGACTTCGGTCAACACGGGCTCGTCGAATTGAACGAGCGCCACACCCGCGGCCAGCAGTGCGAAGAGCTCTTCGCGCAGGACGCGAACGATGTCTTCCGCCAGCGCTTCGCGCGACTCGTACGCGCGGTCCGAGATGCATTCCATCCACATCGTGCGCGTCAACAGGTACGGTCCCGGCAGCGCGACTTTCACCGGCCTGGGAGAGATACCCATGACGAAGCGGGCTTCGTCGACCGCCAGCGGGTGGCTGCGGCCGAGCGGGCCGAACACCGCCGGATGCCGGACGGTTTCCGCAGGAACATCCAGAGCCCGCAGCTCCCGCTCGAACTCGACCGGGTCATCGACGTAAGGCAAAAGATCGGTGACCGGAATCAACTGGCAGTTGTCGAGAATGCCGCCGACAAAGCTCGCGTAACTGTCGCGCCGCTGCTCGCCGTCGGTAACGACGTCCACCCCCGCCCGTTCCTGGGCGGCGACGCACAATCGCACGGCGTCATCGGCCGTCGCTTGAAACTCGGCCTCGGAAATCCGTCCGGCAACATGTTCATGAATCGCCGCCAGCATCCACCGGGGGCGCGGCCAACTTCCGATCCCCATGACTGACAGCGGACGAATCGCCGGCGCCGCAGCGACGTCCGGCAGCCGATCAGGAATGACGACTGCCTTGAGAGGCTGCGACACAGGCATGGCAATGCGCGACCCTGCGGATCGTGACTCAGCGGGTGCGTTTCCCGCTTCTTCCACAACGGGGTTGTGGAGCGCATCGCGTTGAAATGGCCCTTTGCTGACCAGAAAACTCCGTTCTTCTCCCTGACGGATGCAGGATAGCAGCTCGTTCTTCGTCATCCGGCACCACGCCGGCAGATCTTCCTCGACCGACGACTCTTGCGACCGAATTTCGAGCAGGTCACCGGCCTGGATCGCGTCGATGTGCTTACGGATCAACAGCAACAGGCCGTTGCCGCAGTCGAGCGTCCCTCCGTCGAACGAGACGTTGGCCGGCCAGGCATGGCGCTGGGAATAGTTCATGGATCAGATCTATTAGAACGACACCGACGAGGCTCCCTGGGACAGGAACTCGACGAGTCGCGCTCCGCCGACAATCGTGGCGCCGGCCACCAGCTTCGTCTCGTCGAGCTTCCTCCTTTTGAAGCAGGGGGAGCAGACAAATATCTTGCCCCCCGCCTCAGCAAAGCTCGCCATCAGCTCTTTCAGAGGAGCGAAGCCTTCTTCGTGAATGTCGTCGGCGTAGCCCGACTGCGCCAGACGGACACCTTCTGCCATCAGAAACACCATCGTCTCTTTTTCCGAACCGAGCGCCGCATTGGCGATCACGAAGCCCACCGTCGCCTTGTCGGAATCGTTTTTGGCATACGTCTGGGTGACACAGAATTTTCCGGCCATGAGAGGCTCCTCCAGGTGTTAATGGGCCTTGCGCTCGATCAGGAATTCCGGCGGTGCGGCACGGACCAGCCGATGGCCCGTCATCCGGCACCACGCCGGCAAGTCTTCGGGAACTCCGGGATCGCGGGCGATCAGCGCCAGCACTGCTCCCGGCGGCAACTGATTGAGGCGCTTTCTCAGCTCCAGAATCAACTCGCCGCACCCCAGCATACCGGCGTCCCATTCCGATTGCGACTGGCCGTGCAACGACATTTGAGAGTCCACCCGAATCCAACAGTGAAGACTGCGCCAGTACAACCCGACCTTACCCCGACAAAGCCGTTCAAGCTAGTCTGCCGGAAAACCAGGTAACTGGTTGACAAGTCGAACCGCCGCTCCGTAGACTCACCGTCGACTCGAATCTCCGGTGCTCCGGGGTTTAGGGAGGTCCAGGGGCTGTGTTCAGACTCATTCAAACGCTGGAGATCGCTCGGTTTCAGGCGCGCCATGCCTGGCCGGGCTTCACCTGAATGAGTCCCGCCTTCTGACTGCGTGCCAGTTGCACTCATCTTCATTTAACGCTCCCGCGCTCTGATTCTATGTCGCACGGGAGCGCGCCCCGTTTCGCAACGCCGTGTCGGTCGGCCCCCCTGGGTTGACCACTTTGCCCAGTCGCTCTGTGCAATTCTTCCCCTTGGGATGCGCAGCGAATTGCGACCATGTCAAACGACAAAAATTAACTCGTTCGCCGGAGAGAAATATGAAATCTTGTCACTCCCGTTTCTCAGGACGTCAGAACCACAAGCGGTCTGCCTTCACCCTGATCGAGCTGTTAGTGGTGATCGCCATTATCGCCGTCCTCATGGCGCTGCTGCTGCCTGCCGTGCAGCAGGCGCGCGAGGCGGCCCGGCGCAGCCAGTGCAGCAATAATCTCAAGCAACTGGGGCTGGCGATTCACAACTTCGAAAATGCCAGGCAAACCCTGCCCTCGAGCCGCCTGGGGCCCCAGCACGCCACCTGGTTCGTCCAGATCCTGCCGTACCTCGAACAGGCGTCACTTTACAATCTCTGGAATCTTTCCAACACCTATTACGTGCAGACGCCGCAGACGCAGATGGCGCAAGTACCGGTGTTTTATTGTCCGAGCCGGCGCTCCGACATGCTCAGCACTCAGTTCGAGATTTCCAGCACGGGAATTCCCGATTCGCAGCAATACCCCGGCGCGCTGGGCGACTACGCCGGCAACGGCGGGCAGTTCGCCGGCGCCATCGTCGACGATCCCCTGTGCAACGGCGTCATGTGCCAGGCCAACTCGCAAGTCACGAACAGTCAGATCGTTTCGACCCAGTCGCAAACGAAGTTGAGAGACGTCACCGACGGTACGAGCCAGACTTTTCTCGTCGGAGAGAAGCACGTTCCGTTGAGCATGTTCGGACAGAGCGGCCCGTCGTGGGGCGACGGCTCGATTTATAATGGCGATTTTCCCCGCAACTTCTCTCGAATCGCCGGCCAACCGAAATTCAACCTGGGGACCGGGCCCACCGACCTGACTGGCCCGTGGCATTGCAAGTTCGGTAGCTACCACATTGGGATTTGCCAGTTCCTGTTTACCGATGGCCATATCGTCGCGTTAAGCACGTCGATCGACCTCAACGTGCTCAATCGGCTTGCCGTGCGGAACGACGGCGTCCCCGTGGGAGGAGATTTCTAATTCGGGTCGGTGGATTCCAGGAGGCGTTGCATGCTTCGTCGTTGGCTATGGCTGGTCGCCGTGCTGTGCCTCATCCAGGGCCTCGGTTGCAGGGAAGCACCCGAGGTCGTGATCGATGAGACGCCACTGCCTGCCGTCAGCACGGACTTTGCGCGCCTGCCCGACATTCTGGCGGGCATTCGGAACACAGATGAAGTTCGGCTCTATCAGGGGCTTCCCAGCGAATTCTGGGAGCCGCAGTTGCGATCGCAGGAATTGGCCCAAAAAGAAACGCTGGACGTTCATGGCCATCCGGTTTACGAAGAGCAACTCACTCCTGCGGACGAGGATGCCGAGCGGTTGACAGCGATTTTGTCCGCCATGGAATCGTATCAATCGTTCGACATTCGCAACCGCAAAAAGTGTGGCGGCTTTACGGCGGAATACTGTGTGGAATGGACGACCGGCAAGACGGCGACGCACATCCTGATTTGTCTGGAGTGCGGCGAAGCCATGCTGTTCGCTGCGAATTCCGAATTGCACTGCCAGCTTTCGCCGGAGGCCGCGCAACGGCTCAGGCAAGTGTTGACATCGTACCAGTAGGGCGGCTCATGTCATCTCTGTGAGCTATGTGAGGCAGTGATCGGGAATCGGCCTTGTGCGCCCGACACGCGCATCCCGTTGGGATTGCGGTTAAACGAACGAATGAACGAACGGGTGGGCGAGCGGAGTCGATTTCGCTGGCAATCACGCGCGCCTTCGGCCAGAATGTTCTTCACGCGGTTTTGAGCGTCGTTCCCTGGCCACGAACTTCCATCGATGTCCGTTCCTCTCGAACAATTCGTCAAGCATCTCGAAGACAGCGGGATTATCGCCGGAGACACGCTCAAAGACTTCATGCCGCCCCAGAGCGCCCCAAAGGACGCTGCCGATTTAGCGCGGGAGCTCGTCCGCAAAAAGAAACTGACGAAGTTTCAGGCCCAAGAAGTGTACCGGGGCAAAGGCAAGTCGCTGGTTCTGGGAAGCTACACAATCCTCGACAAAATCGGCGCGGGAGGCATGGGACAGGTCTTCAAGGCCCAGCACCGCCGCATGAAGCGCATCGTGGCGGTGAAAATGCTTCCCGCCGCCATGATGAAGGACCCGGCCGTGGTGGCTCGGTTCGAGCGCGAGGTCACGGCGGCAGCCAGACTGAATCATCCCAACATCGTCACTGCCTTCGATGCCGACAATGCCAACGGCGTCCACCTGCTCGTCATGGAGTATGTGGAAGGGACCGACCTGTCGGCCGTGGTGAAGAAAAACGGACCGCTGCCAGTCGAGCTGTCAGTGAACTACATCCTACAAACCGCCCAAGGCCTGGAAGCAGCGCATGCCGAAGGGATTGTCCATCGCGACATCAAGCCGGCAAATCTGCTGCTGGACAAAAGTGGAACGGTCAAGATCCTCGACATGGGATTGGCGCGGCTGGACGACCAGGTCGGCAAAGCGGAATTGACGTCCACCGGCATTATCATGGGGACCGTCGATTATATGGCACCCGAGCAGGCCCTCAACACCAAAGGAGCCGATGCCCGCGCCGACATTTACAGCCTGGGCTGCTCGCTGTATTACCTCCTCACTGCCAAGGCGATTTACGATGGCGACACGTTGATGGCGAAGTTGCTGGCTCACCGGGACCAGCCGATTCCGTCGCTTCAGGCCATTCGCCATGATGCGCCCGAACAAGTTGAGGTGGTGTTTCGCAGGATGGTCGCCAAGCATGTTGACGATCGTTACCAGACGATGGCTGAAGTGATTTCCGATCTGGAGGCCTGCCTGAGTGGACGGGCGCAGGCTGGCGATCCCCCCTCGTCGTTCAACTCAGCGCCCGGTTCGTCGTCCGGGTCGTCATTCGACGAGGGGCTGACGGACTTCCTGCGGGAAGATTCCATATCCCCTGCCGCTCGCGTTTCGGCGCCGAAACTCGCTTCGCCGACGTCGAAAAACAAGAAATGGCTGTTGATCGGCGGCGGCGCTCTGGGAGCCCTGCTGCTGGTCGGCCTGGCGATTGCTTTGAGCACCAAAGACAAGACGCCGGTCGCCAACGTGAGCACATCCCAGGGCCAGACGGAGATAACCGAGAGACCGGAGAGACCGAGGCCGGCGAAGAAACTGACCGAGGTCGACGACCAGCCCGAGGCTGATCCACCACAGGGGCCAACGCCGATGACGGACTTGTCGCCGGTCCGCAGTCCTGCGCTGTTGCGGGGGATTAGAACTTGGACGCTCACCACGGCGGCCAATCGCGTCGGGACGTATCTCGCGTCGAATCCCGTGGCGGCATTGTTCGCCGTGTCGAATCACGACGGTGGAACCAGAATTTTCGACGCGGCAACGGGTAAACTGGTCAAAATCCTCGTAGCGCCAAGCGCAACCTATTTCGTGGCCTGGTCTCACGACGGTAAGCTGCTGGCGACCGCCGGGCGAGATAATCGTGTGCTCTTGTGGGACTATGCCTCCGGCCGACAAATCAAAGCGATTCCGGTGCCAGCGTCCTTTCTGGCCTGGTCGCCGATGGAAAACGTGCTGGCGGTTGCCACGCAGCAGGGCGTGCAGTTCATCGACGTCGAAGGCAACCATTGCCGACCGGATCTGCCGGTCGCTTCCCCGGTATCCCTGTGTTGGGCGCCCGACGGCGATCGCCTGGCCATGGCGACGTATCCCGGCCTGATCGAGGTGCGCCGCACGAAGACCGGCGACGCGGTCGCGTCGTGGGCGGCCTCGGAACAGCCGGGAATGATGAACCTGGCCTGGTCGCCGACGAAGGACATTCTGGCCTCGGCAACTCGATTTGAGCCGGTGCGCATCTGGAATCTCGAGACCGGAAAACTGCTGCGAACTCTGGCCGACACGTCGCCCCCTCTAGATAACCCGAGCAATCTGGCATGGTCTCGAGCTCGCGACGAGCTTGTCGTCACGGTGAGTTTGGCCGGGGTGCGCGATCGAATCGTCGCGCAGATCTATTCGAGCGATCAAGAATCGCCGTCGCGTCGGCTCGAAATGGGCAGTTTGTCGGAAGCACGATATGCCGCCCTGTCCGACGATGGACGGAGGTATGTGGTCTTGCTCAACGGCGGATTGACCTATGTGCAGGACATGACCACGCCGGCCAAGTCGTACATCCTTGGCACTGCCCAGGGCCTCACCTTACCGCTCCTTTCCGAACAAGGGACGGCAATCGCCTTTGCCAGCAAGCATGACACCAGCTCGACCTGGGGCAATGCGCGAATCATGACGCTGGCCCTGGATCGTGACTGGAAGGAAGGTTTTCGCGATCTCCCGCAGGATTATCCTTTTCACACGCAACTGGCATTGCTGCCCCCGTCCGGGCCGGACACGGTGTTGGCCTTGCGGGACCTGTCGCCGGCGACAAGTTCGTTGGACATATTGCGCGGGTATGAGGTCCTTCGAAGAATGGACCTGCCACAGACCGGTCGCTGTCTCGCCACATCGCCTGACGGTCGGCAGCTTGCCGTCGGGCTCGACAAAGAGGTGGCGATCGTCGACGCGACCGAAGCGAAAATCATAGCGACTCTTCCCGCGCATCAGGCGGATGTTCTGGTCGTGGCCTGGGGGCTCCAGCGCCGCCTGGCGGTCGGATATTCCGATGGAACGGTTCGCATCGGGAGTTCCGACCACGCAGAATTCGTTGCTTCCGCTCCGTTCGGTCCCAATTCCAGCCCCGTCAAACGGATCGCCTGGTCGCCGGACGGCCGGCGCATCGGCGTCATTCAATGGGGAGGGCGGGACGTGGCAGTGATCGATTCGATCGACGGGCGTTTGACGGAGACCGTTATTGTCGGAGAAGAGCCGGGAAACATCGTCTGGCCGGACGATGCGACGATCGTCGCGCGAACGCCGACGTGCCTCAAGCGCTGGCCGGTTGCCGACGCGTTTTCCGCCGTGACGGTGTGTGAAGCCCCCTGCGACCAGGGCGCGGCCGAGTTCTCGTCGGGCGGCCGGATCATCGCCGAACGGGCCCCCAATTCGGATTGCCGATTTCGCGACGGCCGCGATGGACGACTTCTGGGAACTCTGCTGATGGTCCGCGATTGCCGGCCGGTCTTCATCAGCCCGGAAGGGCATTACTCGGCTGCGGTCGACGTGGACGATGAACTCGTCTACATCGTGGAAACCGAAGCCGGTGAGCAACAAACCCTCACACCCCGCGAATTCGCCCGGCGATTCCAATGGGAAAATGATCCCCGGCAGGCATTTCCTCTGCGTCTCGACGTGGCGAATCCCGCTCGCTAATCGCGCTGGATGCCCGAGTACCACAAGCCCACGAGGACCGCGGCTGACGCTCCAGCGATGCCGGTGAGAATCGTGAACATGCTA
>DASYAR010000274.1:0-11490 GCA_036501235.1 Planctomycetaceae bacterium
CTTCCTGCGTTCGTGCCGGTGCGAGCACTCATCTGCCCCGTCCGCCTGCGTGCAACTCCGAAGTCATCAACGTGCCCGGTCCAATACTTCGTCAGAATCAAAAGAACTACAAGTTCGGAGTTGACACGAACAGAGGTACCAAATCCTGTGCGTCCGCCAACTCCCGGTCGCCCAGGTACTGCAGCGCTGCGTCGAGGTGGTGTTCGTGTGTCCCAGCAGCTGCCGGACGCACTCGGCCCAAGCCCAAGAATCGCTACTTGGAAAGCCTTTTCCAAACTTCCCGCATGATTTCGTCGATTTGAAACGATGGTAAGAAGTGCGGCTCCTTCGCGAGTTTCGCCCGCCATTCCTTCAGGACCCTCCGATTCCCGCATTCGTGATTGGATTCTTCAATCATCTGTAGGATGGTCACTTCCCATTCTTGCAACTTCATCGATGGTCCTCGTGGCGTCGTCGGTCGCCATCAGCCACTTCTGTGAAATGTGGTGCTAATCTAGCGCATTTTGCGCCCAGCCCACCCAAATTTCAGGTGACGACCGTCAGCAGCGGCAGCTAATCGCATTACGCAGTCAGTCTACCATATTCGATCTTCCCGCCAACGCGGCAGGCCAGGTAAACTTCCGACAAGGAATTGATGGCCGCATTTGTCGCCGGAGAACGGAATCATGACGAAGAAAGAAATGGCAAAGGCCATTGCCGAGAAGACTGGCCTGACCGTATTGCAGACGCAGATGGTCGTACAGAAAACGTTTGATGCTATCGTGATGACGATCCTCACGGATCGACGCATCGAATTGCGTGGCTTCGGCGTCTTCGAAGTCCGGAAACGAGCGGCACGCAAGGCACGTAATCCTCGCACAGGGGAGAAGGTCTTCGTTTCCGAGAAGCTCGTCGTGACGTTTTCACCCGGGAAGGAGTTGAGTGCGCGCGTGCGAGCGATTGGAAACGATCAGGCCGATGCCAGCGACGCGGCGTGAATTCACGGGTCGCACGAAACGCCGTTGCAAATGCCTCGGTCCACAGGCTCCCTCAAAACGCGAACAACTCCCCGACCGCATCATCCTCCACCGCCACGTGCAAATACGCCGACGTGATCGACACGTTGGCATGACCTGCGGCGTCCCTGACCTCGGCAAGTTTTCTGTCGCCAGCAAGTGCGTGCGAGATGAACGTGTGGCGGCCGTGGTGGATTGTCAGAGTTTCGAGCCGCTCGCGGCCGAGGACCTTGCACGCCGTACGGAACCGGCGACGTAGCGTGTGGCGTGACAACCGCGTGCCTCGGCGCTTGTCGATGACTGAACCGGCGAAGCAGTCGTCCGCTGTGGCGCCTTGGCGAAGCCGCTCGTCCTTCCAGCGCTTCAGATCGGCCAGCGTGCCCGAGTCCCACCACAGCGGGACCATCCGAGGTCGGCCGCCCTTCGATGCGCCCCGACGAATCCGCAGGTGGGGGCGCGACGGATCGAGACGGACGTCCGACAACCGCAGGCCGGCGATCTCGGAGACGCGAAGCCCGCAGCAACACGAGAGGCGGACCAGGATCAGGTTGAGCCAGGTGTTGGCGGAACTCGGCGCTTTGTGGGCCAGGTCGGCCAGCACGGCGGCCAGTTCGCGGCGGGAGAGGATCTTCGTGGCATCGACGCGGATCGGGGAGCCGAGGTGCATGTTGTTCTCCGGGGAAGGTTCGGGTTATCGGAGTGGGTCAGTTACCTCGGATGGGGGAGGAAGGGAAGGGATGCGGGCGCGGTTTTGCGGAGTCGGCCGTCCTCGAAGAATCGCTGTCGAAGGCTCGCCCGGTCATTCGACAGATTTTTGACCTCGGCCACCGACGCAGTTTCGCTACTTCGATCGATGTGACCGATGCTCCCTGACGCCAGCGGAACCGAAGCCCCTCAGTCGGCATCAGCCGACTGAGGGACGGCTATGCCTCCGTTCGGAGTTGCACCCCACGGCTTTGTCCTGCCGCCTCTTTCCACGGGCGGCGCCTTTCCTACGTTCCACAGAACGTTCGGTAGCTGCCATCGTCAGGTGAAGGCTCTCGATACATTGCCGAATCGACGTCGGCTGCATACGGCTTTGCCAGCGCGGCCAGCAGGCGGTGGAGCACCGACAGATCGTCGTGCTCCTCCGCGGCGGCGAGCGCTTCCTCGACCTGATGGTTCCGGGGAATGACGGCCGGGTTGACCTCCCTCATCGCGGCGTGGGCCAGGCTGCTCGGCCGGCGCTCTCGACTGAGGCGAAGCTGCCATTCCGAATGCCATGACCGGAAGTCCAGATCGTCATACCGTTCGCCGGTTGGCGACTCATCCGCCGACAAGTCGCGGAACGTGTTGGTAAAATCGGACCGCATGTTTTGCATCCAGGTCAGCAGAGACTGAGCCAATTCCACGTCGCCGGCCTCGGCGCTCTCGAGCCCCAGCTTGGCCCGCATCCCGGCCAGCCAGTACTGCTCGAACAGAGCCGGATATTGGCCGAGTAGCTCTGTCGCGATGGCAATCGCCTGCTCCTGTTGAGGAGCCAGGAGCGGTAACAGGGTCTCGGCGAAACGGGCCAAGTTCCACTGCGCGATGGCGGGTTGGTTGCCGTATGCGTATCGGCCGCGGTGGTCGATGGAACTGAAGACCGTGTCCGGATTGTAGACATTCATGAACGCACATGGGCCGTAATCAATCGTCTCTCCTGATATCGCCATGTTGTCGGTATTCACCACCCCATGAATGAAACCGACGAGCTGCCAGCGGGCGATGAGCGCGGCCTGTCGGTCCATAACCGCACGGAAAAATTCCCCATACCGGCTCGGTGAGTCTGCCAGTTCCGGATAGTGACGATTGATCGCGTAGTCGGTCAGGACCCGCAGATTCAATTCGTCGTGCCTGGCCGCCAGATATTCAAACGTTCCAACCCGAATATGACTGGCGGCCACGCGAGTGAGGATCGCCCCTGGCAGCCTGTCCTCGCGGTAAACTGGTTCGCCCGTGGCGACGACGGCGAGACTTCGCGTAGTCGGAATGCCGAGGGCGACCATCGCCTCGCTGATGATGTATTCGCGGAGCATCGGCCCCAGTGCGGCACGGCCATCGCCGCCACGCGAGAACCGCGTCTGCCCTGCCCCCTTCAATTGAATATCGACCAATTGACCGGATGGCGAACGGTGCTCACCCAACAGGATGGCACGGCCGTCACCGAGCATCGTGAAGTGGCCATACTGGTGTCCGGCATACGCCTGTGCGATCGGCCGGGAACCGCTGGGCAGATTCTGGCCTGCGAATAGCGACGCGGTGGCTTCCGGTGAAATCGTGCTGACGTCGAGGCCGAGGTCGTCTGCCAGTCGATGGTTGAGAATCACTAACCGGGGCGCGCCTACAGTGGCCGGCTGAACCGGAGTGAACAGGAGGTCGGGCAGCCGCGAGTAAGTATTGTCGAACCGCCAACCCATCTGATTGTGTTCGGGCGCTATTGCATTCAAATTCACCACCCCGTTCTTCCAGTGATACTTCCCAACGACCTCATTATAGGTGGTGGGATGGGGCCGGGAGAGGCTGACAGCAAAATCCTGATCGACGGAGGCGCGATACGACTTCAGGACCGATCTTCGACGGCGAGGGCATTGCGGTGACAACGGGCTTAGCCGCTAGTTCGACGTGTCGGTCGATGTGACCGAAGCAATCCAAATGTCGTTTGCAATCAATCGACTGGATCTGTTTGCCGAAGGCGGACGGTGTCAGTCGCTTAAGGTGGCGACGATCTCGTCAATCTGCTTTTCTGTCAGCTTTTCTCGAGTTTCCAGCAGCATCCTTCGCAGGTGCTTCTTTCCCTCAACGCCGCTGGGGTGACCGATATTGCCCAACGGACCCTCGCTGGTGATCAAGATCGTCCCGTTGGAATCGAAGATGGCATGGAAAGGAACGCCTTGTTCTTCGCTGCGATCAAGCCTTTTGGCAACTTCGTTTCCATGCAGGTCGCGTACATCGTCGATCTTGAGGAATACGTAGTCCTCGTCGAGAGGTTTTTTTTGATCGTCGAACCAACGGCTCAGCAAAAAGCATGGTCGGCAATATCGCTGACTGATACGGACCCAGACTTTGCGACCGGAGCGCCCGGCGAGCGCCAATGCCTCGTCCCATTTTTCTTTTGCGTCGATTTGAACCGGCGCATGTTTGCGGACAAAGTCCGCTGCCAGTTTCGCACCCGCCGGGTCTTTCGAGTCAATTTCGATCCGTCCGAGGTCGCGCCCCGCCGAATCAATCGCAATGGCTAGGATTCGACCATTCTCGGGCAGCGGCCAGTTCTTTGAACGCGCAAACTCCGCGACTTCAGGGTCCGGTGACTGGTCGCCGACTGGCCCCTGAATCTGCATGAACGACATGATTTCCCGTGTCGTCTCGTAGTCCATGAAGTTGGAATCAACAAAGCGTCGCGTGTCATCCGCAGGTCGCATCAGAATGACCAATGCGTGAAAATTCGACAAGCGGCAGTCGCGCAAGATCCCCGCGTAGCGTTCCCCGAACGGGATTTTTCGCTCCGGTTTCCACAACCGGCTGATCGTGCGCGAACGGGACTCGTCGGGGACTAGGTAGAAATCCTGCAAATAACTCTCGCGAGCCGGGCCGTCAATGGGATCAGCGGTGAGGTCGAGCGACACCTCACTCGGAAGTCCCGACAACGTATAGTTGCCTTCGCTGTCGGTCTCGGCATCGAAGGTCGCCGCCAGAAAACTTGTCGGGAACGGTTTGTTGAAGTCTCGCATCCCCGAAACGTGAAGCGATGCATGCACAGCATGTCGTTCGAGCGGCAGGTCCTCCTTGCCGAGCAATTGACCGCGCAATTCACCAGTCGGTTTGAGGTGCAACTCGAGCGGTTGATCGAGACGGTCGATGACCTCGACGGCCGCGACCGTCGCGTCCTGCGTGCGCGCGTAGAATCCAAGCTGGGACGCCTTGGATTCGAACTCAAACTCGCCGCGTTCATTTGCACTGCACATTTTGCGCTCGCGCGTTTGACCGTCGACGGAACCGATTTCAATGACAGCGCCATCCAAATCGGCTTCGACATCTCCGACAATCAGCAGGCGACCGACGATCTTTCTCGCGTGGGCAATCTCTCGATGGAATTCGAGTCTGGTCGCGCCATCGGTTTTGACGTCCACCGATTCATTCGCCCTCCACTCGGGAGTATAAATAGATCCTCGAATCTTCTCTCCGGGAAGCGCAAATGTGTGAGCCCGTCCTTGTTCGTCGGTCGTGACCTCCCACCTGCGACTACCGGCACCGTTCCGCGTTGTTCCATTTTCGCGCCATAAATAGTCATGAGGAGTTTCAAGTTGGATCCACTGGTGAGCAACCGGAGCCTTTGCAGGTCCGGAAGTCACGGTGACCTCCACTGGTTGCCCTTTCGAGATTGTGAGCGACGGTGTGTTGATTTTGTCGGCAGCAGGTTCATGCGGAATCAAATCGATGATGTTACTGACGAAGCGAGCGTCGTTGACAAAAATGCAATAAGTCGAGCCTGGAAGATAATCTCCCGCAAACCTGCCGTTCTCATCGGTAAACGCGTAACGCACATCCGATCGACGTTCTTCTTCACCTTGAAAGGACCACATTTCGACGAAGAACCCGGCCACGTTGCTTTCAGTTGATGTGATCTGTCCGACAACTCGTTTCCTGGTTTCAAAACGGCTTTTCCTGATACGGACGAGAATTGCGCCATCAGTTGTGTCGTCTGCAGCATCGGCTGGTTTTTCTTTCGCCACCTTAACCCAGCGTGGATCGACGATCTCGACATACGATCCATGGGTCTTCCAATCGGGAAACCACCGGTAGACGGCTTCTCCTTTGTCGTCCGTTTTCATTTCGCAACCAGGCGTGGACCCGGGGAATTGATAATTGGGAGCTCCGGTTCCGACCGTCAGGACAAAATCCAGGTTGGGGATAGGGGCCTTGTCTTCGGCATTGATGATGCGAATGACTTGTGGTCGGCACGGCTCAAGTTCGATCGTGAACTTGCTTCCCGAGGGATCGCGGGGCGGATCGCGATTGAACGAGTAACCCCCAATCCTATAGTCATGGGTCCAGGCCGTCAGTTGGTACAACTTGTCGCGATTTTGCAACGGGAATCTGGCAAAGCCCATTCCGTTCGTCCTGGCGGTCAACGGCGCGCCAACCACCTCGGCCACGACGAAGGCATCGGGTACTGGCTTGCCTTGGTCGACAACTCTGACGAAAACCGTGCGTTCCGGTGGTTTGACCGTCAATTTGAGTCCGTCGATCGCGGCCCGGCGAACCTCAAACCCGGAAATGGCTTCCGATACGACCCGTCGGCCATCTGCGGAGGCCGCATGCAAATGGACGTTGAACCAGCCCGCTTCTCCGACGGGAACCCAAAATTGAAATTGATTCCGTTCGACCACTGCGGGGAGGTCGGTCGTTCCAAAGTTCGTTTTCACACGGACAACCACTTTACAGTCATTGGCCGGTACACCGGATTCGTCAAGCACTTCTCCGTGGACCCTGATGCGCAAGTCCTTTCCTGCTCCATCCAACCAGGCGGGTTTCTCGAAAGCAAGTTGTCCGGTTTGTGATCCCGCGACCTGGCCAAATACACGCGAGCCGAACAGACTCGTCGCGACGGCGAGTGCCGAAATCGACGCGACGGCAAACACCGCGTTGACTGAAATTCCAGTTTTCATGTTTCACCTGACGACTGAGCACAACTACGCGGAAGGATGCGAAGTCCGCTCGTCTGGGCGCTATTATCAGCGTGATGTGTTTGGCTTGCAATGATTCAAACGATTCCCAGCGCCACCGGCGAATCGGAACTGGTCCGAGGAGGCCCCGCGCAATACGTCCATGCAACACGCGCCAAGCCGCGCCAACACAGACCCATTTCGCGCATCTTGGGTCAGTGTTGGTAGTCCCCAACCCCCACAGCTTGCCACAAATTGATAACCATAGTGACTGATAACGACCCGCGCATTTTTTTGGCGACCGGCGGGCGACGTTTCTGGTGCGTCGCCGTAGCCTGCTTTGGCGTTTGGACTTGCGCACACGTTGGGCGGCCTGCCGGTGCATTGCGCTGGAGAACCCCCTAAACGCCGCAGCTTAACTGCTGTTTTTGCAACTCATAACGTGCCATAGACTTGTGTCACGTTTCGTGGGTGATTCGCGTGCGCAAAATCGGCCCCAATTAGGGCCAATTAGCCTCTATTCGGGGGTCAAACGGCCCTGATCCGGGCTAATCCGCAGGGAATGGTCGCCATCCAGCCCCAATATAGAAGTGAGGCTTCTCGCGGGGCCGGACCCCCGGCGTAGGTGGGCACACACCCACTCCGACGCTAATTCCGCCGCCACCAGATCGGGACGGATGGGTCTAACAGGACGCCGTACCGACGGGGGTCGTTGTGGTATCCCGTCGCCGAACTGGGGGCCTCGTACTTGGGGGTCTTCAGGCACCAGGCAAAAGCGCCGGACGAGGCGTCCACCTGATCGTCGTAGTCACCAGCGGGGAACACGCACAGCTCTTCGACGAACCGCGTATTCCATTTTCCCCGGACCAGGAACACGTGCCCGGCCTCACACTGATCGGCAAAGGGTTGTGCCCGAGCTGCCTTGGTTCCCGTAACCTTGTCCGCCCGCACGCGCATCCCGGCCAACTTATGGATCGTGAAGGTGGCTGACTCTTTCCCTCCGCTCCCCGGCTCCTGTTCGACGACCGTGACGCAGTTATCAAACCGTTGGTTATCCAGCTGCGCCGTCTGCCGAATGATCGAGTTGCGCTGGAATGTAGACCATTGTCCGCGGACCACGTCGGCCACGTACCACAGGCCATCGTATTCCACGATCAGGACGCCGACCGAATAGTCCCCCCCGCCGTCTGTGGCCGCCTTGTCCCAATAGCGGACTGCCACCTTGGCGCCTCGCGGCAACTCGGGGACGGTCTTGAACCAGTCCCGGTGGAACATGGCCCCGCCTTCGGGAACAGGCCGCTGTTGCAACTGTCCCGCCTCCAGACGTGGCGGGAAGTTGGCGAAGGCCTGTTTCATCTGCTGCGGCACGGCAGTCCACAGCAGTTCGCCAGGTTCCGTGCGGGGGTCGCACCAGCCGATGCTGGTGAGCTTCATTCGTCCGGATTCATAGCGGTACGGCAGGCAGATATGGTCGAAGCCCCCCGCGATCGATGATGTGGCCACTCAGGTCGGAGACATGCAACCGCTGCATGATGACCACCTTCCGCACACCACGGATCAGGCCGCGGCTGAGTTCCAGGTCTCCCACAGCCCCGCGAAGAACAATGGGCCGGACTTCAGAGTAATGTTGTGCGGCTGCTTGTCGGTCTTGCGCCACTCGTAGAACCCGTCGGCCAGGACGAGACAGCGATGCCGCTTGAAGGCGCTGCGGAAGGCGGGCTTGGTGTCGACGGTTTCGGACCGGGCATTGATGCAACTCGCTCCGAACTTCGCGTCCTTGGCCCAGCTCGGGATGAGGCCCCACTTCGCCTGGAAGAACTCTCGCTCATCGCGGTCCCGGACACAGATCACCGTCTGGGTGGGGGCCACGTTGTACCTGGGCTGGAAGTCGAAATCGAATTCCCTGACGACCTCCAGAATCTCCGCAAAGTCGCGGCCGTTCGTTTTGATGTTGTAACGTCCGCACATCAGTCGGTCCCTTCGTCGCCATCGTCCTGGCCCTGAATTGGCGAAACGTAATCGTGGCTCCCCTTGACCGCTTCCACCAGGGCGAGCGCGCGTGCAAGGTCTTCGCTTCCTTCGGCGAGATCCCCGCGATCGAGTTCGATTCGTAGCGTGCGGGCTCCCTCCGGTTCATGGCCGCTGGCGATCCGCAACACAGCATCTCGGCCGAACAGAATGAATTCGTCGCCCGACATCACGTCGCGCCCGAGGATGACTTCGGCGTCGAGCAGAGTCTGCTGAACATCGAAGTCTGCGCTCTCGTTCGGGCGCGTGCCTGTCGAATCGAAGAAGGCGTTGATGGGTACGGCGTCGGGATCAGGCATGGCGGTGATGATCGCGGTGGGCGGAAGTTCACTCCAATTCAGGAGTGGCGTCGGGATTCGGGGCGGGAGGGTTGACGGGCGGCTTGCTGTTTCCCGCAAAGATGAAACTGCGCTCTAGATCACCGCCTTTCGCCTGAAGTGCCCGAGCACGTTGAATAACGCACCATACTTTTTCGTTTTGGATGCAACCGACTTTTTCAATTTTTCCGATTTGATTCGTGTGCCTCGCTGAACGCGGACTGGCACCCCGCTGTCTCGGCATTTCTCTTTTGTTTCCTCGTCGAAGGAGAACCAGACGAATTCGACGACGTCTCTCGTTTTGTTTTGGGTGGCAACGACGCAGAGGTCGTCAGGCTTCAGGTCAGTTGCCAATGAGGATTGCGGCCCCCTCGCAATCTAGATCGACAAATGCATCTTTGCCATATCTCGCAACATGATCTCGGTTGTTGCAGTTGTTGAAAAATATCGGCGCACTTTGCTTCGCCATGCTGGCCTCCGGTGGATAGAGGGGGATACGGACGGCCAAATTCTACACCGGCCTGAGTTTGGCGCGAATGGTGCCACACCGCTCGACGTCGTGACTCATCGCCCACGACCCCAGGCCCGCTATCACCTCGCGTACCAGACGTGTCGTAGCCCAATGGCCAAAGTGTCGGTGGTGACGATGGGCATGATCGCGCCTGTGGGGGTTGCGTTGGGCTCGGGTCGGAATCCTGGCAATTGTCAGGGGCCGCGGGCTGGTCTGCAAATGTCGGTGGGGTTCACCGTTGATTCTTTTCCGTTCGGTTGACCTGCCCCTCCGGCCTGACCATCATCGTTATCTGGCGGTTTTATACGTGCCTCTGCGGGCCACGATATCATGCTCAGAACATGCAGTATCCTCTTCGCGTTCGGAATCACGGTCTCCGCAATTGCCCAAGAAAACGGCAAAGACGACGACTGGAAGGATGCCACGCATTTCGTGAAAGTAAATGACGACCTGACGGTTTTTGTTGGTGCCGTTCGCCGGGCTCCGATTTCGCTTCGTTCGCTTGGCCGGCAGACGCTTTCAGAAGACGAACTGCTTTCGGTCTTCGTCGGGATCAAGAACGAAAGCGACACAAAAAAGTACGATTATCGGGGTTGGTCAACGAAAACCTTTGATCTGGAACGCACGATGGTTGCGCGGGCCTCCGATGAATTCGGGAACACATATAAACGGATAACCTTTGGAATTACGACCGACGTTCAAGGTCAATTGAAAGAGGGTGAATCCGTCTACCCGGAAAAAACCGTTGCAGATATTTTGGTCTTCGAGCTTCCAATCCGCAAAGCCAAAGAGCTTCGGCTGCTACTTCCAGGAGAGGCGATTGGTGTAAAGCGCCCGCTACGTCTGAAGATCACGCTTGATCCAGAAACCAAGGACGGCATGATCTTCGACCTTGCCGCCAAGCAAAGAGTAAGGCGCGATTTGGAAAACTTGGAGCTTGAGCAGCAGAGAAATGCCAAACGGGCTGAAAAGAAGAAAGCAGATGACGAAGACTTCGCAAAGCGGAAGCCGGAGCGCGACGAAAAGGCGGCCGATTCGAAGCTGAAGGCTGCGGAATCGCTGCTCAAGGCCGGTAAGTCGGACGGCTACCGGAAAGTCCTGAAGGAAATCGTTGATAAGTATCCCGAGACGACGGCCGGAAAAAAGGCAGCGAAGCTGCTGAAGTGAAACAAAGTCCATCCGGTCCTCGAATTGCTGGCCCGGCGCATTGATGGCGACGGGGTTGCGTCATTTCCAAGTTCCCCGACAACAGCGTGGCTGGCATCGTCCGTACCTTCTTTATTGAGTTGCTTCGGGCCGGCGAGTAGGCTGGGTTGGTTCAACTTCTATTCGACGAATAAGAGGGCCAGCCGATGGCAATTAAGGCAGATTATTTTGTCCGCACAGGGGATGTCGTCCGCGGGCCAACAACGGCGGCGCGAATTCGTGAATTGGCAGCACAGCGCAAACTGTCGCAAGATGCCCTCGTCCGGCGGGGAGAAGACAATGATGATTGGTTTCGCGCTGGTGACCTGCCGGGATTATTCGGCGAGAATGCGGGCTCCGGCGATGGGGAACTGATTGAAGATCCAATTCGCAATGCCCTCAGTTTCTCGATGGAAACTGTGCGGAGCGCGTTTTCCAGGGTTGGAAGTAACGTGAAAACGGCTCTCGCGCGTCGGGCCGAACGGAACGTGGCAGCGGAAGCAAATGCAAAAGCGACCGCAGTACAATCCGTTGAATTGATAGTGCAACCTCGCGCTACAACATTCGTTCCGGCGAAGGAAGGCACGGCCCTTTGCCCGTTCTGCCGCGAAACGATCAAGCGGGACGCCAAGAAGTGTAAGCACTGCGGGGAGATTCTCGACGCAGCGCTCCGGGAATTGGAAAGGTCGCGTGGGTCGACATCGCAGCAGGACGCGCGGCCGCAAATCGTTCATGTCCACGCGCCCCGTGCCGCTAAGTGGCATCCTGGC
>DASYAR010000275.1:0-4366 GCA_036501235.1 Planctomycetaceae bacterium
ACTGCGGCGCAAGTATTTGAGCAGCCGGGCCAAAACCGTTCCTGATTCATCTTGAATCAGCACCACTCGACTACGAACGACGAGTCGACGACCATGCCCTGTCAGTTCGGCAATCCCGTCGGCGATTTTTGCGCCGGCATAATTGCGGCGGGGCCCGAGGTTCCAGCCGTTGCCGGGCAGGCCCCCCTCATATTCGACCGCCTCGAATTTGCCGTTCCCGCGGGCAATGACCTGTAGGCCAATTGCCTGGCTGATTTTCTCCCCTTGAAAAATCGTCCCTGCGTACTCGCCTTGCAGGTAAAAGTCGGAATCGGGACGGGTCGCGGGTTGCGCCGCCGATTTGGTATCGGCCGCATTCGCAGATTGCGTCAGCAATCCCAGGAAACAGGCGAACGAGAGCGAACGTGCGAGCGTCATGATCGGTCCTCGAGAATTCAGGCTGCGAATCGGGATGCGATAGTTCGAGACTGCACCGAGATAATCAGAAAGCGCGGGATCGTCAAAAAAACGAGGGCGAAGGTCGCAGCCAGCCGGATGCTCAGGCATCAATTTCGGCTGGACCGTGAACTTCGCCCTCCGGGCGAAAGTCGGTGACGTCTCAATTCACGTTTTAGAAAGCCAGGGGCAATGGATTCGGCTGCAGCAGGAACGGAAACACCCGAGTCGGCTTGCCGGTCGGATAATTCGTCTTATAGACCAATTGGGCCGCGCGGTCCGCCGCATACTGCAATTTGGTAAATTCGAGGCCGCAGAAGAACTCGGTGCTGGCTTCAGCCGCAACGTCGGCGAAGACTTCGCCGGCCGAGGCCGCGTGTCGCCGCACGCCGTGCAGGCTGTGCTCGCGAACTTTAACGCCCGCGGCCGCCAGTTTAATCAATCCCTTGAGGAACCGGCCGCACGTCGAATCAGCCCCGGTGGCGCGGAACAACCGTTCCCATTCTTCGTGGGCTTCCCAGTAATAACCAAGGTTGAACAGATCGATGGCCCACAAATACCAGCGATTCTCGGCCCAGGTGTCCGGGTCGAGGGCCATCGGCGGCGGTTGCTTGCGGTTGTGACTGTGGCCGCGCGGATCGCGAATTGGATGCGGAGAACCGCTGCCGGGAACATACGTATAGCGAGGCAATTCGGCCGAAGGAAGCAAGCGGGGCACAGAGGTTTCAAGCTGCATCATCCTATTGGTCTCCAATTCCTTAACAACGATCGAGGTGCATCTGCGGTCGCGGTGCAACGGGCGGGGTTAATTTCACAGGCGGGAGAGTCGTTTGACCGCAGCACTCTTAGAGTAATCAATTCCTGCGGCAATGCGAGAGGGGATTTCAAAAAACCGGCGAATTTTCAGGAAATCACAGGCGTGACCGGTCTGCGTCCTGTCCCGGAAAGTCGGACCATCTTACGTCTTCTGCGCCACTTCGCGTTTGATTCGCGAGACAATTCCTCGGAAGCCCCGCTGGCGGGTCATCCCCAATGTCTCGGACAAACCCAAGAGGGGCAGAAAATCATCGGGAAGGCCGGCAATTTCGTCTGGTGCGGCCCCCGAAATCCCTTCCACGAGCAGTGCCACAAAACCTCGCACTGTGGGAGACTTTTCTGGGACGACCGCCTCGAGTTGCACCTTTCCTTCAGCTACATCAACCCACAAATAAACCGGCGTCTGGCAATCTTGGATGCGACATCCGGCATTTTCCGGCACGGCCTCCCGTCCGGGCTTCGCTGCGGGAAGACGCTCTGCGAAATCGATCAGCATTTCGAGAGCTTCTTCAGGCTCGGCCTCCTCGAAATCTGCAAGCAAATCAGCCAGTTTCATCGGGAACCACGAAGCTCATGTGGAGTTCGGAATGCCGCAGATGCAATGAGTCGTATTCCTGGGTTGCCAACATTCCTAGAAATGGATGGGGTGCGCGTTGCGGCTCTTGCTTGTAGCGGGCGATTGCCTGTTTCAGACGTTCGAGCGCCGCGGGCATCGCAATATCGGAGTCGGGAAGCAGGCCCTTCCCCGACTTGGGAAGATTGAATCCCGGCTTGGCCGGCTTCGTCAAAAACGAGTTCTTCAAAAACGGTGCGATCAAAACACGCGCGAACCACGGGGCCTTGAATCCGAAACCATCGACCGATGCAATGAAAGTTTTCGCTAGATGATCGAGGATTTGAGGATACGTCCACTTGCCGACGGTCGTGAATTTATGGTTCGCCAGGCGCTCCACATCGGCCAGGATCTCGTCAATGCGGGTGTAATGAATTTCTCGCCGCGCGACAGTTGTATTCATGTGACAATACGGATGAGGTATAAGAGCTGGGGACTGGGTCGGAACGGAAGAAGCGATCTGAAATAGAATGAACGCCCCGGAACGATTGTATTTTCGCGGGTTGCGTGGAGACTCTCAACGCGGGATCGAGCTCGTCTCGCATTTTCTCAGAATTGGAAAATGTTCAGTTCGGGGCAGCCGCCCCTCCGGCTGTTGCGTTCCGTGCCGGTTGATTATATTCGGAAGTCCGTTCAGATTGTGATTCCTTCCTCGTTTCGACGCCTGCCAAAAAACCATGCAAATTCCCGAACTATCGGCTGAACGATTGGCCGCCCTGGCCCGGTTCGATACGCCCACCATCTGCAACGCCATCGAACTGTTCGAGATTCGTCCGCGCAATACGGGATTCATGAACGGCGGCATCAATGCCTGCTTCCCGCACCTGCCGCCCATGGTCGGGTATGCCGTAACGTCGACATTTCGCAGCATGTCACCCCCCAGGTCGGGCGACGTCTATGCCAGCCTGAGCCAGCAGGTCGAATCGTACCCGCGACTCCCAGGACCGGCGGTCATGGTTTACCAGGACCTCGACCAGCCGGTGATCTCTGCGACATTCGGCGAAGTCATGTGCTCGGTGTACAAGGCCTTCGGCGCCAAGGGATTGATCACGTCGGGCGCGGGCCGCGACTTGGAACAGGTCGAAAAAATCGGCTTCCCGACATTCACATCGGGGGCGATTTGCGCGCATGGTTATTGTCATACGCTGGCCGTCAATGTGCCCGTGACGGTCGGGGGCATTTGTATCTATCCTGGGGACCTGCTGCACGGCGATCTCAACGGCGTGACGACGATCCCGCACGAGATCGCCTCTGAGATCCCGGAAGCGTGCGAGGGCCTGGCGGCGGCCGAAAAAATCATTCTCGACTATGTTCGCGGCCCGAATATCACTCCGGCAGGCCTGACCGAGGTCCGCCAGGAATGCTCGGCGATGTTCGTCAGGCTGACACAGCAGCTCCGTCGCAACTAGCGCCTAGGCACTCCCCGGCAACAGCAACAGCTCCAGCCCGAGCAATTCGTGAATCAGCCAAGATAAACCGCCTCCACGGCGCAGCGGCTGCTTTGCCAGCAGGCGGTGGACGAAGTCGTTGACTTCGCGCGGGACTTCCGGGGCCAGGCAGCGCAAGCGTGCCGGCAGGGCCTCTTGATGCTGTTTGAGAATGTCGGCGATCGATTCTCCCTGAAACGGTAAGACGCCTGTGAGCATCCGATAAAGCGTGATCCCCAGGCTGTAAACGTCCCGAGAAATCCCACCCGGATTACCTGCAACCAGTGATTCCGGGGCGAGATATTCCGGCGTTCCAGTCAATACGCCGTAACCTGAACAGGAAAGTTCCGTGTTCGGAAGCTGGTCCGGCCGTGCGAAGCCCAGATCGATCAGCTTCACCGTCCCGTCCTGACACACGAAAATGTTGGACGGCTTGATGTCACCGTGCGTATATCCCGCGATGAGGAGCGCGTGCATTCCTTGGGCGCATTGGCGGGCCACCCACAGCGCTTCGCGACATTCAAGTCTCTGCCCGGCCGGCAAATGGGATTCCAACGTCCCGCCCGAGAGCCATTCCACGAGAACATAGGGCGTCGTCGCGTCGAGATCCGCGCCGCCGATCCTGGCGACGTGATCGCTCGAGACTTTGTGCCCGACTTCAGCTTCGTTCTTGAGGATCTGGCGCGTTGCCGGGCGATCGACCCATTCTGCCCGCAATTGTTTGAGCGCGTGCATTCGTCCCGTCCGCCGATCACGAACCTGCCAGACTTCCGCGAAAGTGCCACGGCCGGCCAGCGACAGCAGGTCGTAATGCAGCAGGTGAGCTGTCGACATCGCCGTCCCCTCCGGAACGGAGCGCTGCGTACCGGCAGAAACCGAGGGTCTGGAGGCAATGTTCGGCATACGAGGAGCTGGCGAGGCGCAGCTGGTAGAGAGGGGACTCTGTATCGTAAATATCGGCTGTACAGGCTGCTAAGCATGAGTTGCCGGGAGACTTGGAATTCAAATCGTTTAACCGCAACCCGCCAGGGGAGCGCGTATCGAACGTCAACGTGCGTTCCGAATTGCAGCGCCA
>DASYAR010000276.1:0-4876 GCA_036501235.1 Planctomycetaceae bacterium
ACACCAAAATCGATATGCAAGATGTGTCCTGGTTCGATTCGCAGGTCGGACGGAACACCGTGCCCGATCATCGAGCGCGGCCCCGTATTGACGATGGGGCAGGGCGGCGACCATGCCATTCCCACCCCGCTCCGCTCGGCTGCGTCCTGCATGAACCGGGCGACCTCGCGTTCAGTCTTACCCGGAGCGGCGAATCGTCCCACCTCGTCGAAGATCGCCTGAGCGGTGGCGATTGCCTTTTCGATCCGTGTCAGCTCATTCGGCGATTTACGCCCCCGGAGTGCGCCGACGACGTCGACGGCGCTGACGAACCGTTCGGCATACAGGGTGCCGGCGAAGTATTCGACGAGCAACAGATACATGCCATGCGAGAGTCCGTCGGCAGCATGGTCATCCACGGAGAAATCAAGAGCCAGCGTCCGCGGATCGAGTCGCCGGATCGTCTCGACGAGCGGATCGCGAATGCTCTGCACGTAGGGAATGACTTCCGTCCAATCACCTGCGGCGCGTACAGCCCCGTCGTCGAACTTGCCGACGACGGCAATTCGATCGCCGGCGCGGGTCACGATCAGTGCCGATTGCCAGGTAAACGATCCGTCGTAGACGTATGACAGCGCCGGATCTCCGCCATGGCTGCTTTCGCGAACGAAGACCATCCACGCATCGAGGTCAAGCTCTTCCAGGATCCGCTGGGCCTGATCCAGCTTTTCGGCGATAAGCCCGGAGGCGATAAGATTGGACACGTCTCGTTTCCTGCTTGCGGAAATGCTTCTCTACCGAACTCGGTCCCGAGGTTCTTTCGCCGGATCGTATCGCCTTTCGCCCCCTGCCCGCCACCGTCTGACGGCACGGGGAGGGCGAAGATCGCTTGACTCATCTTCGATTCTCTGCCACATTTCGGCCCGGCAGGGAAGCCGGGACGCCCGATTGATCGTGGCAGCGGCTTTCCTGGGATCGAAATGCGCGGCGGCTATTGCAGGGAGGCAATCGAATGAGCAAGAAAATTCTCGTCACCGGCGGCTTGGGATACCTCGGCAGCGTGCTCTGCGAGCACCTGCTCGACGCCGGTTATCAGGTCAAAGCCGTCGATAATCTGATGTACGGCCAAGGGCAACAGGGGCTGTTTCACCTGTGTGCGCATCCGGGATTCGATTTCGTCAAAGGGGACGTCCGCGACGAATCGCTGATGAAAGGGGCGGTCAAGGATGCGGATGCGATCGTGCACCTCGCGGCCATCGTCGGGGCCTCGGCGTGCGATCGCGATCCCGAGATGAGCACGTCCGTCAACCTCGAATCGGTCAAGCTGCTCAACCGGCTGCGCAGCAAACACCAACTCGTGATTTACCCGAACACCAACAGCGGCTACGGCAGCACCGAAGGCACCAGCTACTGCACCGAAGAGACGCCGCTCGTGCCGATTTCGCTGTACGGCACCACGAAGTGCGAGGCCGAGAAACATCTGCTCGACAGCCAAAACGCGATCACGTTGCGGCTGGCGACAGTCTTCGGCATGGCGCCGCGCATGCGGCTGGACCTCTTGGTCAATCATTTCGTCTATACGGCCCTCAACGAAGGTTACATCGTGATCTTCGAGAAGGACTTCAAACGCAACTACGTGCATGTCCGCGACGTGGCCGATTGCATGCTGCACTGCATCGCGAACGCGCCGAAAATGGTCGGAAGGCCTTACAACGTAGGACTCGACTCGGCGAATCTTTCGAAAGAAGAATTGGCCCTGAAGGTCCAGCAGTACATCTCAAAGTTCTACATTCACTTCGCCGCCATCGGGCAAGACCCTGACAAGCGAAATTACATCGTCTCGAGTGACCGGCTGCGCAAGACCGGTTTCGAGGCCCAGCGCTCGCTCGACGCCGGAATCCAGGAGCTCATCAAGGGCTACCGGATGATGGGCCGTCCATTGTTCAAGAATGCGGCCTGATCACCATGCCGACGACCACTGGAGCCATCCTGGCGGGGGGCTTGGGGACGCGTTTGCGAACCGTCGTGAGCGATCGTCCCAAGGTCCTTGCGGAAGTCCGCGGAAAGCCGTTTCTGGCGTTCCTGCTCGACCAGCTTGTCGACGCCGGCCTGCGGCACGTCGTGCTGCTGACCGGTTACCGCAGTGAACAGGTGCAAGACACATTCGGCGACGAATACCGCGGTATGACGCTCGATTATTCCGCCGAAATCGAACCGCTGGGAACGGCCGGCGCGCTCCGTCTGGCTTTGCCGAAGCTGTTTCCGAATGCCGGTATCGGCGTCCAGTCGCCCGCCGCAACGGTTCTCTTAATGAACGGCGATTCTTATTGCGCCGCCGACTTCAAGAAATTTCGTGCGGGGCACGAACGGCTCTCTCCAGGACAAGCCAGCCTGGTCCTGACGGAGGTTGCCGACACGTCGCGGTTCGGCAAAGTGGAATGCTCGCCGGACAATCGCGTCGACCGGTTTCTCGAGAAACAGGCCGCCGGCGGGGCGGGTTGGATCAATGCTGGCGTTTATTTGATCGACCGCCCGCTGGTCGAGCAGATTCCCGCGGGTCGGGCCGTGTCGATCGAGCGCGAAATGTTCCCCGCGTGGTCGCGGCAGCGAGTGCTGCACGCCTTTCCCGGCGCCGGATCGTTTCTGGACATCGGCACTCCGGAATCGTACCAGGCCGCCGCGGAATTCTTTTCCCGCCGCGCGGCATAGCCGAACTCGCCAGAATTCGGGAACGGCGACGGCGGCCTGAATCCCGGCGAATTCCCTGACCTCACGCGGCGCGATCGGTGCCGCTCAGCATTCCCGGAGCATGGTACGAACGCTTGCCGAAGTATGCTTTCTGGGCCCCTTCGTCGTTGAGCACGGTTTCCGAATCGCCCGAGCAGAGGACGCGACCGTCGCAAATGATGTAATTGCGGTCGGTGATCGTCAGCGTTTCCATTTCACGGTGGTCAGTGAGCAAAATGCCGATGCCGCGATCTCGCAAATCCTTGATGATTTCCTGGATGCTCTGAATCGTCACCGGGTCGATGCCGGTGAACGGCTCGTCGAGGAGAATGAGCGTCGGCTTGCTCGCCAGGCAGCGGGCGATTTCCAGTCGCCGCCGCTCGCCCCCCGACAACGTCGATGCGATCGACCGCGTCAGTTTCGTGAGCCCGAATTGCTCGAGCAGATCGGCAGTCATCTGCTTGCGCTCGCGGCGACCGACGTGCAGCATCTCGAGAATCGCCAGGATGTTCTGCTCGACCGACAGCTTGACGAAGACGCTCGATTCCTGGGCCAGGTAACCCATGCCCTGCTGGGCCCTTTTGTACATCGGCCAGTTGGTGACTTCGACGTCATCCAACGTCACTCGCCCTGCCGAAGGGTCGATCATCCCGCACGTCATGCGAAACGACGTCGTCTTGCCGGCCCCGTTCGGCCCCAGCAGCCCGACGATTTCGCCCCGTTCAACGTGAAAGGACACGTCGTTGACGACGGTGCGGCTACCATAGATTTTTTTCAGTCCGAAGCAATCGAGACGGGGCATCGTAAAAGTCCTCCATGACTTGCAGGAACGGCCTGCGACGGCAACGCGCGGCGTAAAAACGCACGCGGCTCAATGGGCTTGCCTTATCTGATTCGGTGCATCCTGCCGACGTTGGGATAAAACGGGACGCTGAATTTGGGGAGCGGAGGCCCTGGCGGCTCGTCGGATCCCGGCCGTCGGGGTTCATAATATTTTCCGATCGGAAAGCCGCGGCCGTCGTTCAGGAACGGCACGCCGTGCGGCCAGTACACGAAGAACGCCTTTCCGATCAGCAGATGCCGCGAGACCGTGTGAGGGGGGGCCCACAACCGGCTATCGTTGCTGCGCGGGCTGTTGTCGCCGAGCATCAGGAATTCATCATTACGATCGTCCGCGGGATCATCGTGCAGCGTAAAAAACAGGTCATGGTCGGGCTGCATTCCCTGCGGTTCGGGACTGTAATAGATGTCGCGTTCGATCTTCAGATTCGAGACGCGCAATTTGGCTCCCCGCACGCCAATCCCGACTGGAGTTTTATCCGCCTCGGAGGGTCGAATCGGCCGGAATTGCAGCGGGAATTTCACCGAATCCTCTTCGAATTCCACCGACTTGACGAGCCGGTCGTCGACCCAGACGCAGAGCCGATCATCGACGTTGGCGAAACTGACGGCGTATTTGGTGGGCTTGTTCATTCCCGTTTCGAACGGATCTCCGGCCGGGATCCACGAGTCCTCGCCGCCGTTCATCTCGGGCAGGTAGGCCAATTGTGCACGGCCCGTCGTCAGATCGATCGAGCAGCGATAGCGCCTCTGCCCTTCGACGAGCTCGAAGATCGCCTCTCCCCCCGCTGTGAAAACTTCCACGGTGCACGTCAACGTCAGGTCGCCGACCCACAGTGCCGAGTCCTGCCGTGGAATCTCGTTGCGCCTGACCCAGTCGTCGTAGTCCCCCACGGTAATCCGGTTATTGTAGGCGTAAAAATCGGTGATCAACTGGGGTTTCGGCAAGGATTGCGGCTTCGTTTTCGCCTCCGCCCGCGACCAATCGGCAGCAGCCGGGATGTAGTGCGAATAGCGAATCCAGTCTTCGCGATCGTCGCCGGGTGTAATCGGGTCGGCCCGGAAGGCCCGTGTCTTTCCGTCGGCCACCCAGCCTGTCGCCTCGGGATCGACCGGCGCCCAGCTTTCGGGCCAGCCGGTCTCCAGCAGCCTCGTCGCCGGGCAATCGTTGTCATGCACGAGCAGTTGCAAATGTCGCTGCTTTTCCGGTGCTTTGCGAGGAATTCGATAGATGCCGTTTTCCTCCCCCGCGAGGGGCCGGACCCAGACGTCGCCGCCACTGATCTTCAGTTCTTCGCCCGGCAATCCCACCAGCCGCTTGATGTAATTC
>DASYAR010000277.1:0-11052 GCA_036501235.1 Planctomycetaceae bacterium
CGTTGAGCAGCGTATCGATCCGCCCGAATCGCCCGACGACGGTTTCAACCAGCCGGGCAATGTCGTCGAGTTGGGCCACGTCGCAGACGATCGGGACGACGGAGTTGGGGCCGGACGACATCTCGCGCGCCGCCGCTTCAATGGTGGCCGATTCGCGCCCGGTGATGATCACCTGCGATCCGCGCTCGGCAAAACCTTCGGCAAGAGCCCGGCCGATCCCCCGACTGCCCCCGGAAACGACGACAATTTGGCCGGTGACGGAAAATAGCTCGTCCGACATGAGATGCTCAGCTCCAGAGAAACATCGGGCAGGGAAGACACTGTGAAACCGCCAGCGTGCGGCCTCCGTGACGGCGATAGTAACGGCGTTTTGGGGCGGAAGCCAGCAATGGAGGCGGGAGATGCACGTTCCCGGCGGGATTGCTACACTCGAACCGAACGGGAATTTCTGGACGGATATTTCATCATGCAATTTGTTTCAACCGAGCTGGCGGGAGTCATCGTCATTGAACCGAACGTGTTCGAGGACGAACGTGGATTTTTCATGGAGACCTTCCACCGGCCGCGATTTGCCGCGGCGGGAATCGACGTGGAATTCGTGCAGGATAATCACTCGAGGTCACGACAGGGAGTGCTGCGCGGACTGCACTATCAGCTCACCCGCCCACAGGGGAAACTGGTCCGCGTTGTCCGCGGCAGCGTGCTCGACGTGGCAGTCGACTTGCGCCGCAGCTCACCGACGTTCGGCCACTGGTTCGGTTGCGAGTTGAGCGAATCGAACCGCCGGCAGGTGTATATCCCGCCCGGTTTCGCCCACGGTTTTTGCGTGACGAGCGATATTGCCGAAGTCATCTACAAATGCACAGAGGTCTACGCGCCTCAGGACGAACGCACGCTGGTCTGGAATGACCCGGCCTTGGGGATCAAATGGCCGATTGCGAACCCAACCGTTTCGGCGAAAGACGAACGCGGTGCGCCGTTGTCGCAGGCGGTGTGCTTCGCCTAAATCAGCGAGGCTGTAAAAAAGCATGTTGCGCCGTATCGCACTTACGATGGGAGACGTCGCCGGGATCGGCCCGGAAGTGATCGTGCGGGCGTGGCGCGACGGTTCCTTGTCGACACGGCGCCGCCTGGTTGTGGTCGGCCATCCGGACGTGCTCAGGCGTGCGATTCATCTGGTGGGAGAACAGCTCACGGTTCAGCCGATCGAGCGGATCGACGCTGCCATGGAATCGGCGGATTCCATCCCCTGCTGGAATCCCGCGAATGACGAAGCGGCCCGCGTGCGGCCCGGCGTCAACGACGCGCGGGCCGGGCGGGCTGCGTTCGACTGGCTGGCTGCGGCGACACGTGCGGCCCTCGCCGGTCAGGTCGACGCCATCGTGACGGCCCCGCTCAGCAAGGCGGCCCTGCATCTGGGTGGGCTGCCGTATCCCGGCCATACCGAGATTCTCGCGGAAATCTGCGGTATTCGGGATTTTGCGATGATGCTCTATCTGCCCGGAATTTCATTGGAGCGGGGCAAAACGCACTGCCTGGGGGTCGTGCACGCAACATTGCACACGTCGATCAAGAGCGTTCCGACGCTATTGAATACGCCGGGAATCATCGAAAAGGTCCGCTTGCTGGCACGGTTTCTGGAATCGCTTGCGGTCGACCAGCCACGGATCGCCGTGTGCGCGCTGAATCCTCATGCCGGTGAGGACGGATTGTTCGGCGATGAAGAGCGGACGACGATCGAGCCGGCGGTGGAGTCGGCTGCGCGAGATGGGATCTGCGTCACAGGCCCGTTGCCTGCCGACAGCGTTTTTCAGCGTGCGGTTGCCGGAGAGTTCGACGGGGTCGTGGCGATGTTCCACGATCAGGGGCACATTGCCCTCAAATTGATCGGCCTGCGCAAGGCCGTGAATGTCACGCTGGGTTTGCCGATCGTACGGACGAGTCCCAGTCACGGGACGGCTTTCGATATCGCCTGGAAGGGGGTGGCTCGTCCAGACGGAATGATCGAGGCGATTCGCGTGGCTGTGGCGCTTGCCGATCGCAAGCTGCTCGACGCCGGGCGATGACTCGCTATGATATGCGGCTCCTGGAAAGCAATCGGAGCCGCGTATGGATTCATCGGTGGGAACGGATGTCACCTGGTTGTACCTCGTGCGGCACGGAGCGACGGAAGCCAACGAGCGTGTGCCGTACATTCTGCAGGGGAACGGCATCGACCTGCCCCTCAGCGCGGCCGGCGAGCGGCAGGCCGCGGCCGTCGCCGATTTCCTGCCGCAGTTTCCCATCCGACACGTCTACAGCAGCGGCATGTTGCGGGCCCGGCAGACGGCGGCGAAAATCGCGATGCGGTTGGACCTCCAGCCGGCCATCGCGCAGGAACTGCACGAGTGTGACGTCGGACGCTGGGAAGGGCTCGATTGGGGAACGATCCGCGAGCGCTATCCCGATGAACACCGGATGTTCATTGAGAATCCCGCAGAAACCCCGTATTTCGGGGGCGAATCGTACGGGGACGTGTTGCGCCGCGCCAAACCGGCCGTCGAGCGGCTGCTGGCGGCGCATATAGGCGAATCGATTGCCGTCGTGGCCCACAATGTCGTCAATCGGGCGCTTCTCTCCGATCTCCTGGGGCTGGACCTCAAACGCGCGCCCAAAATCTCGCAGGCCAACTGCTGCGTGAATCTGATCCGCGCTCGCGCCGGAAAAATCGAGCTGGTCTCGCTCAACGGCGTTTTCCACCTGGGCCCGTTTTATCTCACGGGCGGACCAGCCGGCTGAGGAGCGGCAGGTGGTGCCTGATTTCCCTGGGGCGTCAATTGATCGAGAAAGCCTTGCGTCAGCTCGGTCGGAGTAATGTCCTTGGGCGGCACATAGTCGAATTCCGAATCGCTGATCGGCGGATTGATCTCGACGTCGAGGAAATCGAGGACCAGCATGGGCTTTTGCACGTCGCGTCCGGCGATCTTCTTCAGGTACATGATGCGATGCGGAAAGCCCGTCGCGTGATCGATGTAAATGCGGACGGAATCGGGCGCGGAAGGGGGCAACAGCGTCGGAGCCGGTTGCCCCGGCGCGGCGCTCCCGCGCAATTTCTGGGCGATGGATTCGATCCAGGCGCCTTCGACGACGATCATCGGCTTGTCGTGAAGCGTGACATCTTTAACGGAATTGAATTTCATATTCTGTTCGAGCGAAGCAATCAGCGCCGGCAAGCCGCCGAGCCCGAGACTTGTGATGAGCCCGGTTTCATAAGATTTGTCGGGCAGTTTTTTGGCGGCGTTCAGGATCTTCGTCACGTTGCGTCGAGTGATCCAGGTGTCGCGCGGGTCCTTTTTGGCGCCTTCCCGTCTGTCTTTTCTCCGACCCGTATCGATATCCGACCGCATCCACAGCAATTCGCCATCGCAGATTTCCAGTAAGGAACCGGAAGCGCCGCCAATCTTGACGGACAACTCCAATCGCATTTTCCAGTCGTTTTCCTGCAGTCCCATCTGCAGGTAGCGGCCCTCGGCTTTGAAGCTCTTTTCGAGAACCTCGACCTTTTCGGTCACTTTTGCCGAAAGCGATTTGACCTTCAGCAACTGTTCACGGCTACGTTTGAGTTCGGCCGCAGGCGAGCGCTTGCCGTCGGATTCGGCCGGAGGTTCCGCCTGCGGTGGAAACAGCGCTGCCACGAATTGACTGCTGTCGCCGGTCGGAATTCGACGTGCAGCGGTGTTCGCCTCGGGGGCAGGCACCTGCAGCATGGCCGGGCGGTTTCCCGCCACGCGGGGTGGGGCGGCATAGATCCAACCCGCGGTTACCAGAAGAGTTACCGCAAATGTTAATCTGGCGAAGGCTGTCATGTTTTTAGGAAAGTGCCGGTTTTACCAAAGATTCAAGCGCGAGAATTCCGAAGATTCTTGATAGTCAGTTTGTCGTGAGGTGATTGTACCAATCCGGGACAATCCGGGCGACGCCAAATCGCCGTGAAATCAAACACAACGTGAGCCTGAACGCAGCAGAAACGCCGTTTTCAGGCTCTCGAAATGCGTTAATCCGTTTACCACATCGGTCGCCGTGTCGCGGCCTGTCACCACCATCGGTCTAATACCTGGGGGTCGTAATGAAGTACTACTTTCTCGCGTTGGCGACATTGGTTACCGTGTGTGTCGGCTGCACGTCGACCGGAAGCGGGCTGGCCTCGCGGTCGGGCTCTGCCTATCTGTCTGAACCCGAAGGGCTCGTGGCTCGCGGTAATTTCGACAATGGGCGAGCTCCTAACTATGTGATGCCCCCGGCGAATCACGTGGCCAATCCTGGCCCTGGAGTTGATGGGCCGGGCCCGGGCGTGCTGAATGCCATCGGGATGGCGTCTGCCAACACCTTCACCGGTCGGACGACGCAGATCAAGTTCGTCGAACCGGAAGGCATGTCGGTCGGCTGGCAGATTGCCGGCGGATACGCCGACAACCAGGTGGCCGTCCCCGGACGGTTCAGCTTCCGCCAGGCGTGTGCCTACCGTCTGAAACTGACGAACATTCCCGGACGTGACGGTCTGACGCTGTACCCGACGTTGCAGGTCTATCCGGCCCATCCGCAGACTGAAGCCTACCTGGCCCACAGTTGCGTCCCGCTGCAGATCACCGACGAAGATCTCGACCAGATTCAGGCCAACAACTTTGTCACTAAAGTGATCTATCTCCCCAGCCCGCAGCACCAGGAACTGGCGATTGCGGGAGTGGAAACGCTCGTCTCGACTCGTCTCGATCCGGGTCTCGACCCGGTTGCCGAAGCCGACCGTCGCGGAACGATTCTGGCAGTTTTCCGCTGCGGCAACATGGACATGGAGAGCCCGGAAGCGACCGCCATGGTTTCGCCGGACGGCACGATCCAGCAGGCATCGGGGATTCGCCAGGTTGACGGCGAAAAGGGACAGATTGTCGCCCCGCTGCCGATCGGCGGGATCGGAGCTTATGGGAATTCGATTCCGCCGGCCATGATGATGGGCGCCCCGGGCCCGTTCGGCCAGCCGCCGATGAATCCCGTCCTCGGGGGCGCTGTGGCACCGGCGTGGGGAATGCCGATCACGGGCACTCCTGTCGGGCTGCCTGGCCCGGCGTATCTGCCGTACGGCGGGCAAGCCGGCCTCAGGTCGCACACAGTCGTGAACAATACGAAGACGCATATCCCCGAGCCTGTCGATCACTTTGTCATGACAGTCCGACAGAAGCCGGGGATCAAGATTCCGGACCCGGTGAAGCACGTCGACTACGAAGAAAAGCAGCCGATTTTCCGACAGTGGTAACTCGCCGGTCGAACGGCAAACCGCGTGACGCCTCTGTAATTTGACTCGAATGCGTCCTGCCCGCAGACATCTGCGGGCAGGACGCCGCACAAACGGCCACGAATTTCTACCGGTAACGCGACTCGAAACCATTCAATTCCTCTTCTTGCTCGAGACGCCGAACGATGCACTTCGACCGTCAAAACGTCCCCGTTCGGATCAGCCTCGCTTGGAACGGGCCGGCCGGCCGGCGCCGATTCATGCTGCTGGCGGGCGGGTTCCTCGTGGCAGCCGTCGGAGGCTGGCCCGCGACAACTTACGCCCAATCGACTCCGCACGGGAGGTATTTTCCTCTCGATCAGACGGTCCCGCCGGGAACGGCCGGCAGATGGGCGGGCGTGCAGCGGGGTTTCGCGCCGGTGATGCAGCCGGTGCGCGTGGAACTTCCCGAGGGAGGGCAGGTTGCCTACTACAGCAGCCCCGCAGGCGATCACGCCGACGTGGCCGCAGCCTCTGTCGTCGCCTTGCAAGTGGGATCGGTTTACCGCCTGAAGATCAGTGAGATGCCCGGATTTACCGGCGCGGAATTGTATCCCACCGTGGAATTGATCGACCGGTTGCATCCGCCGCGCGGCCGGGAGATCGAATTCCCGATTCCCATCGTCCTGACGGTGGAAGAAATCTCGCAGGCCTTGGATGGCCGGCTGGTGACTAAGGTGATCTATCTCGAACAACCGGATCGGGCCGATCCCGTTCGTAGGACCGACAAGGCGCGATCGCAAATCGCCCGCCCGCGCGACAATGTGTTGGCGCTGGCTGACGAGGCGGGACGCCCGATGGCGATCGTCCGGCTGGGCGGCCGCGCACCCGACTCGGGCGCCGTGGATTCCGGATTCTTTGGCACGGGCGCCCCGATCCAGGTTCTTCAGCAGGCGGCGAATGCCCCGCAGGTGATGACCCCATGAATTGGCTCCGGCAATGGTTGATGAATCACGATAGGTCGAAGCTTGCTTTTCGGTGGGCGCTCTCGGCAACTGTGCTGACGGCCTGCGGATGCAATGCGGCCGCCCGTCGGCCGGTGGCCAAGGCTACCCCGGACCCGTTTCTGAGCGACAACGCACCAGCGCTTGCCGCCACAGACGAATCCGGCCGAGTTGTTCTCAGGCAGCACACGGTGGCCAGACCTCCGGGCCCAGTCCAGCAGGCGGGGGGTGAATCCAAACCACCCGCTCTTGTCCAGCAAGCGAGCGGTGACTATGAAGAGACAGGCCGCGGCGCAAATGCCGACGGCGCTATCACGCGCATCGGCGGAGAGATGCGACTCCCCGATAATCCGAATTGCCCGTGCCCCGTAATCGACGAATCGCCGTGTGCGTCCGCCAAGGACTTTCCGGACGAGTACCTCTGCGACGGCGGCGACCGGGATTTGCCGATATCCTACACCGAAGACGAAATGCAGGGGCTGGAAACTGAGGATGCTGCCGTCGAGTATCGCGACGATCTGAATAAACGTCATGTGAAGCCGACAAATAAAGTCTGCATCTATGCACCGCGGTTTGCGTCGGTCAGCTCGATCAGTGAGCCGATCGAAGACGTCGGCGGAGGGCGACCGGTCCAAGCCATCGCCGCTCAGACTGGAGCCGGGCTGGCCAACCGAGAAGGAACTTTTGCCCAGCATCAGCGCGATGCGACCGAACGGCTGGTCACACGGCAGCGCGGCAGCGGTGTGACGACAGATGCGTCGGCCGAAGCCGTCGAACAACCGATCGCACCCTCTGGCCACGCTCATACGGCCGCCATTGCGCAGGAATTCACCTTCCTGCGGACGGGGCAGGTGAAGCAGGCTGACGAGGCTCGCCTGGCTGCGAGCATCACGGCCGCCCTGGCTTTGTCTCGCAATCAAAACCCGGTCATCACGGCCAAATCCGAGCAGGGAATCGAATTGCGCAACACGTTCCTGCAGCGCGAACTGGTCGGGCAGGAGAATCGTCACAATGGCCACGGGATGATTCGAGTCGTGAAACTCGTCGATCAGAAGCTTGCCGTGCCGGGAGACGTCGTGACGTTCACGATTCGGTACGACAACATCGGCGATCGCGAGGTTCACGACGTGGTGATCGTCGACAATCTGACGCCGCGGCTGGAATATGTCGACGACAGTGCGGAATGCGACGCGGCGGGTCACCTCGACATCGAAGACAATGGTGAGGGAAGCGTGATTTTGCGATGGGTGCTTGACGAACCGGTTCCCGGCCGCAAAGGGGGAGTCGTTTCGTTCAAGGCGCTGGTTCGCTGACGCCGATTGGCACCTGGATTTCATACACCCACGGATTCCCGCGAATCCGCACCCCGTCAGGCAACTTGCCCGGCGGGGTTTTTCGTTTTTCCCGTGCCGATTCTCGCCGTGCACAAGAGTGCTTGAATTCCGAGAAACGGGTTGACTATAATGGCCGCAACTTCAGGGAGGAGAATCGGTTGTGTGCGCTGCTGTTAATTTGGCAATCCATCTGCAGCGCCAATGGCAGAGTCGAACTAACGCGATATTGAACCGGCGCGAGAATGATCTGAAGCAGCATCGAACTGACTTGAACCAGCCGGCCAGCCGGCAGGTGCATCGGAAAGGAGTCAGGCCAATGGCCACCGACACGGTCATCAACGAGATTGAAAACATCGGAGCAGCAGCCGGCCTCATCTGGCACTACCTGGACGTCAATGGCCCGGTGACGTTGACCAGGCTGGCCAAAGAGATCGATGCGCCGCGCGATCACGTGATGCAGGGGGTCGGTTGGCTGGCGCGCGAGGGGAAGATCCGTTTCGAAGAAACGGCGCGCAGCAAAGTGATCGCCCTCGTCTGAGCCAGGCCCTCGCGTGATTCATCGAGTGAGTCCGTCATGACGAATTCCTTGTCGTTCGAAGACCTGTGCCTGACCGGGCGCGGCCATCTGAAGGCCGGCCGGCTCGACGACGCACTGGCGGCGTTTGCCGAAGCCGCACGGATCAACGAGTTCGATGCAGACGTCCACGACGGACTCGCGACCGTTCATTTCCTCCAAAACAATTATGAGGCGGCGATCCGGCATTTCGAGCGTGTCACGCGTCTCGATCCCCGGCGCGGTGCGGCCTGGGTCAATCTGGGGGCGGTCTACAACCGCATGGCCAGCTATCAGAAAGCCGCGGAAGTGCTCCGCCGCGCCGTTCAAATCGAAAAGAAATCCAGCGCCGGGTATTACAATCTGGGAATCGCTTATAAACACCTGAAGCAATGGGCCCTGGCGGTGCCGGCGTATCGTGAGGCGATTCGTCTCGATCCCAAGATGGCTGACGCCTATCTGAATCTCGGGAATGTCTACGTCGCCATGAAGAATTTCGCCCAGGCGGCCTCGCATTTCAAGAAGGCCCTGGACCTCAAGCCGGGGTTGGAACGCGCCCGTCTCGGTTTGGAAAAGGCGGAAGCTGAACTCGAGGCGGCGAAGAACAAGTCCAGCCCTTTCGGCCGTCTGGTCGATGCCGAACAGGTCGGCGCGGCCGCGTCGGGAGCGCCAACCCCGACTCGCGAATTGACCGAAGAAGAGCGCGGGCGGGATCGCCGCGAGTTAAGCGAGTTGCTGGTCCGGCTCGAAGCAGAATTTCACGCACTGGTCGGATCGACCGGGGATCAGCTGGGTCCGGCTGTGCGAACGCTCAATAAGATGCTCACGCAGGCCCTGTCGCCTCATGGCGTGTCGATCACCAAAGCCGAAGCGCTCGAACAATTCATCGAAGCTCGTTCGCAGTATACGCCCGCCCTGGTCCGCTTCCGCGAGACTCTGCGGCAGCTTCGCGAGCACGAGGCCCGATACCAGTGAGCGTCGCCATTCGTTACAGCAACGGAGCGCTGGAGGCCGAGGGGTTGGTGCGCGACAAACTGCCGCGACATATCGCCGTCATCATGGACGGCAACGGCCGCTGGGCGCAAAGCCAGGGTTTGCCGCGGGTCGAAGGGCACCGCCGCGGCGTCAAAAGCGTGCGGGAAATCGTCGAAGAATGCGCTCGATTGGGGCTCGCGCAGCTCACGCTGTACTGCCTGAGCAGCGAGAACTGGAAACGCCCGCAGCGCGAGCTCGATTTTCTGATGAGCCTGCTGGAACAATACGTGATCGAAGAGCGCTCGGAAATCATGCGGCAGGACCTGGTGTTCTCGATGATCGGGCGGCGCGAGGGGCTGTCCGAAGGCGTCCTGAACGAAGTCGAGAAGACTTTAGCGTGCAGCCGCGATAATACGGGCATGCGGCTGTGCCTGGCGGTCAACTACGGCAGCCGGGGTGAGTTGGTCGACGCGGTGCAAGCGCTGGCCCGCGAAGTCGCGGCGGGGCGGCTGACCCCCGAGTCGATCACGGAAGAGCAGATCGCGACTCATCTCTACACCGTCGGCATGCCCGACCCCGATCTCTTGATTCGCACCGCCGGGGAAATGCGGATCAGCAACTTCCTCTTATGGCAGATCAGTTATGCCGAATTGTGGGTCACGCAGAAATGCTGGCCCGAGTTCCGGCGTCCGGACCTCATCGACGCCCTTCGCGATTTTGCCTCGCGTGACCGCCGTTTCGGTGGCTTGAAAGGCTGATTTCGCGATGCTCGGTTGGCGCGTCTCTCTGGGCACGATCATCGTGGCCGCCCTGATCGGCTTGTTCTGGCTCGACGCCCAGGCCGGAGCGGCGGCACCGGTCCTGGGAGTGCTGGCCCTGGCCCTGGCGTTGCGGAGCACCTGGGAGCTGGTTCAGCTTTTGCGAGTGCGCGTCCAACCCCAAATTGCGGTGACGGCCTGCTGTGTTCTGGCAGTCGTGGCCTCCAACTGGCTGTGGCTGGTGCTCCCGCAAGCTCCGGCAGTCCAACCGTCATTCGCGCTGCGTTTGGGCCCGCCGATGCTGGTCTATGCTCTGGCCGTTATCGCGATGTTTGTCAGCGGGATGGCCCGCTACACAGCTCCCGGAAAGACGTTCGAGACGCTGGGCGCCGAACTCCTGGTGCTGTCCTATGTCGGCATCTTCATCAGTCTGACCGTGCAATTGCGGTGGATCGACACGGCCGTGCTCGGATATTTGCCGCTGGCGTCGCTGATCGTCGGCACGAAATGCGGCGATACGGCCGCTTATTTCACCGGTCGGCTGCTCGGAAAAACGAAGCTCTGCCCGACAATCAGCCCGGGTAAAACCCGCGCCGGAGCAGTGGGGGCCTTATTGGGGGCTGCGGCCGGTTCGGTCGCCTGGTTCGAATACGTCGCTCCCCTGATGTTCGGTGTGAAAGCCGGGCCGTGGTATTGGGCGGCCTTATATGGATCGATTCTCGGGCTGGTGGGGCTGGTCGGAGACCTCGCCGAGTCGCTGATCAAGCGCGACGTTGGGCAGAAAGATGCGGCACCGCTGCTTCCGGGCTTCGGCGGCCTGCTGGACCTGCTCGACAGCATTCTGTTCACCGCGCCGGTTGCGTACCTGCTGTGGCTGGTATTGCCGCTAAGGTAAGCCGAGCGAGGCGATTCACCTGTTGTTTGTGGGGGAGAAAACGCGGGCCGACCATATTCTGCCGGCGCCGGAAATCAGGACTGTCGACGATTCTGCGTCAATTCCTGTCATTGCGCTGGAGTCCCTGGTGATAATGAAGTTAATGTCGAACCGCGACAAGGACCGGATGCACCTGCGGGCCTTATTGGGCGTCGGCTTGATTGACGCGTCGTGGTTGGATAGGTTGCCACGCTTCTTGTCCGAGCGGCTGCAGCACGTTCTGGACACTCCCGACGGTTGACGCGGGTT
>DASYAR010000278.1:0-25761 GCA_036501235.1 Planctomycetaceae bacterium
GAGGCTGAAAGCGGGCCGATCGGGGGAGACGCCTCGCACGAATTCATGGTCCCGGCGAATAACGGCGAAGACCGCATCGTTCACTGTGAAGGCTGCGGTTATGCCGCCAATCTCGAGCGTGCCGAGACCGGCCGCCGCACACCGGCGCTGACGACTTCACCGAACGCCGCCGCGCTGCAGAAAGTGTCCACGCCCCATGCCACGAGCATCGAGCAGGTCAGCCGCATGCTCAAGTGCCGGCCCGATCAGATGATCAAAACGCTGATCTACAAAGCCGACGACAAACCGGTCGCCGTGCTGCTTCGCGGCGATCACGAAGGCAACGAAGCCAAGATCCGCCGGGCACTCGGCGCCAAGTCGATCGAGCTGGCCAATGAGCAGACGATCCGCAGTGTGACAGGCGCGCCGATCGGCTTTGCCGGCCCCGTCGGCATCAAGTGCGACGTGATTGCCGATCATGACGTGCCGACGATTGCCGATGCCGTGACCGGCGCTAACGAGGCTGATGCCCATTTGACGGGAGTCAACATCGGCCGCGATTACGAGTTGACCACCACACACGATCTGCGGATGGCGCAAGCAGCCGATCCGTGTCCCAAGTGCAACGGCACGCTGAAGCTGGTGCACGGCATCGAAGTCGGCCACGTCTTCAAGCTGGGAACGAAGTACAGCGTCGCGCTGTCGGCCGAGTACCTCGACGAAAAAGAGCAACGGCACCCGATGATCATGGGCTGCTACGGCATCGGCGTGAATCGCATCGTCGCGTCGCTGGCCGAAACCTGTTACGACGACAACGGCCTGATCTGGCCGCTGTCGATTGCGCCCTATGAAGTGCTGATCATTCCACTGAACGTCAATGAGCCCGACACGATGCAACTGGCCGAACGGTTCTATAAGGAACTGAGTGAACTGGGGGTCGACGTGCTGCTCGACGATCGCGATGCGCGGGCCGGCTTCAAATTCAAGGACGCCGACCTGATCGGCATTCCGCTACGGATCGTGATCGGCGGCAAGGGGCTGAAAGAGGGACAGGTGGAATTGAAGTGGCGAACCGACGCCGCGCCCACCAAGGCGCCGATTGTCGACGCGATCAACACCGTCCGCGAAATGTTGGCCGATCGCCGGGCGCAGGACGCGTCGCGCGTGCCGGCATAGTATTAGTTCGTAATCCGGCTCGCAGCTTTTCACGTCACTTTTTAACTTCAGCCCGTTGCGACGGGGCTTGCGATTTGCCGACGAATCCGGTTTGCTCGATCCGCCCCAGGCGTTCGCCCAGCAAGTCGATGCGGCGGGCGACTTCCTGCGTCGTTTGCTCCATGCCGCCGGAGACCAGCGTCACGACACCCAGGAAGAGCAGCATCTGGCCGGCCGTCGTGACCAACCAGCCGGTCGTGGCATAACTGGCCGGGCCGCCGAAATAGCCCATCAATATGAGCGACGTGCCGACCGTCAGCCCCCCCACGCCCAGATACGCCATGATCTGCCCGACGAGGGTCACCCAGCGGGTCGATTTGTCGGCCAGCGAAATCGGAATCGCCGTGAAATGCGGTGCATTCGCCTCGTGAGGCTGGTGAATGATCACGTCCTGCGACACGGTTGGCGCGACCTCAGCAGGGCTCGGCACTGAAACAGGGGGTGCGGCACGCGGGAGATTGTCGGTCAAAGCCGTCGAGGCGGCCGGCAGCACAGAATGCGATCCGTCGAACCGGAGTGCCGGCTTGGGCTTTTCTGCGCCCGGCTCGCGAATAACGGGCGACCCGATCTCGATCCGATCGAGCGCGTCTTCGCGAGCCCAACGGGCCAGCAGCTCCCGAGGGTCGCGCAGTGTGCGCGCCGCATCGGTGGCAGGTATGACAGGTGAGGCGCCGGCCGACGCACTGCGGACCAGCTCGGTCCCACAGGACGTGCAGAAAGCACGTTCATTGTCGGACGAGGCGATCCCCGCCACGTCGGCCTGACATTTATTGCACCACATCCGAGAACCGCACGGTCAAAGGCTCGAAGTCGAAACCCCGGTGTCGACGAAATCTAAGAATCCCAGACCCGAGATCGGACCGGGATGCGCGGGGGCATTATCGCCGCGGGAGAATTTGACGCAAGACCGGTTTTCCCCCATATCTCCCGCAGTTTTCCCACAATCCAGCCACTTGTCAGCCGATTGCCAATGCACTACCTGATTTGGCGAAATCGCGGAAAACACGCAGATTCGCGAGTGAATAGAAGATTTGGGGCTTCCGGCGAAGTGCTGAAAAGTGCTGTTTCGGACTGAATGGGGTGTCAGTGACAACCTGTCCGCCCGGCTCGCCAGCCGTTTCACGGCCGCCGCTTCAATTCCTTGACGACGTCGGCCAATAGCAGGTTCGCCCTGGCCGTCAGGAAGATCAGCACCGCGAACCCGACGGCCATCAACGCGGCATTGCCAGCCTCAATGCTGGAGTTGTAGGACGCCCCAATTATGAAAAGCCCGGCGACGCCTGCGCCAACCCAAAGCAGGACGTTAAGAATTTCGCCAGCTACGTTCGCGGCTACTTTCAGGTGAGGGGCTGCATTCTTCGCCCCGGCCGCCAGTCGCTCGCCAATCTGCGGCGTCGGCCTGGCTCTCGGCGCGCGTGGCGCATCGGGCGAGCTCGAATCGTTGGCAACTGCGGCGGCCAGTTCTTCAATCGGCGACGACGGCGGTCGACTTGGCTTTGGCATGGTTCATAAAGCATACCCCGGCCGAATAAATAAAAGCCAGCCAGCGGGACTTTGCAGGTCGCTGGCTGGCTTGCGGTGTGTCGTCCCGATTCACGCTACGTCGGACACGTCCGCCCCGGCAGTCGGCTCCGGCGCTGCGCCGCCGTTACCAATCCCGCGACGTCGGCAGTCTGCGCACGACAGAAAACCGAATGGCGAAATTGAAGCAGTCCCCCTTGTGACAGCATACCCACAGAATTTGCAGTGCGGGTCGATCTCGACAAGTTCGGCAATCTGCTTTGCAAACGCAGGTCCAAAGCCGGTCGTCACGGCAGTTTTCTTTTCCCGATCGCCGTGAATGCGTCGAGCCTTTTCACTTGCCGAGTTCAGACTGAAATAAAAACCGGGATTGACGATCGCTGGCCGTTCCTGAATCGCCTTTTCCGCAGCAGCCTTCGTCGCCCCTGATCGACAGCGATTGCATTGCAGGCCATCATCCCCCAGCAACAACGCCTGATTGCGAGCGCCAGGCTTCAAGATCAAGGCGAGCCCGCACAACTGGCAAGCCTTGATCGTCTCGAAAAGTTGGGCAACTCGATCACGCATTTTCGCAATCTTCTTTTGACGACTGGCAGCGAAACGTCTCCCCTCTTTGAAATGTTGCCGAGTGACAGGATCACGCAGCCCCGCATTGACTTCCTCTGGCGTGTAATTCATTCTTCCGGCGACTCGGATCATCAGGCCACCTCCGTTCGTGCATCGCCCTCGACCGGATCGAATGACGCCTGACGTGTGAAACGAAAATCCGGTAGCCTGGCCAGCCCCCGGACGTCGGCCAGGATTGCAGCGAAAACGATGCGCAGCGCCCAAAGCAGCAGCTCGCCTGGGCTGGCAGCAGATTTGCGCGTATTGCAGCCGTGGCATACGAGAGCAAGATTGCAGGCGTGGTCGATGCCACCGCGGGCCAGCGGCCGGATGTGGTCGAGCCGGGCCTTCCGTCTCGACATTCGTTGACCGCAGTACCTGCAGCGCGGATTTGCGCGCCACAACTCGCGGCGCATGCCGGGCCGGTGAAGGCGTCCTGGTCGATCGGTGATTGTTGGTGTCGAGTTCAACGTGCCACCGCCTTCCGGGGCGCGAGCGTCCAGCGGGTCGAGTCGTCGAATCCGAGCAGCGCGGCCAGCACGCCCGGCGCGAACTGGATGTTGCCGGCGGGGTCGACGGTGCCGAGACATGGGATCGACTGGAGCGCTTCGGCCGGCAGCTCGGGAACTGCGGCGGGTTGCCGGGCCAGCCTTATTGGCTGTGCGACACGGCGAGAGACGGACGGGGCGGCTGAGAGAGCAAGAGACATTGCAGAATCCTTTCTGCGCCCCAACTTCATGCGGGGCGCAAAACCAAAACGCAACTCCCAGACGTCTCACACCAGGGTATCAAGCTGGCGACCAGGCCACATTGGCCCGGTACATCTGGGAGTTGCGTTTTTCGTGAAATTGGGAGCCTGCATTTTGATACCGTTCGTGAGACGGGGGGAATGTAGTCTGTATATACAGACTTGTCAACTCCATTCATCGAATGCCCGCGTATCCGTCTTATCCTTTCGGACCCATCTGGATTTCTGGCGGCGGCACTTTCTTTTTCTCGGCCGGCGTGAACGTCGCGTAGATCAGCTCCCGAATCCAGAATGAGAAATTTTCTTTTCCGTTTTTGTCGACCGACTTCTCTTTGACGATCTGGATCCACGATTCTGGAATCTTGAACGTGACGAGGCGCAGTTCTTCGGCCGGTCCGTCCGGCGGTTGCTTGCGTCGTGACACGCCGCGATTGTACAGACCGCCGTATCAACGGCAACTCATGATCTGACGGGATCGCCAGCCAGACTTTCAGCACTGCCAGTAGATCAATTTCAGTCGTCTGATTCGTGGTCATTTTCAATCACGCCGCGATCCTGTCGGCAGTATTGCGTGACAACCCCACTTCGGCTGCGGCTTACGGAGGGTCAGACGCCTTCAGCCCCCTCTTCATCCTCGTCTCGGCGACGGCCGCTTTTGCCTCGCCACGTCGCCCGCATTCATTGCCCTGTCGATTTCTTCGACGACGGCAATTCCCCGTTCGGCAGTAATTCGAGACACGCCAATTGCAGCCGCCGCTTCATCAGACGAACGCGGTCCTCGACCCTGGGTTAAATTTAACCCAGGGTCGTCAATCTTCTTTCCAGCCAGCATTCGCAGCCGCTTGATTTCGGCCGTGTCAAACCCCGTCCGACCCGTCTCGCGTCGATCCTGGGGCATCCTGGCGCGTCGTTTTCAAGCATCGACGCGCCAGGATGCCAAAACGCCTACTGCGTCTGGTACCCGCTCGCCACGACGGCCGCAGACAGATTTCCCGTCCCGAACGACGGCACGTTCACGGTGATCGCTTGATTGGGCCCGCTGGCTGCGATCGGCGTCGTCAGGTGAATGTCAAGCGCCGTGATCGCTGTCGTCGCCCCGGTCGGTACTGTCAGATAGAACGTCGGCGTATTCGTGGACGCCGTACCAGTCAACGTGATTGCGATCACACTGCCGGTTGTTGCCCCGTCGCCCGTGATGCGAACGTCCGAAATGTAGGTCGTCAGGCCGCCCGTGGCATTGAGCACGCAGTTGTTGGCCTGCGCTGCGCCGGACGATGCAGCGCTGACATAATATTTGATGTTCGGACTGCTGACTGTTGACCCGATCTGGCCGAACGCAACGAGAGCACCGAACAGGATCGCCAGTGAGGCGACAACGATTGAGAAACGACTTATCTTCATGTGAAAAACTTCCGTGTGAAATTGAAACTTGGAAACGCGAAAACTCGACTCGGCATGGGGTCAGGATTCGACCGGGACGGCACCCCCGATCTGCGCCCGTTCGCGGCGCAATCTCGCCACCTGCCACCAAAGGAATTTCTCCCGGCGGTCCCTCTCGTCTCGGCTCGACTCAAACGCCTCGAATTGCTGGAAAGCGGCGACGTCCCGCGAGAAGATTTCGGTTATGGCCTGCGGGATCGGCTGGCGCATCACTTCCGCCATCGTGAGATTTTCGACTCTCTTCAGATCGGCCTGGCAGGCGTCCCAATACACGTCGGGATCACTCAGGCCGTATGTGTGACCGGCCCGGAAAACCTGTTCAAACGAAATCCGGTGGCCATAGCTACGCGCTCTGTGAGTGCAGTTGATGGCGGACCAAATGAATTTCGATTCGTGCAAGTGATACAGCGGATCCGGCTTCACGGCCTGCGTCTGCTGTTGAAGATATTCCTCGTGGCCATCTTTGATCGAGCCAAAGTGTCCGTATGCGCTGCAAATCTCGGGAACGCCCCACGAGGAAGTGTCGGTAGCCCAGAAGCTGTCGATGTACTCAAAAAAGTGCGCCACCTCGTGCAGCGCGATACGAAGGATGCCAAACTCCGAAAGCGAACTGCGGCGTATCACCGTGGCGAATCCTCTTCCGTGATATCGCCCCTTCTGTGTAAGGATTGTTCGGAGCCTCAGATCGAGTGTCGTACTCGTGTATCCGCCGGCGTCGCCTCGCCAAAAACTGTCCGGCAAATCTTCCTGCGCCACGATGTACAAGCCGACGTCGCATCCGAAGTCGTCGTGAAAAACACGACGGAGTTCGATTTCGATTTCCTCAGCCCACCAAGTAACGGTTGCCATTATTGCGCGAATCCCTCGAACAACTCTCGCAGCTTGGCGAAACTGTCGGCCCCGACCGGCACAAGAGATACCTCTTTCAGTGACCAGCGTGTGACCAAATTCGCCGGCCCCCGGTACGTGCGCCCTGCGAACGTCAATTGGCCGCCTGGTGGAATGTACGACTTGGCTTCAACGAGGTATCCGGCGGAGACATCGGTACTGTGTCCGTCAACGATTGCCTGCCACTCACGCACGCTCACGCTTGCCAGGTGCAACGTCCCGACGACTTCCGTTCCCTCGATCCGCAGATTTCGGACGGACCCTAACTGGTCGTCGGTGGTTTTTCTTTTGTGAGCATCCAAAAGCGGAACTTGTCTGCTCTCTGGCAACACGGCCCCGGCAGCCGCCAGAATTTCTGGAACCACCTCGCGGCGTTTGAAATCAGGCATGTCGACCGGCGTCTCTGTCGCAACCGTCGCATCGACAGTGCGATTCTGAAGATTGATCGTTGTCAGGCGATTCGCGCCGCGACGGAAACCTAATGTGGACGCCGCTTCCTCGACGGCATCCTGTTGATCCGGCTGCGCGGCCAGCATTTCGTGAAGCCGGAAGGCAAGCTCAATTTGAAATCTTTGCTGATCGTCTTGCGATTCGCGCTCCCGCCGTTCCAAGATACGCAAGACAGCCTCGTACAGCCTGATTTCTTTGTCGATGTCAACGGTATATTCTTCCAGCCCTAGCCCATAGATAGGCCAGCTTGGCGAATTTGCGAGCATGACTCACGCGCTTTCTGAGAACTGAACGAATTGAAAAACGCCCACGCCAGCCAGTCGGCGTAGTTACAAAACCGCCGGCTGGACGTGGAACGGGCAAGGTGAATTAAGCCAGCACAGACTCACGCAACGCGGCGTCTTCATCGACCCGCCGTTTCCGATCGGCATCGAACGCAGCACGCGCGCCAGCCAGCCGCTGCCGACAATTTTTAAGTCGTGCCTCGGCCACTCGCAGAGCTTCAGCCTCGGCCTCGGCTTCGTCGCTCCGGGCAAGTCGGACGTTTTGTTTGCACCCGGCGACTCTGGCGGCGTCCGTCCGTTCTTCAATCTCCAATTGCTGGACGGCATCGAGAAGCGTTGACGCGGCATTCGCTTCCGATTGCACCGCGGCGATTTTCTGATCGACCGACAGCCCGGCGTGTTTGGCATCGGTGACCAGCCCCACGAGCTGACTTTCGGCCATGTTGCCGACAGCGATAATCGACGTCAGGGGCGAGAGTCGGGAGCTGAAAACGTCGAACGCAATCGCGTGATCGTTTTTCAGCTTGTCGAGAGCAGCCTTGTATTTGTCGGCACTCACAACCCAACTCGCCTGCAGCGCCGTGTGCTCGGCTTGCGCGTCGTCGCGGGCCTTGACCTTGGCAACCAGCTCTTGCCGCAACTTTTCGGCCGCGACCAGTTCATCAAGTCGAACGTAGTCGATTCCGTTCTCCCGCAACGTGACGAACACCTTCGCCGGGTCCAGTTCGTCGCCGCGGCCGTCCGCGATGATCTGTACGATCTCGCGTAGCGACTGCTTTGCCCTGGCTTGCTCTTTTCTGAACAGGCCCGCGAGCCTTTCCATGAATCCGATTTTCCCCATGACTCTGAATCCTTTACCTCGATTTGAAAACTTTCACCGGCGCTACTCCGCGCCGGCCATTGACTCACCCCTGGCGCGTCGACAACTCCGCAGCCAGCTCCCGCGTGAACTCGTCTCGACTCTTGCCGACCGATTTAAGAATTCGGTCAGTCTCCGCATCCGTGCCGAACTTGCCGGCTCGGAAATTCCGTAGCAGTTCCTGATATTCGCGGGTCGCGGCCTCTTCCATCACTTTCATAATTACTCCAACATAAATTACAAATGCAACTGGCGATTTAACACGTAATCTCCCAAATCAACACGCAATTGTTTTCTCGACTTGCCAGCCGCCTTGCACGTCGATTCGATCTCGTCCGCCGTGAACACGCCGCCATCGACCAGGCCACGAATCAGCGTCTCGTATGGCGATTCCGTTTCCGTCGCATCGACCGGCGCAGCACTGGTCGCCAGTTCGTGGGCGACGCTCTCGATCTGTTCTCGCGACAACCCGGCGCGACTCCCCATCGTGACGAGTTGTTCGGGCGAAATTTCGCCAGCCACTCGCGACACGAGCAACCGAAACATTTCGACTTCGTCGTCGTCGGCCGGGGCTGTCATGCTAGCTTCCTGGTTTACGGGTGCTCGATCTGGATCAACCGGCCTGCGCCGCAAGCAAATTTTCGAGTCGCGTGATTTCTTCGACGCTGACTCGCCCGGTAATCCTGAGGTAGGCTTGCAACGCCTGGCTGCGTGCTAGCAACGCGGCATGGGATTGGGCCAAGCCCAGCGTTCCGGTCGACAGGTCGGCGAAACCTTGCTTCAGCGATTCGAGTTCCGTCCGCATTTCGGCCTGCTGCCGTGCGACGTTCCCGACGACGGCAACTACGTCTTTGAGGATCGACTTCAGTTCGACGATGTCAAGACGACCGACTGTGGCGATCTTTGCCAACTGCAGCGCGGATTCGACCATCGTTGGCCAAGCCTTGACGATTTCGGCGACTTCCTTATGGCAGACCGCGACTGATGAACCGACCTTCGATTTCGCTTTTTTCATAATTCTTACCAAAGTGAGTGAAACGTGAACTTAAAAACCTACGACTTACGACTCTTCTGTTTTCGCTTTTTGGCCTTTGCCTTTTGCGGGCGCTGGTCACTGCCTTCCTCGATCTTGAAGCCGGCCAGTTCCCGGCGGACACCGTTCATTTTGTTTTTCCAGTCGGCCACGATGTCAGCTCGCAGATCAGGGGGGAGCGATGATCCAACTTCGTCAGGAACGCTGTCGAGTCGAGCAGCAATCGCACAGAACAACTGTTCGACTTCGGCCACAGCAGCGGCCCGGTTGATTAACTCGCCGCGTTCGCGGGCCAGGCGAAGGGCCAGACGCTCATTGCCGATCCGCAGCTTGTCTTTTTCCAGATCGTCTTTCGTCGGGCCGGTCGGGGGGTCGACGGCCAGTTGGGGGCGGCCAGCGGCTTTGGCGACCGAATGCGGGACGGGAACATGAACGCGGACCCATTCGAACACGTCCCGCAAGTCGTAACGGCCCGACCCGCCGGGCATTCCCCGGGCCAGCCAGGTTGCGACCGTCCGAGCCGAGACGCGGGCGAACGAGGCGACTTCGGCGGCCGAGGTCACGACGTAGGCCGCGTCGGGCGTCGGGACGGTCGAGGCGTCGGGTTTTGGCTGTTTGGCCATTTCGTTAGCTAGCCATGAATGATGAACATCTAGAAAAAAATTAACTAATCACCGAAATACGCGCGACGCCTTAGCTGCGAGTTTCGTTCGTTCGCCAGGAGTACCTTTGTGTTGCAATCTGCAACGGTTCCTGACGCCCCCCGCCAGGGGTCCGTCGATGCCGCATAGCCCCGTGGACGCACGCGAAGTGAGTTGTTTGACCATTTGTACTCGTTTGATGTAAATCATCTCAGGGTTGCTCGTGGAGCGTTTAAACGCAAATCAGCAAAAACGTCTGTCGTGAAGCCTTGAAAACTACCAATCTGGTATTGAATAGATTGCAGTCGATGCACTTGCTGCGCGCCAGTCGCCGGCTGATCTGCCTTCAGGCTGATCGCGGTTGTGTTCCATGTCGCCAAGGTTCGCTGATTTCCGGGTTGCAGTTGCAGTCGCCAACGTCTCGAATCAGATTGCACCAATCGTCGTGGAGAATGTTGATGTGGAACAATCCTGACTGCCGGGTGTTTACGAGCGTCGCTACCTTGTCGATGACTTTGGGGAGGCGATTATCTGTCATGGGGATTTCTCCTTTGATTGGAACTGCGGATCGAATTCGACTTTCCTGAATCAGGCGCGTGATACGTGATAGGTCAGGGGTTCGTATGACGTTGCACGTCTCCCCCCTTTAGGGGGACGTGCGCGTGATACGTCCCCCCTATCACGTTGGGGGTACGTTTCACGCCACGTATCACGCGCGTGATACGTCCATCGCGTGATACGTCCTATCTGGCATTAATTGTCTTCCTGAAAACCTCAGTCTCATTGCCCCTTCGGACCTCGAAACCCGCCTCCAGAAATCCGGCTTCGACCAGGCGAAAGATTGACCGATTAAGTCGCGTGTCGCCCCAGCCGAATGTCTTTTTAAGTTCCGCTCGACTTCGCCAAGTCTGGCAGCCGTCGATAACCTTCCCGTCCGTCTCTTGATCCTGGCTCGACTGTTTCTCTTCTGATTCCGTCTTTTTGCCCTTCAGGAGCGCTGGGTCGATTTCTTCGGCCGGCACCCAAAGCGGAAATGCCCATTTCAGCGCCATCGGCTCGACTGGCTTGAACGATCTGACTGCGGCATCCAGAACGACGACGCCTTCCTGTTCGTGTTCCCGTAAAACCAGATGGCAGTCTGCAGCGCGGCTCTGGGCGCCGCCGCCGGCCCCGACGTCGGTTGCCCGTTTGTCGCCTTGTTGCCCCTTCGTGCTGTGATGAACCAAAACGGGGGCAGCGCCGGTCTGCCCAGCGAGCCGTTCAACCTCGTTATAAAACCGTGTTTCGTCGGAATTCGAGTTCTCGTCGGAATCCGGGCCGACAGTCCGGTACTTCGCATCGACGAAGATTATTTTGTAACGGCCGTGAGGAATGTCCTTCAGATCGCCGGCCAGCTCCGTGATATTCCGCAGGTTGCCGCGTAGGCTCATTACGTCGACCAGATCAGCGTACTCGTCCTGCTTCACGCCCATCGCGTCGGCCACGGTCCTGAGACGACTGGCGAGCGTTTCGGTGTGCAACTCATTGTCGATAATCAGCACCCGGCCGCCGACAGTCGCAAACCGACCGAAGATCAGCCGTATCGTTACGAAGCAAATTGCCAGGTAGTAAACCAGCCAGCTCTTTCCGATCTTTGATCCTGAAATCAGGTTGCCGGTTTCGCCCTCACGCAACAGTCCGTCGATGATGGCGGGTCGCATCGTCGGATTCTCTACCTGCAACTGACGGGCGCTGATGATCCTCGCCGCACGCGAGTAGGAATCGACTTTGGCTGGCACGGGCGGCGCGCCGGAAACCATGAATCTAGAAAGGTCAACGGGCGTCCGGCCCGCACTCGGCATTCCGTCCCGCGGTGCGTCCCGCAGATCGAGTCGCATTGGTTCCTTGCGGGCATCGTTCATCTTGTGGGCCAGCTCGCCTTCGCTCCATTCTGGAACGCAGCGCGGGTTGTAGTGTTCGGCCAGGACGGCCATCGTTTCATCGTCGTTCAGGCCAAACCGATTGACCAAAGCGTTTGCGACGCGGAATAATTTGTCGTGCCCCGACTGGCCAGCAATTGCCGGCTCCATCATCGCGACGTAGGCTGTTGCTCTCTCGACCAGCTTGCGTCGGTCGCCGTCCCACTCGTGATTGCTTGCGACAATCGCCAGGGCCGTCTTGCGTTTCGTAGCTTCGTTTGCCGCGACAATTTCACGCAGCAGGCTGGCAAGCCGGTCGCCGCCGTCCGCCAGCGTCGACGGGTAGCCTGGCAGCTTGCGGCCGGTCACGCAGAAGTACCTGCCTTGGCTGTAGAACTCGATACCGGGAATCTTGCCGCCGTGGCCCTCGCCCGGCAGCTTGATCTTGTGGGCGCGAATGTCAGTCGGCAGCGTCCCTCGGAACCACGCCTTTACGCCGGCGCCGGACGGTGAAACTTCGGCGTATGTCGGCGGGATTCTCGACAGCGTTTCCTGCGCCCATGCGTCGATCTCGCCCGTCGTCGGATTGCGGCAACCGTCGAGGTCCATGCCAGTCATCGGCTGTTCTGGCGAAAAAACAAATCCAAGCCCGTCAAAGCCTGCGCCGGACAGTGCGGACAGTGCTCTGTCAAACGTCGACCATGTTGCCGGATCGTTCGACTTCGCTGGCGCGCCAGTCGGCGTGAGTGGAATCTTGCGCCTGTGCAGAACGAACTGCGGAAGGTCTCGCAGTTCGCGAGGGACGTCGTCGTATTGGTCGGTCGCTGCGATCACTTGCCGCCCTGCGCATTCTGCCGGACGGCTCGCATGATCGTTTCATCAATCTGGTTTCGCCATTTTTCGCGGCCGTTCGATCCCGACACGCCAGACGACTCGGCATCGTGCCGACAGAACACATTCAGCACCGCGAGAGCCCTGTCACGAAACGCCATGAAATTTAGCAACTCGTCAATGCTGCATCGCAGCGTATAATCTCTGTGCTCGAATCGTCCGCCGACCCCGAACTCCACTACAAACGGCCGCTTGCTGCGTGGTCCGGTCGCGGGGTCTCGCCGGACGGCTACAATGACGACGGTCCCCGCATACAGTTCGGGTATTTCTTGGGACTCTGTCCCGGTTGCTATTGCGGACTTACGTTTTCGATGTAACATTCCCTTGCTCTTTCGTTTTGACCGCGTGCGCCTGCCAGGGTGCACGCGGTCTTTTCATTTACTGCCCCGCGTGACTACTTCGCCGCGCCGGCAACTGCCGCCTTCACCGATTCCAAAAATCCCGGCGCCGCGTCCGGCGTCTCGATTTCCAACTTCAGCCACGGAAGGGTGGCGCTCGACCCGTGGGCCGACATCCCCCCGTGGATCGCTTTGATTTTTACTCCGCCCACTTCGTGGGCTTCATCCGGCTTCGACAAATGAACCTCAATGACTGTCTTCATGGTCATTTTCCTAAAAATTAACTGATTGCCTCGAAAATCCTATTCAGCAGCCTTTCGCGCCGGTCTGCCCCTGGCCTTGTCTCCCGCTTTCTCGTGATGCTCATTGGCCTTCTGCTGTTCTGTCAGGCTCGCCTTGAGCAATTCGGTTTGCTCGTGAATTGCCGCCATCAATTCGCTATTCTGCGCCACCAAGCCAAGGCCGCCTCCGACGTCGCCAAAAAATGCCGTCTTGATCGCATTATCTTCACCGGACCCCATTGCGCGCAACGCGCTCGCAATGTCCCGCCTGGTGCCCATCGTAAAACCCGCAATGCCGGCTTGTCTCGCCACTATCTCAGCAGCATCAAGTTGTATGTCGAAGTCGCCGCCCGCCTCGGCATTCATGTGATGAATCTTGCCGGCGGCGCGAGCCTTCGCGGCCGCCAGGCCACCCGTCTGCGTCGCAACAGCGTTGGCATAGTTCTTGTCGTTCTTGGCCATCGACTCGATTGCGGACAGCATCCGGCGAGCCTGATCGGCGTCGCCAGTGATATTCTTCAGAGTTCCCATGCGGTCCTCTGGCTTCAATCGCTGCAGACCCTTCGACATGCGTTGCATTGCCGTCGACATGTCCTCGCCGATCAAGTCTACGTCGCCGAAATTAAGACCGAGCTTGGCGAGCCCTGCCGCGTGTCGAGCTTCGCCCTTGCCACCTTTCAATGACGCCAGCGTTTTTGCCATTTCTGAAACATCTGACGCCGTCGCTTCCGTTCCGGCCGTCATGGCGTAAAGCCCTTGACCGGCGCCCAGCAATGCAGCGCCGTCTTTCTTCGCATTGCGATCGAGCGACTTTGCCATCGCGTCCGCGAACCCCTCAGTGTTCAAGTTGCCTTTGGCGGCCGTGCGGTTCACTGCAAAATCGGCAGCAATGCTGGCAAAGTGCTTTAGGATTTCTTCGCTGTCGAATCCCTTGCGCTTCAAATCGCCGTACAATGCTTCCGCGTCCGCATGACTGATGGCAGCGGCCTCGCCGCCCTCGTGAACGCCGTGAAGGGCTTCCTTTCCCTTCGGCCCAAACTCGCCGGTCTGAATCGCGAAAGCACGATGCGACTTGTCGAGCGACAGCGCCGCAGCGTCCGCCTCTTTGTGAAACTCTTTCATGGCATCGAACATCTTTTCGATACCGCCTTCGATCGAAGCGAATCCCAATGCCATGCCAGCCAGGGCAGTTCCCCACTCTTTTATCTCGTGCATGGCCCCCTCGTGGCCGTGCTTGTGCGACTTGTGCAGTTGCTTGATGCCAGCTTCCAACTCGGCGTACTTCTTTTCCAGCCGGGCGAGCGCGGCAATTGCCTGCTTCTCGTCAGCGAAAAAAGTCGTCGTTACGCTGTTGTCTGGCATGTTTGAAACTTCCGTGTTCTGGAATGGAGAATTAAATACCTGGCGCGCCAGCTATTCGCCTTGCACCTGGAATTCAAGATCGGCGAATGCCGTCTGGAATGTCGTGCGACCGTTCAGCAAGTCGTAACTGATGCCGGTAATCGGAGTGTTGACGCCGATCGAGTAGTTGCCACCGACGTCAGTAATGAGCCAGCCGAGTTTGACAACTTCGCGGATTTGCTTCAGCGTGATTTCGATAGTCTGCCTCGGGCGTCCGTACCATTGTGCGGCGGCCGTCGCGATTGCCGTTAGTCGTGCCCGATCGTCGCGAACGTACCCGCCGCTGGTCGACTGGACTGGACGGCCGTTCTGAAGTGCGACGATCGTAAATGGAACCACGTAATCGAGCCTGGCATCCGGCACCTGGATGTACAGCACGCGCTCGACTTGTCCGGCAACCGGCGTGTCACTTCCGCCGTCCTCGTTTGTCGCCCGTCGACTGATCTGCACTCGATCCTGCAGGCGCAATGTGCAAGTCATCGAGAAATCGAGATAGTCGAGCCCGAACAACATTTTGTTTTGCCGCGGGTCTTCTGCCGGCTCGCAAATCCCGGCCGCGCCTATGAAGTCGGTTGCCGCAATGACGTGCTGCTGCGCGCCTGAAACAGTCAGGTCGAACGCCGGCCGATGATCGAGCATCTTGCAATGTACCGACCAATGACACGGCGATTCCGTGTTGTGTATCCGTTCGGCCAGCTTGTCGAGAAATTCGTAGGTCTGAAATCCGTTCTGATCAATCTCGACCGGAAACAGAATGAACGGCTTCAGATATTCGTAGTTCGGCTCGCCGTCGTCGTCGAGCATTGCAGACGGCTTGTCGAACGACTGATCTGCAATGTTCTCATTCGAATAGTCGCTGCGATCCTTAAACGGCAGATGATGTTCAAGGTGAATGCCGCGGGTCCACAACGGCAACGTGTCGGCGCCTTGCTCCATCGAGTCGAGGAATTGCCCACCGTCCTGCATGGTGCCGTCGAACGTCGTTCCGTCGCCAGTATCAAATATCTTCGGCGCGACGGCGTATTTCGGAAATGACGGATCGTCCTGAACCCACTGCGGCCAGCCGACGGCCAGGCGAAATCGCCGGTACACGTGCTGCAATTTCAGGTCGGCGCGCGACTTTCGATTTAGCTCGTACCGCTTTTCATTGTCGAGCCCAGAATAACCGGGGTCGCCGCTGGCCCCGTCGTTGTAGGCTTGCTGTTCGGCAGTCGTCCAGTCCGGCTCAATCGTATTCGACGACGGCGCGAATGGCAGCGTGCAAGTCGTCGTGCGGAACGCCCCGAGGGCAACGATGCGATCGAATTTCTGAGCGACGGAATTCGTCAGAACTGCCTCGACGTCGAACGCGTTTTCAAAATCGAGTTTCTTCAGGTTCTCGTTCGCAGCAATCGGCCCTTCGGCCAGCTCGATCGGCGAATCGAGAAAGGTGAAGACGTTGATTGTCGCAATTCCATTGCCTTCGCCTTCGTTGTTGGCCGCATCCTCTTCATACGTGACGAAGTAACTCACGCCGCGCTTGCGGTTAATCAGTTCGTCGAGAATGGCCTTGACGCTTCGCCCGTCTGTCTTCGTCGTGATGTCGTACCAGCCCAGCGCCCCCGGATCGGCGTCGAGTTCCCAATCGCAGACCAGATCGCCGTTCGCATCCTTCGGCTGATTATAGGTCAGCAAGTAGGTTGCGGCGTCGAACGCATCCCAGAGATTCGAGCCTTGCGGCTTTTCGCTGAAATCGAATTCGTCCGTATCTTCATCGGCCGACGTCGCCTTATTGCCGCGGTCGTCATATTCGCCCCTGGCCGCGCCGTTGAACGGGAGCCCATGGCCAATCGTCCATTTGCCGTTCTGCGGCGCCGGCGCATCGCCGGTCGGCGTGTTGTTGACGATGGTCGACATTACCGTTGTCAGTTCAAGCAATCGAATCAGGCCGTGTGCGTGAAACTCTTGCGTTCCCCTCGGGACGGTTTCATTGTTATCCGGCGAGAAGACTTCCTGCGTGCTGCCGTCGACCTTGCGGACGTCGCTCTCGATAATGCCGTACCAGGTCAAGTCGTCTTCGTCTTGCGCGGCCCCGGCAACGACAACCTTGACGTACATTCCAATTAGGCCGAGCGGCGGATAAACGATCGGGTCCGGCTTGCTCGGATTGTCTTTCGAGTCATTCTCGCGGATCGCCGGGCCGTACCTATACGACAACACACATTCGTCGATGTCCGGTGCAGCGCAGACCTTCAGTCGATCGGCATAGAGGTACTCTTGCACGGTCCAGTCGGACCCGAGCTTCGACGACACGTAACACGTCGAGCGCGGGAACTTCGCAAACGTCTTGTCGCCGGTCGACAGCAGGTTGTCGTCCTCTTCCGGCATGTCAATGTCTTCGGGCGTTGTCTGGGGGGCCATTTGGGGCTTTCGCGTTCAGAAATATTCAACAAATGAGGGGTCTTGTCGCCGCGTTCGTGTTCGTCTCGCCGCAGGAGCTGGCGGCATGCAAGATCGCCCCGCCAAAAACGCATCGAGCGCCGTCCGTGCGATTCGCCACCGGGGTCTACCGCCGGCTCGATCTACGACGTTGACAGCGGCCAGCTCGCCGCGGGCGATCCAGGTCAAGATTTTTCCGCGCCTTACTCCAAGGTCGGCTGCGATTTGGCTGACTGTCAGGTAGCGTGACGGCATGTCAAGCACTGGCCAGCGCTCCGGCGATGATCCCAACTTCCACCAATACCGCCTCAATCGTCGGCACGTAGGAGACTGGAATGAGCCGGCGGCCGCCCACAATCGGGCAAACAGCCTCGTCGAGCTTGCGAGCGTAGAACAGGTCGCTCAGTTTCCGCGGCGGTATCTTGTACTGCCGCGCGAGTGCTGAAATCGTGCAGACTTCCGGCATTTGATCGCCCCCTTGTTGTCGATGAAGATCAACTTGTGTGGGGCGATTTGTAGCACGGCTTTTCAGATACTCAAGAAAAAACTACGCAGTGCAGACCGCTTGCGGACATGTGCGGACATGTGCGGAGTTACTGCGGAGTTGTCGCGGAGTTGTCGGTCTGATTGGCCAAAAATATTTGAACCTCTTGCGGCAGTGTATCGAGCCTGATGCGAACCGACTTGGTTTTTGAATCAGGATGCTTGGCGAGTGTCCCGTCTTTGATTCGTCTCGAAAACGTGTCTAAGGAGATTTTTAAATTCCGCCCTGCGGCTGCAAAGATCGCGAGCCATTTTTTTGGTGGTAGTGCTGGCGACCAGATTTCCTTGCCCTGAGTAGCAAGCCTTGCGGCTTCGCTTTCTGCCGCGACGCGGGCCATGATGCCAGACCCGTCGAAATTGCAGCGGCTCGCAAGCCCCTTTGAAAACTGCGGCCAGAGAACGTCAAATATCCCTGCGCTAAAGGCGATCCTGGGGCCGTCATTGCAGTTCCGCTTTATGAAATCTGCAACCTGTTGCCCGATTCGTAGTGCGGCGTCGTGCGCCGTCTCGAATTGTTCGTCTCCGGTCAAGGTCGTGAAGACATGCCCCTGCACCCGCGGCAGAAGATGCCCGACCTTCAGCAACAGCCTTTCGAGGCGATCGCAGTCCCCCCGGTCCTGATGGCCGTCGCCGTGCATTGACGCGATCAGCAGTCGCGATCGCCTGAGCGACCATTCATCGACCGGCTTTGCGGACAGTTTGACCAGATCAGCAGCGTTGCGACAGATCGTTGCGGCTGTCCGCTCGGCGCAAGAAAGATGTTCGATCGTCTCTTCAGCATTTGAATCCATGATGATCCCCTCGGGTTTCGATACTACGTTGCCCCCGTTTGTGATCGAATCACTTCGCTTTTCGCTTCGGCGGAAACAGCCACGCGTGAACGACGTCGGCAACCTTCACGAGCCTGGCATCGTCGATGCGCTGCCGATATACACTGGCCATGTCGCCGCGGGAATGCCCCATGACGTGATCGACAGCTACCTGATCGAGTGAATCGCCGGCGATCGTTTCAAAGCCACGGCGAAGGCAGTAGAAATTGCGGCCGCCGTTGATACCCAGCGAATCGCAGAGCTTCTTGAACTCTTTTGAGAGCACGTCAACATGACTCCACTTTTCGGAATCACTCTCGGCGCCGTCCGCAATCCGTGTCTGCCTGTGCCGGGTATGGACCCATTTATTCCCGCGCGACGTAACGAACAGCAGATCGGCGTTTGCCTTGCTGGCAGGCACTGGCCGCGATGCGAGGGCATCCCGCAGGGCCTGCACCGTTTCCGACCAGAGCTTCGCCCGGCGGGCCACTCCCGTTTTTGGCCGCGGGTAAGTAATCCATCCCCCGTCAAGGTCGAGCGCCGATAGCGGTACATTGGCGCAGTCGCTTTGCCCGAGCCCGCAGTTGATGCCGAGCAGCGCCATGGCTTTCAGTGGCACCGTCGCCTTGTCGATGATGCGCCGCAATTCATCGGCCTCGAACATCCGTGATCCGCGTTTGTTCTTTTCCTTCAGAATGATCTCTTTGTCAGGCCGAACGAATTCCGTTCCGAAAGTCACCTTATCAACGAACCCATTTTGTACGGCGAAACCAAACACAACTCGGACACGGCCGATCTCGTTGCCGATCGCTACCGGCCCCAGCGTCTTGGCCAGCACGCCCACCAAGATTTCAAAGTCGGCGGGCTTCAGATCGTCGACCGGGCGATTCTTGCCGAACGTCGCGACAATGCGGGCGCAGGTCTTGTAATAATCGCCAAATGACCTTTCGGTAATTATCCCCCGGTCAACACGGCCGCGTCTCGTGTTGAGGAACCTGTTCGCCAGCTTGGCGACGGTCCAGACGTCATCTCCCGCGTCAGGGCAGGGGACTCGCCCGGCTTCGAGGTCTTCACGCTCCCGGTTGTACTTCGCCAGCGCTCCGGCCGCGTCGCGCCATGGGCCAAAGTAGTGCGTCTTCCTGTTGATCTTTTTGCACCAACGCCCGGTTGGATGTGCCGTCAACGGGAAATCTGGAGTGGGCTTCTCGGGCTTTGCTGGCTTGACGCGTTGCTGTTTGCTAGACTTTTCCATCGTGACACCTTGGGTAAGAGCTTGGTGTTGCCGCGACACGGGCGGTTACAGCCGCGCCGTGTCATCTTCTGGCACCACGAGTTTACGGGTTGTCAGTTGGGGTGTCAAGCGAAAATCAGAAAAGTCGCAAGACACGGCAAGTTATCGGTTTGCGTAATTCGCATTAGCGTATTGCCAACCCGCTAACCTGCATGACAAGGCATATTCCCATGAAATTAAGAGACCGAATCGTTATCACCGGCGTCGGCTTGACCTGCCCGATCGGCAACAGCCTTCCCGAATTCCGCGCCAACCTGCTGGAAGGGCGCTCGGGAGTGAGCGCGTTCGAAACCCGGTATGTCGGTCAGACGCTCGCCGGCGTGTGCCATTTCGACGAGCTGAAGTACCAGAAGCGGAAGGAGGTGCGACGCGGCACCAGGGCCGGCTCAATCTCGATCTTCTGTGCCAACGAAGCCATCCGTGACGCCGGTTTCGACTGGACGACGGTCAACAAGGACCGGGTCGGGGTCTATATCGGGATCACCGAGCACGGCAACGTCGAGACTGAAAACGAAATCTTCGAGATCTCGAAATACAACTACGACACGGCCTTCTGGTCGCACCATCACAACCCCCGCACGGTGGCCAATAATCCCGCCGGCGAGGTGACGCTCAGTCTGGGGATCACCGGCCCGCACTATACGCTCGGGGCGGCCTGCGCGGCGGGGAATATCGGTTTTATCCAGGGAACGCAGATGCTGCGGCTCGACGAAGTCGACATGGCGATCGTCGGCGGTGTCTCCGAGAGCATTCACACGTTCGGGATCTTCGCCAGCTTCAAGAGCCAGGGGGCGCTCGCCAGTCACGACGACCCGGCAAAAGCCTCGCGACCGTTCGACCAGGCCCGCAACGGGATCGTCGTCGCCGAAGGGGGCTGTCTGTGCGTGCTCGAACGGCTGGCTGACGCTCAGCGGCGCGGCGCAAAAATCTACGGAGAGATCGCCGGCTACGCCATCAACTCCGACGCCAGCGATTTCGTGCTCCCGAATGCGACCCGCCAGGGGGAATGCATGAAGCAGGCCCTGGTGCGGGCCGGCATCGCGCCCCGCGATATCGATATTCTCAGCAGCCATGCCACGGCTACCGAGCAGGGAGACGTCGAAGAGTGCCTCGCCATTCGCGAAGTCTTCGGCAACAACGAGCGGCTGGCGGTCAACAACACGAAGAGCTTTATCGGCCATGCGATGGGGGCTGCGGGGGCGCTCGAGCTGTTGGGCAACGTGCCTGCCTTTCAGGATGGATTGGCCCACGCTACAATCAATCTCGACAATCCGGACCCCGCCTGCGATTGCGGCGCCCCGCAGATCGTGGCCAATCGGCCGCGGAGCATGGGGCAGGTCAACTACATTCTGAACAATTCGTTCGGAATGCTGGGGATCAATTCGGTCCTGATCGTCAAACGATTTACTGAATGACGAAGCCGTTGGAGTGGTTGAATGAATGCGGATGAAATCAGGCAGGTCCTGCTCGATATCCTCAGTCGTATTGTTCCCGATGAGGACCTTTCGGCGCTGCAGGATGACGTGCCTTTTCGCGAACAGATCGAGCTCGACAGCATGGACTTTCTGGACATCGTCATGGAACTGCGCAAGCAGTACCGCATCCAGATTCCCGAAGAAGACTACGCCAACATGAATACCATGGGCGGGGCCGTCAACTACCTGACGCCGCTGATGAAGGGCGTGAGCGCGCCGGCCTGAAGATCTTGTGCGTTACGATACGCTCATCATCGGCGCAGGGCTTTCCGGGTTGGCTGCCGGAATCCGCTTGGCTCATTTCGAACAATCGGTCTGCGTCCTCGAACGGCACACGACGATCGGAGGCCTCAACTCGTTTTATCGGTTGCGCAACCGGAACTACGACGTGGGACTGCACGCCGTCACGAATTTCACCCCGAAGGGAACGAAAACCGGGCCCTTGAGCCGTCTGTTGCGGCAGCTCCGCTTCTCGTGGGACGATTTTCAACTCGCCCCGCAGACCGGCTCGCGCGTGGATTTCCCCGGCAAGTCGCTCAAGTTCAACAACGATTTCGAACTGCTGGTCAGCCAGGTCGCCGCGCAGTTTCCCGCTCAGATCGACGGCTTTCGCAAGCTGTCGCAGTACCTGGCAGATCAGGAATTGGGAGTCGTCGTCGATCCGCAGCTCACCGCCCGGCCGGTCCTCAATCGGTTTCTTTCCGATCCGCTGCTTGTCGACATGCTGCTGTGCCCGCTCATGTTCTACGGCAGCCCGACGCCGGACGACATGGAATTCACCCAGTTCGCAATCATGTTTCACAGCATTTACCGCGAAGGCTTTGCCCGGCCCCGCGAAGGAGTGCGGCTGATCCTGCGGCAATTGGTCAAACGCTACAAAGAGCTCGGCGGCGAGCTGCGGTTGCGGGCCGGAGTCAAGTCGATCGTCAGCGACGGCCCGCGCGCGGTGGGCGTCGTGCTCGATAGCGGAGAAATGATCGAGGCCGATCGGATTCTCTCTTCGGCAGGGCTCGTCGAAACATTGCGCTTATGCGAAGCTCCACCGCCGACGGTAATTCCCGCCAATCTCGCCGCTGCCGGAGAAATTACGTTTGTCGAAACGATCAATACACTGAGCTGCCAGCCGGCCGACCTGGGGCACCACGAGACGATTGTCTTTTACAGCAACACGCCAGCCTTTCGTTACGCAAATCCTGCCGCGCCCTGCGACCTCGACAGCGGCATCATCTGCTCTCCCAACAATTTTCAGTACGACGAGCCTCTCCTCGAGGGGGCCATCCGCATTACGGCGCTGGCGAACAAAGATTGCTGGATGAACTACGGCGAAGACGAATATGCCGCCGCGAAGGAGAGCTGGAACGAGCGAATCACCACGGCGGCACTTGGTCACGTTCCCGACTTTCGTCCGGCCATCGTCGACAGCGACATGTTCACGCCACGGACCATTAAAAAATTCACCGGTCACGTCAACGGCTGTGTCTACGGCGCTCCACGCAAGAACTGGGAAGGGACGACGCACCTCGACAACGTCTACATCTGCGGAACCGACCAAGGCTTTCTGGGCATCATCGGCTCGATGCTCTCCGGCATCGGTATCGCGAACCGGTATGCGTTGCGGGCGCCGTAGCGGCAAGCTGCCGGCTTGTCGGCGAATGGGGCGAAGAACTTAGGCATGCTCGTTTCTGCCGTCCTTAATCAATTCGCCGTTTCCACAGCCGGGCCCTGTGCTTTCGGCTTGATTTCGACGATGGGGACGGGCGTTAGACCGATGAACACGAACATCAGCGTCAGCCAACCCAGCACAATTCGCGTGGCGCTGAGGGGCTCTCTGTCGTTCGCCGTCGGTGGATGCCGTGTCCCAAACATCCAGATCAGGAACAGCATCAACGACCAACTGATGAACGAGTTGTCGCCAAAGAAAAAGCTGTAGGCCACAGCGGTCACCCCCGCTGCAAATAATGCACGGGCGACCATATGCGCCTTGCGACCGATCAGGCAGTACAAAATGTGACCTCCATCGAGCTGGCCGATCGGAATAAGATTCAAGGCGGTGATAAAAAATCCGACCCAACCGGCAAACAACATGGGATTCAAGTCCCACACGTAACCTTTCGGCAGCGGTCCATGTACCACCTCCATCATCCATTCGAGCAGCAGTGGGCTTGAAAAGGCGATGCCGCTCGATGCCGTTGGCGCCAATTCCTCCTTTCTCGAATTCACAACACCCCAATAGGCGATCGGCAATGCAAAAATCAAGCCGGCTAATGGTCCACTGATGGCAATGTCAAACATTGATTTCCGGGTCGCCACACCCGAACGCTGAACGATGACGGCGCCCATCGTGCCGAAAGGGCTGATCGGGAGAGGAATGAAAAAGGGCAGACTGGCTGGCACGCCGTATCGTCTGGCCTGCAAATAGTGCCCCATTTCATGCGCGGTCAGAATTGCCATAACGCAACCCGAATACGTCAAACCGCTCCAGAAATGACGCCACACGTTAAAATCGGGGTCTCGCAGGAGCCTGATGTATTCCCAATGGGGGAAAACCGGCTGACCGTAGAATCCCACGAGAAACGTGCTCAGGCAGGTCAGCAGGAACAGAATCAGCGCTCGGCGCCTCCTGAAGAGATGCAACGCATTCACGTCGCGAACGCGATCCGGTTCGCGTTCGCCGGGTCGCTCGATGACTATGACTTGTTGCGGAGGGATGGGCCGCGGTGCAGAGTCGGTCGTCTCCAGCGACTGCGGCCGAGGTGTTTCGGAAATATCTTCGCTCATTCATCCGTTGTAGTCGATTCCGCCAATTTGCGAAATATTGCCGGCGCGTCGATTTCAACGGTGCCGCTCGCGTTGAATTGTGAAACGCCCCTTGCCGGTTTATCCGGCAGGTAAAGGAGGTTTACAGCTAAAAACCGATTCCAACGAGTGATCAGGCCCCGGCCCCATTGCGCGGCAGGTGAATCAGGTTCTTCAACAATTAGGAAATTACGGAATGGAACCGGTATAGCGCCAAAACCTGATTCACCTGCCGGACGAGCCGGCAGGGGCCTTGGCGCAAAGCATTGCTCGACGTCTAGCCCGTCAACCTTCTTCACTTGCCGGATAAACCGGCAGGGGTTGACCCGTCGCTTGTCGAGTTCTGCTGGTGGAATTCGCTGGCGCACCGTGATAGAACAGCGGCTGCCACAAATCCGAAAAAATCTGATTCGCAGCTTCCGAGGGGATTTCGTAATGGGTTGGTTCGGCTCCAAAGACTGGAACGTCATTGCGATCATTTTCGAGCGCCCGGACCTGTATCGGGTCAATGGCAACCGCGGTAAGGGAGGCGATGCCACGACGATTCGCGACGCCGTGAAGCAACACCCGCGCACGATCTTCTGGGGCGTGTTCGACCAGAAAGGGGCCTATCTCGAAGGAGCCCCGGCGGCCGGCGCGACCTCGATCTCATCGACCAACCTGCAAAAGCTCGTTCGCGAAGTCGGCTCGAATCCCAGCGTCCGCGAAGTCCTCGCGGCACTCGAAACCGGCAAGGAAGACAAAGTCTCGAAGCCTCTCGTGTGGAATGGTTATCCTGCAAAGGGGGAGAGCAAGTAGACTCCAGGTGCCTCGGCCGCTATTGCGGTCCGCCTCAGGCGGACGGCACTGGAGAGCACGCTGACCCGAAACGCGAAACCCGCAATGGCGCCCGTCATCTCCCCCCTTCGTAAGGGGGGCAGGGGGGGGTGAGGTGAAGATATTAATGTGATACGAATTGCAAATTGAAAATTTGAAATGGACAATTTTCAATTTGCATTTTTCAATTTCGATCTGCTTGAGAGAGCATCATACGCATACCAGTGCCCCGGCCGCCGAAAAAGCAGCCGGGGCACTTTTGCGAGCTTTCGATTTCGGGGTTGGTTCCCTAGAATTGCGATCGCGAGTTGAGATTTTCACGCTTGCATCATGCTTTTGCCTCTTGAGGAAATGAATCTGTGAATCGTCCCGCCCACGCTGCTGGTCCGCCATCCGAACCGACAATCAAGATGAACGATGGCTGGCATTGCCTGCATCTGTACTACAGCGTTTGCCAGAACGCGCTCAACCAATTAACTGAAAGCCAGCGGGCCGCCGGGCGCGAAGAACTGATCCGCCTGCTTGATCCCGCACGCCCCGGCGCGCCGCTGCGGTTGCAAACCTCGGTGATTTCAGGCCATAGGGCTGACCTGGGGGTGCTCCTGATGGATCCCGATCCGCTGGCGATCGATTCAGTGCGGCAATCGATCCGCAGTTCGCCGCTGGGGCCGGCGCTCATCCCGGCTTATTCGTTCGTCTCGATCACCGAGGTCTCGGAATATGTGCCGACTCTCGAACAATACGGCGAGCGCCTGAAAGCGGAGGGGAACGACCCGGCTGGCCCGGCATTCGCCGCCAAGCTCAAGGCCTACGAAGAGCGCGAAGTCGTGATGCGCAAGCAGCGGCTGTTTCCCGATTTCCCGTCGTGGCCTGTCGCCTGTTTTTATCCGATGAATAAGATCAGGCATCCCCACGCCAACTGGTATGCACAGCCTTACAGCCGGAGGATGGAGATGATGTCCGAGCACGGCAAGAGCGGCATGAAATTCGGCGGCCGTGTCTCACAGCTCATCACCGCGTCGACAGGCCTCGACGATTGGGAGTGGGGGGTGACTCTGTGGGCGCGGGAACCGGCGTTCCTTAAAGAGATTGTTTACACGATGCGATTCGACGAGGCCTCCGCGCTGTATGCCGAATTCG
>DASYAR010000279.1:0-5538 GCA_036501235.1 Planctomycetaceae bacterium
TGATCACCGAACTGCTCCCTCTCTTAAGCCAGGGAGACATCCTGATCGACGGCGGCAACAGCTATTTCCCGGACACGAACCGCCGCTCGGTGGAAGTCGAAAAGGCTGGATTGCTCTATGTGGGCGCGGGCGTTTCGGGAGGCGAAGAAGGGGCGCTCAAAGGCCCCAGCATCATGCCGGGCGGATCGCACGACGCCTGGCCGCACATCAAAGGCATCTTCCAGAGAATCAGCGCCAAAGTCGGCCCGAACAACGACATTCCCTGCTGCGAATGGGTTGGTCCCGCCGGGTCGGGGCACTACGTCAAGATGGTGCATAACGGCATCGAATACGGCGACATGCAGCTGATCTGCGAGGCGTATTTCATCCTCAAGAATGCGCTGGGGCTCACCAATGACGAGCTGTACCGTGTCTTCGATCGCTGGAACCATGGCGAGCTGGAAAGCTACCTGATCGAAATCACGCGAGACATCTTCACCGTTCCTGATCCGGAAGGAGAGGGGCAACTGGTCGACAAGATCATCGATACGGCCCAGCAAAAGGGGACGGGCAAGTGGATGAGCCAGCACGCTCTCGATCTGGGGGTGCCGACCACGCTCGTCACCGAGGCGGTGTTCGCCCGCTGCCTGTCGTCGCAGAAGGGGGCGCGGGTCCGGGCGTCGAAGGTGTTTCCTCCCGCCGCGAAGCGCTATGCCGGCGATCGCGACAAGTTTATCGAAGACATCCGCCAGGCGCTGTACGCCTCCAAGATCTGCAGTTACGCCCAGGGCTTCGTGCAGTTGGAGGCGGCCGCCGCCGAATTCAAGTGGGAGCTGAACTACGGGAACATCTCTCTCCTGTGGCGCGGCGGTTGCATCATTCGCGCCCGGTTTCTGGAAGACATCAAGCGGGCGTTCGATAAAAACCCCAAGCTCGAAAACCTGCTGCTCGACGACTTTTTTGCCGCTGCGATTCGCAAGGCCGAACCGAGCTGGCGGCACGTGGTCTCCCAGGCGGTGGAACTGGGGCTGCCCGTACCGACTTTTTCGGCCGCCCTCTCGTACTTCGACGGCTACCGCCGCGATCGGCTGCCTGCCAATCTGTTGCAGTCGCAGCGCGACTATTTTGGCGCTCACACTTACCAGCGGATCGATAAGGAAGGGACGTTCCACACCGATTGGATCCGCGCCCGCAAGCTGGGGTAAATGAGTCGAAGGCGTCGAAAAGTCGCATCGGCGAGCCAGGAACGTCGGTCCCTTGGATGTGTTCGGGCGTCACGAGTCCATTGTTCGCCGCCAGAAAATCAGAGTGAATTCTCTGTATATTTTAAGGAACCCTGTCACATGCCGCGCTCCTTTCATCATGTCGGCGTTGCCGCGTTTCTACTGCTCTGGCTCAGCGGTTGCGTCCGAGAGGAGGTCAATGGTTCGACGATCACCTTCAGCAACGAGCTCTGGGTCCCGTTAGTCGCGCTGTTAGGGGGCATCGCCGCCGCCCCCGCCGGCTGGTATCTGCGGAATAAATCGTCCCGCCTCGGTTGGGGCCTGCTGATTATTTCTCCCATCGTCGTCGTGGGAATCGTCCCCTCGTTGTTTCTCGATCGAGCCGTTGTCGACGACACTCATTTTTCCCTGCGAACGGGAATTTGGGGTCTCACGTCCGTGCACGACGTGAAATTCGGCGATTTGAGCCGCGTGCGCTTCATTTCCGAGGAGACTCGCGGCCGCCGCGGCCGCAAGAACACCAATTACTACCTCGTTTGTGAACGAAAAGACGGCAGCTCCGCGAAAGTTCCGCTCGGCAACAAAGTCGCCGAGACCGCCGCACCGCGCCTCATCGAGCGAGTCAGAGCCCTGAATATTCCACTGTTGGATGAAACCGGGCAGAATGTGTTTTGATCCACGTGCCGGGCAAAGGCACAGTCGTGGGATCTACGATACTGGGTCGCCTTTGGGTTCCATGAGCAAGTTGATCGACATCGCACTCTACATCAGCGTTCCTGAATAGCGGCGACGCAGAGCGTGGGAACGAGAACCGTGCGGACCTATGCCGGACGCGAAGTCTCCGGGACCGCTACGGGGCGGCGAAATGCCGGGCGGCGCGCTTCGCGGCACAGCGGAATCGTCAGGCCGGGTGTGTGCTGCTCGGCTGTGTGCAGCTCGATTTCCAGCCCCAGCCGCGAAACGACGTCGCGCGCCGCGGCCTGGGCCAGCGTGGGGCGATTGCACTCTCCGCTTAAATGCAGCTGGATCAGGTGCCGCACGCGGTTGGTCGGCGAAAGCCGCACGCATTCTTCGAACAGCCGGGCTGCCTGGTCGTTCGAAAGATGACCGAATTCGCCGAGCACCCGGTGGACGAGCCATCGCGCACGGCCGCTTGCCAGTTGCAGTTCGACGTCATGGTTGAACTCCAGCGCGAGAACGTCGACGTCGGCCAGCGCCGCCGGCAAATGCCTGTCCCACGATCCGAGATCGGCCGCATAGCCCACCGCCCAGTTGGGGACGGCTGCGCCGGCGTCTTCTTCGATTCGAAAGCCGAACGTCGGACCGCCGTCGTGCTTCAGCTCGACGGCCCGGCAACGAACGCCGGGGAGCGGAGCAAACGGCCGCCCCGGCGAGTACGTTTTCACCAATCCTGCAAACTGCGCGTCCTGAAATTTGCGGCACCCGAGCTGCAACGTCCGCAGATGTTCGGCATGGCAGAAAAAGGCAATGCGGCGTTCCGCCAGCCGCGCCAGCGACGCCGCGTTCCAATGGTCGGAATGCGTATGGGTGAGCAGCACTCCGCGAACGCCGTCCCAACGGAATCCGACCTCGTCGAGCCGGCTGTCGAGCTTGCGCGGTCCCAAGCCCAGATCGACCAGCAGGCCGGCGTGATTGAATTCCAACAGGCTGGCATTGCCTCCGCTGCCGCTGGCCAAGACCGTCCATGTCGCCGTCATGCAATGCCTCGAATCCGATATCCAGAGACCCGATCGACCCGTATAATAACCAATGTGCCGCGCGCTTTCGATGGCACGCCCTGCCCGAAAAAACAACCCGAGGTGCCGTGTGGACAATCTGCCCTCTGCCGAATTGCTCGATCAAACGCACGAGTTTCCTGGACCGTACACCTTCAAGGCCATCGGGCGTCCCGAGGGAGGTTTTGTGGCACGGATCGTCGCGGCCATCCGCGACGAATTGGAAAACGAGGTCGATCCGCCGTATCGGGTGCGCGAAACGGCCGCCGGCCGGCACGTCTCCGTGACGGTCGAGCCGCACGTGCAGAGCGCCTGGGAAGTGCTGGCCGTCTATCAGCGACTGGGCCAGGTCAGCGGCGTGATGTTTGTATTCTAAATTGGCGAGCCAGGGAGGTCAGTCCCACGGGTACGTTTCGCGTGGGCGCTCGGGTGGACTTCGCGCGAGTGTGGCAGGGTCAGAGCGTGAAATATTGTTCGACCCCCGAGTTCACGACCAGCGTCTGCTCGTCTCTTGCACGCCGTTCATAATGATGGCCAGCGATGGCCCTGACCGAGTGGCACGAACGCTCTCGTTTTGCTCGTTGTCCAGCTTGTCGGGGCCATCGCTGACTTTCCGGCTCCGGCAACTCGAACATCACGGCTAAGAGGTACCTGCCGCAACGCGAAATTCCCATTCACGCTCTGGCCCCGCCACACGATCTCGTCACACAATAAAACAAACCGGCTGGAGAATCAGCCGGTTTGTTGAATTCGTTTATTCTTCGATCGCAGCCTACTTCGCCAGTGCCAGCTTTTCTTCTTTCTGTTCGCGGCGGCGGATGATGACTTCTTCCTGGATCGACTTGGGGACCTGCTTGTAACGATTGAATTCCATCGTGAACGAGCCTTTCCCTTGCGTCATCGACCGCAGCTCGTTGGCGTAGTCGAACATCGTCGCCAGGGGCACTTCGGCCCGCAGCACCGAGACGCCGGCCTGGATTTCGCTCGACGTGATCAGCCCGCGCTTGCTCGACAGGTGCCCCGAGATCGAACCCTGGAATTCCGAGGGCGCTTCGACTTCGAGCGTCATGATCGGTTCCAGCAGCACCATGCCGGCCTTTTTCAGCGTTTCGCGCATGCAGTTGAAACCGGCGATGTTGAAGGCCATTTCCGACGAGTCGACGTCGTGATAGCTGCCGTCTTCCAGGATCGCCTGCACGTTCACCACTTCGCATTCGCAGAGCGGCCCTTTGGGGAGCGCCCGCTGAAAGCCGGCGTCCACGGGGGCGATGAACTCGCGCGGAATGCGCCCGCCGAACACCTCGTCGACGAATTCGTAGGAAACGGCCGAATCTTCGGGAAGCGGTTTGATCCGTCCCACAATGTGGGCGTACTGCCCCGAACCACCCGTCTGCTTCTTGTGCTTGTGATTGAATTCGGTCTCGCGGGTCGGCGTTTCGCGGTATGCCACGCGCGGTTCGCCCACGACGCACTCCACCTTATACTCGCGGCGGATGCGCTCGACGTAGATTTCGAGGTGCAATTGCCCCATGCCGGCGATCAGCGTCTGGCCGGTTTCTTCATCGCTGGTCACGCGGAACGTGGGATCTTCGCGGCGGAAGCGTTCCAGGGCCTTGGCCATCTTGTCGCTGCCTTCGCGCTTCAGCGGTTCGATCGACAGCTTGATGACCGGTTCGGGGACGAAAATGCTTTCGAGGGCGTAATCGGCGCCGGGGCCGCAGAACGTATCGCCCGAGGCGCAGTCCAGACCGACGGCAGCCACGATGTCCCCCGCTCCGGCCGAATCGAGGTCTTCGCGCTGGTCGGCGTGCATGCGCAAGAGTCGCCCGATGCGCACTTTGCGCTGCGTGCGGGTATTGGTGATCGTATCTCCCTTGGAGAGTTTGCCCTGATACAACCGGACGAACGTCAACTGCCCAAACTGCTCTTCGACCGTCTTGAACGCCATGCAGACCAGAGGCGCCTCGTCGATTGACTGCAGCTTCACTTTGACAGGTTCAGGCTTGGTCCCTTCGGGAGCCGCGGCCTTGGCTCCGTCATTGGCCTTTTTCGACAAGTCGGTGGCTTCGACCTGCCGGTCGAGCGGGCTGGGGAGGTACGCCACGATGGCGTCGAGCAATTCCTGCACCCCCTTGTTCTTGTAGGCGGTCCCCATCATCACGGGCGTGACTTCTTGCGACAGGGTGGCTTCGCGAATGAGCGGAATGATTTTTTCAGCCGAGACTTCCCGTTCCTCGAGCAGCGCTTCCATCAGCGAGTCATCGAACAGCGACAGCGTTTCGAGCAGGTGCGCGCGGCCCGCTTTGGCCACGTCGGCGAATTCTTCGGGTATCGCCTCGACACGAACTTTTTCGCCCTTATCGCCTTCGAAGAAAATGGCCTTCATCTCGACCAGGTCGATCACCCCCTGAAATCGCGATTCCAGGCCGATCGGAAGCTGTAGCGGCAGTGGCGTCACGCCCAACTTGTCTTTGACCTGCTGGATGACCTTGTCGGGATTCGCGCCGGTGCGATCCATCTTATTGATGAACGCAATGCGCGGAATGTGATAACGCTTCATTTGACGGTCGACCGTCAGCGACTGACTCTGCACGCCCCCC
>DASYAR010000280.1:0-7215 GCA_036501235.1 Planctomycetaceae bacterium
GGCCATACCGGGGTGACTTTGGTCGCGTCGTCCGGTGATGACGGAGCACCCGATTCTTATCCTTCGGCATCGTCGAACGTCGTGAGCGTCGGCGGTACCACGCTCCATCTCGATGCTTCCGGCAATATCCTGTCCGAGACGGCCTGGAGCGGAAGCGGTGGCGGGATCAGCACTGTCGAATCCCAGCCCGCATATCAGAAAGGCGTTGTCACGCAGAGCTCGACGTTTCGCACCAATCCCGACGTCTCGTATGATGCCGACCCCAATACGGGGTTTGGAGTTTATGATTCGTACAACAACGGCACAAAAAAGCCTTGGGGCCAATGGGGTGGAACGAGCGACGCCGCACCGCAATGGGCCGCCTTGATCGCTATCGCCGATCAGGGACGAATTCTCGCCGGGAAGGGAACTCTCGACGGGCCGACGCAGACGCTGCCGATGTTGTATTCTCTCTCGTCCAGCGATTTCCACGACATCACCAGCGGATCCAGCTCCGGGTCTCCGAGCTACTCGGCAGGGACCGGGTATGACCTCGTCACCGGGCGCGGGACTCCCTATGCCAATCGAGTCGTGAATGACCTCGTGGGGTCGAGCGCGACGGTAGTGGTCCCTCCTGCGCCGCCGACGCTCACTTCGATCGCCACATTGGGGGTTGCGTCGCCGCAGACGCCCTTCGACATTTCCTATGCGACTTTGCTCGCCGCGTCGAATGCCGTCGATTCGAACGGTCAGCCGATTCAATTCCGCATCAACAGCCTGCAAAGCGGAACGCTGTCGATCATCCACAACAGCGTGGTCAGTTCGGTTATCGCCGACCCGGCAAACGGCACGTTGTTCGGGGTCGGGGACACCCTGATTTGGACCGGTCCGGCGGGGGTCACCGGAAACGCCATCGGCGCCTTCTCGGTGACGGCCTTCGATGGGACGACAAATTCAGCCGCCGCAGTGCCGGTGAGTATCAATGTTTCGAGCCTGGGAACGCAATTCGACGTTTCGGGGTCATGGCTCGTCGTCAATTCCAGCGGCGCCACTGCGGGCCTGGGCAGCATCGTCCAGACCGGCGCCAACCTGGCGTTCGTGAATGCCCAAGGGGGCAGCTCATCAGGTCAATTCATTTCCGCAAGTCAGATCGCCGCGACAAATCTCAACGGCACAGGATCGATGCTCGGAACGATCGATTTATCGACTGCCGATCAGGGACGAATCGCCTGGTCCGACGGGTCCGTCTGGTTGAAAGTTTCGCTGGGCGGTCAGTGGACCGTCGCCGGCGGCGTTACAACCACCCTGGCTTCAATCACGCAGGCCGGCAATCTGGTGACGCTCATCAACGGGGCGAGCGCGACCATCGCGACGATCGGCTACAACTCGACTTTGGGTCAGGTGCAGTTGCAGTTGTCCAACAACACGTCGATTGCCTTGACGGACGATTCGTTCACACTGAACGGTCAGGTGTGGACGAAGCTCGATCTGCCCACCAATTACACAAGTTCATGGGGGGGGAGCGCGAGCGTCGTCCAGAACGGCACGGCCAGCCTGATGTTCGTCAATAGTCAGGGACAAACTTCTCCCGGCTTCTGGACCAGCCCCAACCAGGTCGTAGCCACAGCTTTCGGCAACGAAGTTGGGACCGTCGGCAATGGCGCGATCACCTGGTCGACCGGGGAGGTCTGGTCGGAAAACGTCGCACTCAATGGAAACAAAGTCGGGACGTTCGGTGCCGTCAGCATTGCCGCGACGCCGTCGCTGGCTGTTCTGTCCAATCAGTATTCCGTCACCAGCTATGTCAATTCAGCCAACAGCAGCTTGACAGAGTATATGATTCAAAATGGCTCGGCCACCGCGCTGTTCATCAATGATTCAGGCAGCATGGCGCTCGGAACTTTGACGAACAATGGAACGCAAGCCAGCATTGCGGCCTGGGGCGCGGTGGCCACGATCGGGGCCGGTACCATCAACTTTTCCAACGGCTTGTCCTGGACCCAGTCGGTCCTCGGTTTCACGTCGCCGCTCACGATTACCAGCTACGTCAACCTGGGCGACACGTCACGGCGCTATCTGGTCCAGAACGGCACCAGTACGGTGGCCATCCTCAATGCCAGCATGGTGCTGGGGACGGTTTTGAATTCCACGCAGTTTGCCATCCCCAGCGCGGGCCTCACTGCAACTCTCGGCCCGGGCCAGATCAGTTTCTCTAACAATTCGTCGTGGATGCAGACGACGCTTGTGCCGAACGTGGTCACGGCCAGCTATTATATTTGTCTGGCCAACGGCAATCAGGGGCAGGTGATCACCAACGGAACGTCGGTGCTGTTCATCAAGAGTGACGGCTCCGCGGCCTTCGCCACCCTCGTCAGCGGGACGACTTACAACATTGCAGCCTGGAATCTCCAGGTCACGATTGGCACTGGACAGATCACCTTCGGCAATGGTTCATTCTGGACGCAGATCAGCGGCCCGCAGCCGAACGTCTCGTTGACCGATACGAACGGCGCCGCGTTCAAAGTTCAGTTCACCACACCCACGACGTTCGTCGCCCTTCAGGGAACCCTGGCGGGAATAACCGGAACCTGGCAGAACGGCGCGATCGTCTGGTCGAACGGCACGATCTGGAACGACTTCGACTTCAACGCTCTGAACGCGCTGTTCGAGATGTCGACTGGCTATCCCTGATTCACTTGCCCTCGGCCTGTTTCAAGGCCTCGGCGATCGCGGATTCCAATTCGGCGTCGTCCGGCGTATCTTTCAGCCGGATAATGCCTTGGGCGTCGATCAGGAAGACGGTGGGAAACACCGTGATGTTCCACCGCGTGACGATCGGACCATCTTCCCCGTCGAAGAAAGAAGGCCATCCCATTTTCTGTTCTTTCATGACGCTGGCGGCTTTCGATTTCTCGTCTCCGCAGTTGACGCCAACGACGGTGAACGGTCGACCGGAATACATTTCCATCAGCTTTCGCTCGAAAGGCACTTTCGCCATGCAGGGGCCGCACCATGTCCCCCAGAAAACCAGCAAGACGACTTTGCCGCGGAACGAGCTTAACTTGAACGGCTTGCCGGCGACTGCCGCGCCGTCTACATCCGGCACGACCAGGCCCGGACGTAGATACCGGACCGCGAACAACGCCCCTTCCGCCAGTTTGCCCAGCGATTTTTCTTCATCGTCAGGCTGCACATTTCCGTAGTCCTTCTGGACCCGGTCCAGCATCTTCTCGATCGAGGCCAGGCGCTTTTTGTCCTTGCCGTCATATCGTGCGGATCGGCCCACAGCCAGGTGGAAGAGCGCCAGTCCTCGAATTTCACGGGTTTCCCCTGTTTCGCCAAGCCGTTCCAGAAGCAGTTCGGCTTTTTCGCTGACGCATGCGGCCAGCACCGGCAGGGCTGTCTTCAGCCGTGGCGATTTGAGGTGCTGCTTTTCGAATAGTCCGACGGCTTCGTCGAGCTGCGCCGTCGAATCGGCCGAATTCAAATTCTCGAGGACCCAGACGAGGGCGTCGAAGGAGACGGCGTCGCCGGGCGCCTCTTTGACGAACCCCAGAAGCTGTTTACCGAATTCCGTGTGGGAGGGCTTTCGCTTTTCCGCGACCGCGCGCTGGGCATCGGTCTCCGCACTTTCGGAGGCCTCGATGTATTCTCGATATCGTCGTTCGTATTCGCCGATCATCGACTTGAATTTCCCGGCGCGGCTGGCCTTCTCGGAGACGCCCTGGTACGCGGCGTGAGCGACCGGGCTGATCGAGAAGAGAATGAACGCACCGAGGATGAGACACGGCACTGACTTCGACAGACGCTGCATGAATCGCACCTCGAAAGCTTCGATTTCGTTCAGGGTCGACCATTCGGCCGAGGAATTCGTTTCTGAATACATTTCTGGCCCAAACTTGTCCAGATGTCCCGGCCCCGAATGTCTCAGTCCCCGCATGTCCCATTTCTCAGACGTCTCATTCCGGAGACGTCTGCTCCAGCCAGTGGAGCGCCACACGCAGGTTGGCTTGCGTCCAGAATAATGGCGTCATGTCATTCGGAACATATCGCCCCGATTCCAGATAATACGACTCGGGACAGCGATACGGACCGAATCGTGAATCGGCCGTGGTCAACTGGCTGAGGCTGCGGCGGAGATGGTGCAACTGGCGCGCTCGAAACTCGGGATTTCCAGTGCGCGAATACCAGACGCCGAAGATCGTCGACAGGGTCGGATCGAACAGGCACCACTGGGCCTCTTCGCCGTCGCGCAGCAGACTGTCGCGGCCGGCGAGCGAATCGCTGAAATCGGCGCTGCGCATGTCGGCCGAGAGGAGTTGTTTGTAGTCGGCGCACCAGTAGGAATCTCCTCGATACCGCCGCACGCCGTGCGAACCCGAGAGGTGCGTGACGACGTCGTTCACGATTCGAAAAGCGGAGCTTTGATCTACGGCCTGGCATGGGTAAATGAGAGACAACAGCGCCGCATCGTGCGCGCGAGATTTCGCCGGGTCGGCCTGCACGCACTCTGCCGGCAGGATTTCGTCGAGAGCCCGCCGGCCGCGGGCGATCATTTCATCGAGCAGCGCGACGTCGACGGGGCGATCTGCCTGCGCGGCCGCTGTGCGCACTGCCGCGTGTTCTTGCAGTGCCAGCCGCAGCTCCGTCAGGCCGGCCGTGGCGATGCCAACGCTCGATGCCGAAATCTTGCGAGACTCTTCCCAGTGTCCGCTGTCTTCGTCGCGCCAGAATTCGATTTTCTGCCAGAAATGAACCAGATCGCAAACGACGTTCCAGTGAGCGGTGGTCAACCGCAGATTGCCCGATCGCACCAGCTTGCTCGCGAACCAGAGCAGGATTCCCAATGCGTCGTTCTGGGCGTGCGACCACTTCTCCTCCAGCTCCGTCAAAGTCGGGCCGTGAAACCGGATGTGTGGTCGCTGCATCGGATCGGAAATGTCGGCCTGGCCGGCGAGCACGTTTTCGAACCGGTGGCGATGCCTGGCAAAGAATTCGAGCAGCGTCGAGGCCGTCTGCGCGGCCACGTGCCGTTGTCCGATGACGAAATGCGCGTGCGCGACGTGCACATTGTCGCGCACCCACACGCTGCGATAACCGCTCTGTTCGAAGTCCTCTCCCCGCCCGCCCGCCGCAGAGAATAACCCATTCGGCAACGTCGGAAAATCAAAGGTTCCCTGCTCGGCGAGAAACTGCGTCAACCGGCGGACGATCGATCGCGTAGGGACTTCGGGCAGCGTCAGCCGGTCGTCCCGGGCCAGGTCATTTGTTTCGCGGATTTGCATCGGAATCGGGTTCGCTGGCGCCGTTCGTGCGTGAAAGTGCGCCGGGCGGCTCACTTGAAATACGTGCGGGCGATTCTTACGGTATTGTCTGGTTTGGATCAATGGCGACTGAAATCGGAAGGATTCCACAGATGATCGAAGAATTGCTCCAAGGCAACCAGCGATTCGTCACAGGCGAGTTCAACACTCACCTCGATTATTATCAGGCGATCGCCGCGGCGCAGTCCCCGAAAATCCTGTGGATCGGCTGTTCCGATTCACGAGTCTCCGAAGACGTGATCACGGGCAGCAAGCCGGGCACGATGTTCGTGCATCGCAACGTGGCCAACATCGTGGCGTTCAACGACGTGAATGTGGCCTCGCTCGTCGAGTATGCCATCGTGCACCTCAAGATTCCGGACATCATCATTTGCGGTCATACGCGGTGCGGGGGCATTCGGGCCATCGAAGAAGGCGTGAGCGAAGACTACATCGCCGATTGGCTGCTCATCGCCCAGGGAGCCAAGGAGACGACCGACCGCATTGCCGCCGAGCAGGGTTTGAATCGAGACCAGAAGCTCGAATTGCTGACCCGCGAAAACATCCGCCTCCAGATCAAACACCTGAACAGCATCGCGTTCATCAAACGCCACCGAAAAAAAGAGGGATTGCCCCGGATTCACGGCTGGCTGTATGCGGTCGACACGGGACGGATCGAAGTGATCGTCGACGGCAACGCGGCCCAGTCTGCCGCCAGGTCTTGAACAGGTCGCGTTGTCTGCGAGAGAATCCGGATGCGAGACCTGACGCTGTTTCTGGCGGCCGCCGCCGACCAAACGAAATCGAGCTGGGTGCATCACGCGCCCCAGACCGCCGGCTGGGCCGGTGTGGCGGCGTTTTGCCTGCTGCTCGCGCTGATTGCCCTCTTGCCTCGCGAGCAGCGCAAACGTGCGTTGCAACCGGCCATTTTCCTGGTGCTGGCGGGAATCATACTGCTCCTGGAGGAGGTGGTCGTCGAATCGCTGGCCGACGAAATGCCGGCGATCGCGCTGCTCTTTTTGTACGCGTCAATCGCCCGGTCCACGTTTTTGCTGGTCGTCACGCTTTTGTCTCGCGTCTTTCAGTGGACGTTTCAGAAAATCTTTCTCGATATCGCGATGTCGCTGGTCTACCTGGCGATCGGCTTTGCCGCACTGAGCATCGCCGGAGTCAATACGGCCAATCTATTCACCGGATCGGCGATCATCACGGTGGTCCTGGGCCTGGCCCTGCAGAGCACGCTGGGAAACATCTTCGCCGGTCTGGCCATTCAAATGCACCAGCCGTTCGCCATCGGAGACTGGATCCAGTTCGACGATAAGCGCGAGCACATCGGCAAAGTGCGCGAGAGCAATTGGCGGGCCACGACCGTCGTCACGCTCGACGAGGTCGAGGTCGTCATTCCCAACAACAAGCTGGCCGAATTGCCCCTCACCAATTTCAATCGGCCCGAGCGCTGGTCGCGGCGGTCGATCTATTTCGTGTGCCCGTATTCGGTCCCGCCGCGCGACGTCCAGCGGATCGTGCTGACGGCGATCCCGGGCAGCTTTGGCGTGCTCGCATCGCCCAACCCCACGGTCGTCACCAACGCCTTCACCGAACGGGGAGTCGAATACTGGTTGCGGTTCTTCACGCTCGAATTCGACCGCCGCGACGGTGTCGACGGCGGCGTCCGCGACCGCATCTGGTACGCCTTGAACCGGCACGGCGTGACGATGCCGGTCGCCGTTCATGACGTCACACTGCAGCATCATTCGCCCGAAACCGCCAACGCGGCAGCCGATCGGGACGTCGTACGCCGCGAAGCGATTTTGCGCACGGTGCCCCTGTTCCAGGCATTGCCGGATGACGCCATGGCGCGTCTGGCGGCGGCATCGCGGATCGAACGCTACATGAAGGGCGAAATCATCATCCGTCAGGGAGACGAGGGGAG
>DASYAR010000281.1:0-4711 GCA_036501235.1 Planctomycetaceae bacterium
AACCTCTTTCAAGATTGTGCGAATTACTTGCTGCTCGAACCGGCTACCCCTTCAGCCCGCCACAGCCAACGCAGCGATTCGGGCAGGAGCGCGCCGCCGTGCTTGCCATTGTGGCCGCCATCGCCGAACTCGAAACGATAATCGTATTTCGCAAATTTGAGAGCGGCGGCCATTTCCTGATTGGCCAGCGGCCAACTGCCGTGCACATTGTCGAGGTCTCCCGACCCGTCTTGCAAAAAGACGCGGATCGGTTTGTGCTCGGTCTTGCGAATCAGCGCGTGACAGACGTGCCCGCCGCGAATGTTCGTAAAGCTGCCGACGTGCGACAGGACTTTGCTGAAGGCGTCGGGGCGCTCCCAGGCGACGGTCCAGGCGCAAATGCCGCCCGAGCTGATGCCGCCGATGGCGCGCCCGCTGGCTTCGCTCGTCAACTTGTAGCTCTTGCCGACTTCCGGCAGGATTTCTTCAAGCAAAAATCTCGCATATTGATCGCCGAGGCTGTCGTATTCGAAACTGCGGTTCTGCCGCGGTTTCTCATTCGGTCCAGCGGCGGGAATCACGCCCGGATTGATGAAAATGCCGATCGTGACCGGCATTTCTTTCTTGTGGATCAGATTGTCGAAGACGATCGTCGTGCGGAATTGCCCGTCGGGGCTGACGTATCCGCCGCCGTCCTGGAAGACCATCACATTAGCCGGCGCAGAGCCGTCGTACTGTTTGGGAACGTACACCCAATAATCGCGCACGGTCCCCGGATAAACCTTTTCGCTCTTCCAGGAGAGCTTGGTGACGGTCCCTTGCGGCACCCCCTCTTGCACCTTGGAATCCGGCCCCAGTTGATAATCATCGGCTGCGCGGGCGTCGTTCGCCGCCAACGCCAAACCGACCAAGGCGGCCCAGCCGGCAATTCGGCAGCACGAAACAAAACGAGAACTGCCCGCGGTGTCGCACAACGCCTGTATCATGGTGCATCTCCCAGCATTACGAGGGGCATTGCGCGATCTGTGCCGCGCAAGAATCATCGACAAACGTCCGCCGATGATAGCCGCCGCCGGACCGAAAATGTAGGTCCGGTTCAGCAGGACTGGATGATTCGCCCCAGCGCAATCAAAATGCGCGATCGCTTGCGACAGCGAGCGACGGATTCCTCGCGGCGGCAAAGGTTTTCACGACAACAGTGTTCTCGTTCCCAAGCTCCGCTTGGGAACGCCATTTCGGAAGCTCTGCTTCCCGTTCGACGGCGAGAATCGAAATGTCGCCTGGATGGCATCCGCAGTCATTCAGTCACCAACCGGATTCGCGAAGCAAAGCTTCGAACGGTGCATTCCCAAGTGGAGCTTGGGAACGAGTTGCACAGGCACACTCCATGTGCCTGCGACTCCGAGTGAAACGCAGGGGCTCAGCTCTTCGTCAATCGGCTGAAGATGATGTTTCGGCTCTCTTCCGCGAACACCGTCAAGTCGGAGATTTCCGTCTCTTCGATGTCTGCCGTCAGATTGACCATGTCGTGCCTGGTCCGGTAGATCAGACGCCAGTCCATGAAAGCCTCCATGAAGCCGACGTCGGGAATGCCCGGCATGAAGTTGGCGACGACGAGTTGCCCGCGCGGGTTGAGCATGTCGAACAGCGTCCTCACGAGCCGCCTGCCGGTGTTGACGTTCAGATAGTCGAACAGCCCCGTCGAATAGATCAGGTCGAACCCGCCAAGCTGTACGCGCCCGGTAATCAGGTGGCTGAAGGGGGCGGGAACCGTTTCCACGCCGTAAGCGCCGTAGGCCCGATCGACTTCCTGGAGGCTGACCGGATCGGCATCGAGGGCGACGAATCGGCCGAGCCGGCGGCGGCGAACGGCAGCCGTCATCGACGCCTCGCGCAAGTGCCCGGCGGCAATGGCCAGTACGCTCAGGCCCGGCCTGGCGGCCGCCTGATTGTCGAGCAGGTCGGCGATGAACGCCCGCCGCGCCCGCACTCCCTCGGCGGCCGGAGCCGCGTTCGTGTAATGGTAAATATTCAGCCCCAGGCAGCTCGCCTGCGGATCGGGCCAGCGTTCTTCCGGTGCATAGATCAGGTCGAGCAGCTCGGCGTCGCCGGCATAACCGCGCGGCTTGCTGTAGGCCCGCCCGGTGAATGGGTCTTCGTGAACCAGGTCGAGCACGCGATGTTCGCGGCACTGGCGGATGCGGGCCTGCCATTCGTCATCGGAACAACTTTGTTTCATCCAATACAAACCGCCGAACAACCCATCCATCGCCTGGCCGACGCGGTTGGGCTTGTCGCTGCCTTCGAACAGGATCTCGTGAGTCTGGTCGAGCAGAGCTCGCAAATCGGACTCGCGCTGGGTGGCGTTGAGGTGCACTCCGAGGCGGGGACTGGCGGAACCGTTCCGCCGCTTCGGCAAACTGGAGACAGGAATTGCAGACATGATGCTTCGAGGGCTCGCCCCTCGCTCCGATGATGAAACGCAACGATGACTTTCAAAATCAGCCTGGCACCGATCAGATCCTGAACGACCAGGATCATAATCGTGCCTGGCCGAACGACGGAAGTCAGTTTAGCCATGAGCGCCGGCGATTCTGTACAGAAAAAATCTCCGTCTGTTGAATTTTTGCGACGTCCCGTTCATGAAGTAATCGGGGCAATTTTGTCGTGACGTAGCGAAAATGAAACACGTCATTGACTTGCGGGTCGCGGGTCTTGCGCGCGACGACCGCGGCCGGAACAACTCGCTACCGGCGCAATAAATGTCTTCGTCGGCACAGCTCGACCGGCGGCATTCACGGCATATCCGCTACGCGCAGCGGCAAGCGGCATTTCCCGCATGGGAAGTCGCTCCGCCGAATCCGGCGACCGATCGCGTTGCAATTCGGAAACTATGCTTGGACGACCCTCCCTCCGGAACGAGCTCATGCCGCCGCTCCTCGACGCCACGCCCGCCCTCGGCGAAACTGCCGACGAACCGCACTGCGCGGAGCTCGACACCGTTTTCAACGGCCGTTTTCGGGTGCTGCGCACGCTGCAGGCCTATGCGGAATCGGCGACGATTCTCGCCGTGGATCGGCGAACCGGAGACGAAGTGGTCATCAAGGCCGTCCCGTCGCAATTGCTCACCACCGGATCGCGGCTGCGGTTCGAGCACGAACTGGCGGTGTTCAACGAAATCGCGGCCGGAGTTCCGGGGGTGATCCGGGAGATCGGGCGCGGCGTGGAGTGGTGGTATCGTGTTCGCAGCTTCGTGCCGGGACGCACGCTGGCGGAACGCTTGCATGAAGGCCCGCTCAACCTGTCGGAATCATTGGGGATCGGCCGCAATTTGTTGAGCGTCTTGCAGCCGCTGCATGCCCGGGCTGTGCTGCACCGCAGCATCAAGCCGTCGAATTTGATCGTCGACGCAACAGGGCGAGTCAATCAGGTGGCGCTTGTTGACGGAGGATTGTGGAACGGCGTGCAGTTCGAAACAGCGGCGTCGGATCACGCCGGCGCCACGCTGTATCTTTCGCCGGAACAGGCCGGATTGATCGACTGCGAAGTGGGCGAACCATCGGACCTGTATCTGGCGGGTCTGGTGCTGTTCGAATGCCTCGCCGGCCGCCATCCGTTCGTCGCCGACGACAACGAAGGTTCGATCCTGCTGCAACACATCACGGCGCAGGTTCCGCGGTTACGAGCCGAATATCCGCACGTGCCGCGCGCGATCGACGAATTCATCCAGCGGCTGCTGCGAAAGGACCCGCGCGACCGCTATCAATCGGCCCAGGCGGCGCTGGCCGACTTGGAACAGATCGCCGCCGCTCTGGCCGGCGGCGACCCCGATCCGAACCTCGTGCTGGGGCTGTCGGACCGCCGGCGGACGCTCACCGCGCCGGCCTTCATCTCCCGCCATCGCGAGCTGGACGAACTGTGTACGCACCTGCGTCTGGCGAAAGAGGGGAACGGCGGCCTGGTCTTCGTCGCGGCGGAATCAGGACGCGGCAAGAGCCGCCTGCTGGACGAGCTGGCGCAGCGCGGCGGCGAAGAGGGGTTCTGGACGCTGCGCGGCCAAGGTCAGCACGAAGTGGGGCAGAAGCCGCTGCAACTGCTGGGGGGGATTTTCGATGGCTTGACGTCTGCCGTGACGGCCCGGCCCGAGCTTCGCGACGAGTTGTGCTCGCGACTGGGGCATCATGCCGAAGCGGTCGCCGGCGCGATCCCGGAGCTGGCCGGCGTCCTGCTGCCGGCAGGCGCCCCGGCCAACGTCCCTGAGGCCTTTGCCGAAGCCCGCAGCATCGAAGCCCTGGCGACACTCTTCGAGGCGCTGGGGTCCGCGGCGCGACCGGCGCTGGTCATTCTCGACGATTGTCAATGGGCCGACGACCTGGTGGCGCGGTTGATCGCCCGCTGGCAGGCTCGGCGACTGTCGGAATCGCAACAAGCTTGTCACGTGTTGTTGATTGCCGGCTTCCGGTCCGATGAGATCGGTCCCGAACATCGTTTCCACTCGCTGCCGGGAACGGCCCGTGTCGATCTTTCGCCGTTCGATGCGGACGAGATCCGGCAGCTCGTGGAATCGATGGCCGGACCGCTCCCACAACAGGCCCTCGATGTCGTGCAGCGTCTGTCGGACGGCAGTCCGTTCATGGCCTCCGCAATCCTGTATGGGCTGGTCGAATCGGGCGCGTTGGTCTCGGCCGCAGACGGCTGGCGCGTCGAGCCGCACAAGATCTCCGACATGCAA
>DASYAR010000282.1:0-9242 GCA_036501235.1 Planctomycetaceae bacterium
GCTGAATGCGGTCGCGTGCGTCGTGCTCGGCGGCACGAGCCTGTTCGGCGGAGAGGGGGGAATTCCGCGAACGGTCGTCGGCGTCTTGACACTTTCAGTGCTGCGGGTGGGGCTCGACAAGATCAATTGGATCGACAACTACCTGCGAACATTTCTGCTGGGGGTCGTCTTGCTGGGAGCCCTTGTCCTGAATGGCTTCCTAGCGCGTCGGCGGCGGATACAATAGGGCGATATGAATCCTCCACGCACCACATTCACCTTTCATTCCGCCGGCCAGCTTATCTTTGGACGCGACGCCGTCGTGCAACTGGGCGACGTCGCCCGGTGCCTCGGGGTCGCGAGAATCTTTATCGTCACTGACGGGGCCCTGGTTCGGGCCGGAGTGGTCGAGCGGGTGTGCCAACCTTTGGCCGCTGCGAACGTGACACTCGACGTCTTCGATGGTGGAGTGCCCGAGCCTCCGTTGACTCTGGGCGATGAGTGCGTCGCGCGGGCCCGCCAGTGTGGCGCACAGGCCGTTTTGGGACTGGGCGGGGGAAGCAATATGGACCTTGCCAAGATCACTGCCACGGTGCTCACGCACGGCGGATCGGCGCGCGACTACATCGGCGACGATCAAATCAAGGGGCCGATCCTCCCCTTGATCTGCGTTCCCACGACGGCGGGAACCGGGTCGGAAGTCTCCGGCGCTTCCGTGCTCACCGACAGTGGACGGTCGATGAAGGTCGGCATCCTCAGCAATTACCTGCGGCCGTCCGTGGCCCTCGTCGATCCCCTGCTGACCGTGAGCTGCCCGGCCAAAGTCTCCGCCGACAGCGGCATCGACGCGCTCACTCATGCGATCGAGGCTTATACTGCGGTCGACAACGAAGACTTCCCGCTCCCGGCAGGCGAACGGACAATCTACCAGGGCCGGCACCCGTTGGGAGACATGCTTGCCGAGCGGGCGATTCAACTAGTCGGCGCGAACTTGCGCCAGGCCGTCGCGAATGGTCAAGATTTGGCGGCCCGCGAAGCGATGGCGCTGGGCGCCACGCTGGCCGGAATGGCGTTCTCAAATGTTGGTGTGGCGGTCGTTCACGCCCTCGAGTATCCGCTCGGCGGCGCGACCCACTGTTCGCACGGGGCGGGCAACGGCTTATTGCTCCCCTTCGTGATGAGGTTCAATCTCCCCGTGCGTATTAGCCGCTTCGCCCGCATCGCCGAATTGCTCGGCGAAGATATTCGCGGCCTCGACGAACAGACGGCCGCCGAGCGGTCGATCACCGCCGTCGAACGGCTCAAAGCCGACATCGGCATTCCCGCACGGCTCCGCGACCTGGGAGTGACCCCCACCCAGATACCGGTTTTTGCGGAGAAGGCCTTCGCGGTAAAGCGAATCCTTCGCGTCAATCCCCGCCCCGTCACCGCCCGCGACCTCGAATCAATCCTCGAATCCGCATACTGAACAATTCGATCCAAGCTCCGCTTGGGATCGGCATTGGGAAGCTCCGCTTCACCTCAACGATCGGTTGCAATCGTGCGTTTCGATTCGCAGCAAGTCGGCAATGGCCACGGTCGTTGGCGCGGTCGGATTCGCGAAGCGGAGCTTCGGACGCGGCATTCCCAAGCAGAGCTTGGGAACGAGCATTAACTCTCCAATCGCACGCGCGCCGGGCGCACGCCCCAGCCGATAATCGTGGGCAGGATCCACCTGAGCCCCGGCGTGCCGGTCAAAATGCGGGCCGGCAGTGGCAACCGAAACGCCGCGCCCTGCTTCAACCCTGCCGCGACGATCCGGTCCTGGATCGCCTTCTGCACGCGCTGGATGACTTTGACCGGCCACTCCCGCGCCTTTTGCACCGCGGCCAGGTCGGCCTCCGTCACGGAGCCCGCCTTCAATTTGGCGGTGAGCTGATTGGCCGTCTCGATTGCATCCTGAATGGCATAATTGATTCCGACGCCTGCCACCGGCGACATGACGTGTGCCGCATCGCCGATCAGGAGGAGACCCGGTTTGTGCCAGACAGGCAGCCGGCTCGACTCCACGGCCAGCACGGGACACTGTTTCCAGTCGGTCAGGTGTCGGGCAAATCGGTCCTTCCATTTTGGCAACACATTGCCCAGGCGACGCACCAGTTCGCTGATCCCGGCTTCGCGAATGGCATGGAAGCCTCCTTTCAGATAGGCATAACCGATCAGCCAGCTTTCACCACGGTCGGCGACGACGACAAAATCCCCGCCGCCGATGTTGATCGTCCCTTCGTCCCCCAAGTCGCCGGGTTCCTTGGGAAGGTGGGTGATCAGCACGTCCATTGGAGGAGCGGAGCTAACCGGTTCGAAACCAGCGAGCGAACGCATTTTGGAATGTCGCCCGTCGCAGGCCATGGTGAGCGGAGCCCGCACTTCGTGCCAGCGCCCTTCCTGGTCGCGATAGCGCACCCCGGCGACAGAGCCATTTTCTTCGACCAGCCGCTGCACCGCTGCACCCATCACCAGCTTGAACGCCGGGTAGCGGGCTCCTTCACCGGCCAGAAAGCTGAGAAACCGCACCTGTGGCAAAACCATGATATAGGGAAACTTGGTGCGGACGCGGCTGAAGTCGGCCATCGCCCGGTCGCCGTCGGGGGTCTTGATGCGCATGACGCGCATCTTTCCGTGCGGCAAGGCATGCAGCTTCTCGGCAAGCCCCAGCACATCCAGGGCTTCAAGAGTGGAGGGGTGGACTGTGTCGCCGCGGTAGTCGCGGTCGAAATCCGGATGCGACTCGAGCAGCGTCACCGGCACACCGGCCCGCGCGAGTAAGTACGACAACATGACGCCGGCCGGGCCACCGCCCACCACAATACAATTCGTCGTCACCGACTCGACCGGCGCCTCGTCGTGTATTTCAACCATAGCGCTCTCCCTAGCGGCTCCGCCCCAGGATCAGGACCACGCGCATTCTGGTGATCGACCCGACGAAATTCAACCTGGCCGCACTGCGGATCATGCCTGTGGCTGGACTTCACTCCGCTTTCCGGGTTCAATTCGGGCATCACTGCGACAGGATCTTGAAATGAAAATCAAATCAGTTTTGGCGTGCTTTGCGAATGCCGCGCGGCTTGCCGCCGTTCTTGCAATCTTTACCGGCCCTACCGCTCATCCTGCAGGGGCCCAGGAGAACTGGCCCCAGTTTCGCGGGCCGAATTCGACTGGGGTTTCCGCTGGCGAAACGCTTCCAGACCGCTGGTCGGCGACGGAGAATGTCGCATGGAAAACCGACATTCCCGGCCAGGGCTGGTCCTCGCCGATTGTCTGGGGAGACCGCGTGTTTCTGACGACCGTCGTCAACACGGGGACATCGCCCGAGGCGAAGAAGGGACTCTACTTCAAGGGAGAACAGCGCGAGCCGGTCGATGCCGTGCATCTCTGGAAGGTGCTGTGCCTCGACCTGGCGACTGGCAAAATTCTCTGGAACCGCACGGCCCACGAGGGGAGACCCGAAACGACATTGCACATCAAGAACACGTATGCCTCCGAGACGCCGGCAACCGACGGAAAACGGGTCTATGCCTATTTTGGAAATCTGGGTGTCTTCTGTTACGACCTCGAAGGCAGACTCGTCTGGTCGAAGAAGCTGGAAACTCATGCCACGCGCGCCGGCTGGGGAACTGCCGCATCGCCGGCGCTTTTCGACAACCGGCTGTATATCGTCAACGACAACGAAGAAGACTCTTACTTGCTGGCGCTGGACGCGGCGACCGGCGATGAGTTGTGGCGGAAACCCCGCGATGAATCGAGCAACTGGTCGACGCCGTTTGTCTGGCGAAACGAATTGCGCACCGAAATCGTGACCGCCGGAACGAACCGCGTGCGGTCTTACGATCTCCAGGGCAACCTGCTGTGGGAGCTGGCCGGGATGTCGGTCATTACGATCGGGACTCCGTTCGCCGACAACGGGTTGCTGTACGTCGGTTCGGGTTACGTGCTCGACCTGCGAAGGCCCCTGTACGCAATCCGTCCCGGGGGCAGCGGCGATATCTCGCTCGGCAAGCAAACGACGGGCGATCCGGCGATCGCGTGGTGCCAGCCTGCGGTCGCTCCTTATAACCCCTCGGTGCTGGCGTATCAGGGGCGGATCTACATTCTGTACGACAAGGGATTGTTCGCCTGCCTGAACGCGGTTACGGGAGAAGTCGTGTACGACAAACAGCGCATCCCCAACGGCCGCGCTTTCACGTCCTCTCCGTGGGCTTACGGGGGCAAAGTCTTCTGCCTCAATGAATACGGCGAGACGTTCGTGTACGCGGCGGGAGATGAATTCAAGCCGTTGCACGTGAATGCCCTGGCCGACGACGACATGTGCATGGCGACTCCGGCAATTGCCGGCGAAAGGCTGCTGATTCGCACGGCGGTCCGGTTGTATTCCATTAAGAAGTAGTTCCAGACACTCATCACGGAGCACGAACTCAGATGCCCTTCTCACGATTCACGACGAGGCTTTTCAGTATGGCAGCACTTCTGGCGGCGATAACTGGCGGCACGGCAGCTGCGGATGATCCGGCGACCTGGGTCTATATCGGGACGTACACGGGTGGCAAAAGCCAGGGGATTTACGTGTCGCGGCTCAATCCGACGACCGGCGCTTTGACCCCGGTCGAGGTTGCCGCCGAAATCAAGAATCCGTCATTTCTGGCCATTCATCCGAATCAAAAGTTCGTGTACGCCGTCAGCGAAGTCTCCGACTCGGGAAGCAAGCCGACAGGCGGCGTCAGCGCGTTCGCAGTCGAATCGACAACCGGCAAGTTGAAACTGCTCAATCAGCAGTCGTCGCAGGGGGCCGGCCCGTGCCATCTGGTGATCGACCGTGCCGGCAAGAACGCATTGGTGGCAAACTACGGCGGCGGAAGCTGTGCCGTGCTCCCGATCGGCGATGACGGCCGTCTGGCGGAGGCCACCGCGGCGATTCAGCACAAAGGGAAGAGCGTCGATGCAGGTCGCCAGGCAGGCCCTCACGCCCACTCGATCAACCTCGATCCGTCCAACCGATTTGCATTCGTCGCCGACTTGGGGTTGGATCAAATCTTGATTTACCGGTTCGACGCGGCAAAAGGAAGCCTGACGGCCAACGATCCGCCATTTGCCCCGGTTGCCGCAGGCTCCGGTCCTCGCCATTTTGCCATTCATCCTTCCGGGAAGTCGGCCTACGTCATTAATGAGATGGCGAACACGGTCACCGTATTCGCCCTCGATATCTCACAGGGCAGTTTGCAGGAATTACAAACAATCCCGACATTGCCGCCGGACTTCAAAGGCAAGAGTTACACGGCGGAAGTGGTCGTTCACCCTTCGGGTAAATTTGTGTATGGCTCGAACCGTGGCCACGACAGTCTGGCGATCTTCGCGGTCGACCAGGCAACGGGAAAACTCACGTCGCGCGGCAACCTATCCACCGGCGGGAAGATCCCTCGCAATTTTGCGATAGAACCGGCTGGAAAGTGGCTATTGGCTGAAAATCAAGACAGCGGAACGATCGTCGTCTTTCGCGTCGATCACGAAACTGGGGCGTTGACGCAGACAGGGCAGGCTTTGGAAGTGCCCGTTCCGGTCTGCGTGCGCTTTCGGCAAGATCGTTAGTTTCGATAAATCCGCTACCTTGAGAACAATCGCTACAGTCTACCAATTCGGCAATCCGATAAATCTCGCAGGTCCATTGTCCTGCGCCGGATAGTCCCGGCGTGGGGAGATGGAAATGACATGTCCCAGGGAATGCCCTGAAGTTAAGGACACTCTGATGCGGATTCCACATTGGCCAGCGCTGGTCTGCGGTTTGGTGCTCGCGGCGACAATGGGACGTAGTGCCGTTGCCGCCCCACCGGGAGCCACCCAACCGGCGGACAGTCCACCGGGCAAGGTGTCTCTCTCGAGCGACTTCGGCGATTCTGACGATGACGAGTCGGAGCCGGAACCGTTTTCCGGACGAATCAACCTGTACCAGCCGGTTCAGCACCTTGGGGCGGCACCGGGAGGCGTCCCGGAAAACGCCGCCCCTGAACCGGGGCCGGGAGACTTCTACGGACCAGGCGTCACGCCTCCCTCGGCATGGCCCCAAGAGTCACCCTTCTCGCAGCATCGGATTCAGGAAACGTACAATTCCGGCGGACTGTGGCAGTACGATTCGGACGACGATTTCAGCTTCAAAAACCTCGTTTCGGTGGAGTACCTGTATGGTGCTGGATTGAAACCAGGGAATCACTACATTGGGAGCAACGCGAATCACGCCCTGGATTTCTTTCCCGGCAGGCTCGGAGCTTTCCCCAATCAGACGACGGAATTGTTTGGAAACCTCTTTCACAATGGCCTGAAGGCGAACATCGGACGCGAATACGAAGATGGCAGCGGTGTGTGGCTCTCGGGATTCATCCTGTTTGAGAATTCCGAGGACAACGGGCTGGTCAACTACCACGCCATTTCCGGCGAGCTTGGCACATTGCGGGCCCTGGCCGGGATCGTCGTCGACAAACCGGACGGAACGGGCGTCGTCCTGCCATTCGACACGCGGTTTTATCAGAAGTTCACGCAAAACGTATATGGTGCCGACGCCGACTTTTATCTCACGCCGTTCTTCGAGCGCCAGACGTTCAAAGTGAAAATGGTGTGGGGTGCGAAGTACCTGAGCATCAATGAAAGCTTCTACGTCCAGGGAGATGACAGCGGCCTGGGGTACGTCGCCGGGCTCGCCACGGCTGGCGGCGGCACCGGCGGCGGCGGCGCCGCCGGCGGCACGGGTGGCGGCAGTGAGACGATCACCGGACCATTCACCAGGATCACCGCCAATCCCTATTCAACGGTCTTCAGTTCTTCGACGTCGAACAATCTCGTCGGTCCGCAAATCGGTTTGAAATACGAACTGGGTGGCGACAGATTCAAACTCTGGGGCCAGACCAAATTCGGATTGATGGCCGACATCGAGACCCTGACCGTCTCTTCGTCGAACGTCGGTGCATTCAAGGCTCCTGGTATTGCAAATACCGTCATCGCCGGCCAGGACGTCAACGGCATCGGGTTCAACGGCCAGTTGTTGCCGCTTCCGGCGACGACTTCCAAGATCACCAACACGCACATTACCCCGGTCATCGATCAATCGATTTATGGCGAATTTCCCGGCTTTGCGATGATTCCCTGGGTCAACAAATGGCAGTTGTTCAAAAACGCCAAGATGCGAATCGGTTGGAATTACGTGTATGTGGCCGAAGTCTCCCGAGCCGCCGGAATCATCAATTACGACCTCCACGGAGCGACGATCAACGCGACGCACACCTGGTTCGAATATTCGACCGTCAACTTTGCGGTCGACTGGAGATTCTAATCGCGGATCGTCTGCCAACGCCTCATTAGCCGTTGAAAAAAGCAGCCTGGAGTTTTCCAGGCTGTTTTTCATTTGGCGATCCAGGGCGGCGTCACGATGACCGCGATGCCCATCACGATTCCGCACAGACGAACCAACGCTTGCCGAAACAACGCGTGGCTTTCACGAAAATCTTCGCCGTTGACGAATAGACTCCCGTCAGGGGAGCGGTTTTCGGAAATATGATGACCACCGGAGCCGAGGTCACCAACGGCCAGGTGCAACGACGACGGGGGGGCCAGGTCGTCGTCGTTGCGGCGCTGGACTGGCTGAAAACCCATACGTCGCAGCCTTTCTTCTGCTGGGTCCATCTGTTTGACCCGCACGCCCCCTATCGGCCACGTGACGAGCTCTTCGGCCCGCGTTTCGCGGAACGTCCCTCTGACGCCGGAATCGCCGTCGCCACCCACAGCAGTGATGGGAACAATCTCGCCCAGCAGTCGCTCCCGGACATCAAGGATCGGCTCCGATACCACGAGGCGGTCGAGGATGCCAGCCATTTGCTCGATGAAAATCGCCCGCAAGATGCCCTTGCCGCCCTCGAGGAAGTCGTGGCCGCCGTTCCCACTTACCTGCCGGCTCGGCTGTTTCTGGGGGAGGCCCTGGCCAAGTCCGGAAGGCTCGACGACGCCCTGCACGTTTTTCAGAAACTTGCCGAAGACGATTCCATGCAGGGCGCGGCGAATGCACGGCTGGGTTGGGTCGTCGGCCAGCTCGGGCATCCCGAGCAAGCCGTGATCGAACTTCAAAAAGCGTTCGATCTGGCGCCGGACACGGAAGAGTTTCGGGTGAATCTGGGGGCCACATTCCTGGAGCTGAACCGTCATATCTTCGCCGGCGCTGACGATCACGACAGAGAATGCCCGTCAGAGCGCGGACGGACTGACTCCCACGTCGACGATGCTGCAGGCACGGATGATGTCCAGGCCGAGCGCTTCGGCCCGCGCCACCACTTCGGAGCTGTCGCTCCCCGGATTGAACCAAACTTCCCTGGCTCTGCGCGCCTGGATTTCTTCCAAGAGGCCGAGAGCGACTTCGGGCGGCAAATACACGCTGATCCTGTCGAGCTGCCGGACGGGGACAGAGGCCAGATCGCGATAAGCGTCCAGCCCTTCGATCTCAGCCGCGTGAGGATTGACCGGGAAGACTTGGTACCCCTGCTGGAGATGCGCGCGGACCGACTTATTGCCATATTTACGGCGATCGCGGCTGGCCCCCAAGATGGCGACGGTGAGTTTGGGCATGGTTCCAGTTGTGCAATTCATCGAATTCGAACGGCAAGCCGCCGAGGGAATCCAGCAAATCGCTGTCGATCGAAAAAGGTAAAATCTCGCGATTGGCCGGTCAGGCGGCTTCGATTGCAATTTTCGCGTAAACAGCGGATGGGAACAAGATCGGGTTTTCCGCCACGCGATCAGGGATACCCGGTCGCCATCTGGAACAGGGCATTGACGGCGTTGAAGTCGAAATTGTTCCAGACGGTGCCGTTCGCCCAGACCAGCTTGTCGCCCTGCCGTGTGGCCGGGATGGCCCCCAGGGGCCCGCCCAGGGCAATGAAGGTCGTGCTTGTGAGCATTTGCACCTTGAACGAAACGCCGGTCGTATCGGTGAAGGTCACCGTCGGGAGTGGGGCATTGGTCTGGGTCCAGGACGATCCGTTGTTGAACGTCACCTTGCCGGGGCTGAACGTGGCCTGCAGGCTCCAGGCCGCGATGTTGTAAGTCGTGCCGCTGATCAGGGTAGCGAAGGCCCGAGCGCCGTCGGATTTGATGAACAACACCGTCGTGCCGTTCGTGTACACTTCTCCCTGGTTGCCGTTGGTCGGAGAGACGTAGTAGTCGGCGGTTACCGAGCTGGCCACCGGCGACGTCTG
>DASYAR010000283.1:0-2614 GCA_036501235.1 Planctomycetaceae bacterium
CAATGACGAGGAGCCCCAGGTCGCTGAACTTCACGTCAGGCTGAATTAACCGATGCGTGCCGATGACCAGGTCGACCTTGCCCGCAGCCAACCCTTCGAGGATCTTCTTCTGCTCTCCCTTCGTGCGAAATCGCGACAAGACCTCGATCGAGAAGGGAAACTCGGCCAGCCGTTCGCTGAACGTGCGGAAATGCTGCTCGGCGAGGACCGTGGTGGGGACGAGCACCGCCACCTGCTTGCCTGAATCGATCGCCTTGAACGCCCCGCGCATGGCCAATTCGGTCTTGCCGTAACCGACGTCGCCGCAAATCAGCCGGTCCATGGGGCGCGGCTGTTGCATGTCGGCCTTGATGGCGGCGATACCGGTGACCTGGTCGTCGGTTTCCGTGTAGGGGAACGCGGCTTCGAATTCCTGTTGCCAATGGCTGTCGGGAGGGAACGCCAGCCCGGGTTTGGCGGCGCGGGCCGCCTGGAGGGTGACCATGTCGCCGGCCAAATCGGCGAGTGCTTCCGAGACCGCCTGCTTGCGATGCTCCCAACTGTTCGAACCGATCTTCGAGAGCGTCGGTGTCGATTTCGCGCCGCCGACATATTTCTGCACGAGATGAATCAGCGACGCCGGGACGAATAGCTTCACCGCGTCGCGAAATTCCAGGACCAGATGCTCTTCCTGGGCGTCCCCTTCACCCAGCATCTGCATGCCCCGATAACGGGCGATCCCCTTCATCAAATGCACGACCAGCTCGCCCTCGGCCAATTCGATGAAACTGTCGATGGCGCGGCTTTCGATCTTGGCCTTTCCCGCTTTGGCGGGGCCCGTGCGGCGGATGTCGCGCCGTCCGAACAATTCATGATCGCTGATGACGATCAGCCGGTCGCTCACCAGCCGAAATCCGCGCAGGATGTGCCCTTCGCAGAGTGCGACGCGCCCGGTCTTCGGCAAGTCGGTTTCGGCAAGCAATTCCGAGAGTCGCGTTCTTTCTCCGGCGTTGTGGCAGGCGATCAGCACTTGTTCGTCGCTCCCCACGACTTTGGCCAGTTCGCCGATCACCTCGGCCGCAGGCACGCTGAATCGCTCGACTGATTCGGTTTTGAGATGGCACACCGTCTCGGCCGAGGCGCTCGAAATCGCGGCGATCGTGACTGTGGGAAATTCGATGCACCGCTTGAACGTGGTTTCGGTCCCGAAGAACCCGCGTGGATTGTCGAGCCGCCCCAGGTAGTGCCGGCCCTCGTCGAGCATCTCGGTCAGTTCCACGAGGACGATCCAGCTTCCCGCCGGCAGCCAGTCGATCAAATGCGCTGCGCCATAGCGTTCGTTCGTCGCACCGGCTTCAGCCGGTTGCACAATGGCATCCGACCTTTTACGACCGCCTGATGGCGGTGCTACGAGCGGACCGTCCGCCTCCTCGGACGCAACGCCCAGCACGGTGAGACCCACTTCGCGCAGGTCTTCGATCTTGCGCTGCGTCGCCGGGTCGAATCGGCGGATCGATTCGATCTCATCGCCGTAAAACTCGATCCGCAGCGGATTCGCTTCGGTCTGCGGATAGATGTCGAGGATCCCGCCGTGCATACTGAATTCGCCAGGCAGCTCGATTGCGGCAACGCGCTCGAAACCGCGTGCGACCAGCCAGCGCACAAGCTGTTCGGGATCAGCCGCTTCGCCAACCCGTAGCGTCCGCGTTGATTCGGCGACCTGTTCTCGCGACGGCGTCGGCTGAAGGAGCGCGGGAAAACTCGTGACGATGACCCGTTGCGGAGGCAAGAATGACTCAGAGCTCCGCGCTGCGGGAGGATGCGTCGCAGCCTGCTGTCGCGCTGCCGAGGCGGCACGGTCCATCTCACGGAGTACTCGCATCCGCCCTGTAAACACCGGGTCAGTCGCCTGCTGAGCCTTGGGAACCGCCTCCCACGCCGGCAGAATGTCGAGCTCGCGCCCCAGGAAACATGCCAGGTCGACTGCAAAATCATCCACCTCACTAATTCGCGGCAACACCACCAGCATCACCGGCCCTGTGCTGCATGCATCGCCATCCTTCGGACGTCGCTCCTTCTCTCTTCTCCCCTCTCTCTTCACTCCGTCTGCCAATGCCGCCGCCGCCAGCGCGCACGACGACCCCCACGCTCCGTCCACCGCGGCACTCTCGCCGCGCAACAGAGCCGCACGCACGTCTGCGAACCCGTCGGCCATCCGCATCACATCGACTAGATCGCCCAGGTTCGCAATCACCCGCGGTTTGGTCGTCGACATGAGGTCAGAGAGAATTCTACCGGCACCGCCCAAAATGACCAGTAGCCCGAAGCAGGTCAGGTTTTTCCAGCCTGAACTCCAGCGTCAGGTTGGAAAACCTGACATACAAATTCCGTTATGCCAGCACGAAAATCGTGGATACGGTTGCTTTGCGGAGTTGCTAGAATCGGCTTGGCGATAAGGTGGTGTGGGCGGCAGACTGAAGAAAAACTTGCAGGGAAACACCATGTCTCGGTTTGTCCGTCTGATCATGCTCGTGCTGGTCGCTCTGGCTTCGCTGCCGGTTGGCAATGCGGCGGAGCCGGATCGCAAGACGCATCCGCTCTCGGTCTCGGGACGAGCGCTGGACTCGGAGGGAAT
>DASYAR010000284.1:0-21746 GCA_036501235.1 Planctomycetaceae bacterium
CGATCGCTACGGCATCGACACGATCGTGGTCGATCAGGCTGATCGGGCGGCCCTGATTTCGAAGCTCAAGGAAGATGCACACTGGTTACGGACTTGCGAGGACGGTCTGGCAGTGATCTTCACGCGCCGAGGCGCAACCGCAAAAATCGAGAAATAACCTCATGACGCGAAATCGGCAGGCACCGTGGAGTTTCTGGCTGGTCCAGGCGATCGTCGTCGCCGGGATCGGGTTTTCGGCGGCGCGAGGCGGCGCGGCGCGCACCGAGCTGCGGCTCTTGCCGGGCAAAGCCCCGGACGTCGTGCACATCGACCGCGAGCTGCCGTTGCGCGTGGAATCGCTGTATGACGACGCCGACCTGGTCAGCGACGAGGAGCTGGCCGCGGTGCTGAAACAGGTTCTTCCGAGATTTTCGCAGCAGAACCTGAAGCCGAACTTCGTGGAACATGCACTTCGCATCTGGGGCGTCGACGCCGAATTCAGCGATCCATTAGTACTGCCGGGAACGCAGCTCCGTGACGTGCTCACGGACAATGGGCGCTATCTGGCTTCGTGGGGAGATCGCGCCAAACCTTTGCTGATTGAATCCGAAGACGGCGTACAAGTCCGCTGGGGCAAAGAAGAAGGAGCCAGCGTGCATCACGATCACTGGATCGCGTGCCTCACAGAGGCCGGTGCGCCGCTCCACGAACCGATCTTCACCCCGGCCCAGCACACACGAACGATCAACGACGCGCTGCAACAGGCGCTGCGCGATTTCCGCGTGGACGAGCGCGAATACGAATGGTCGGCCCTGGTCTTCGGGTTATGGTTGCCGCCGGTGAAGTCCTGGACGGCGGCTGACGGCCGAAACGTCACGTTCGATATGCTGGCGCATCGGCTGTTGCGCGGTGACAAGAGGTTCGGCGTCTGTTCGGGTACGCACCGATTATATTCGCTGGTGCTGCTGGCCCGGCTCGACGATCAATTCTCCATTCTTTCGCCCGAGGTGCATCAAGAGATCATCGCCCACATGAAAACGGTGCGGCAACTGCTGATTGACTCGCAGTTCGAAGACGGCCACTGGCCCTCGAACTGGGAATTGGGGACCGAAGCGGTCAGCCAACCGATCGACGACCCGCTGCGGAAAATGGTGATTTCGACGGGACATCACCTGGAGTGGCTGGCGATCGCACCTGAAGAACTGCACCCGCCGCGGGAACAGATCCGCAAGGCGGCCCGCTGGGCGATCGATACGACCGTGTCGCGAACGCCCGAGCAGATCCTGGAACACTACACGTTTTACAGTCACATTGGCGGAGCGCTCAGCCTGTGGCGGAAAACCCGGCCCGCCGACTTCTGGCGCAGTCATGAAAAACATTTCCCCGCTGCTGTCGTTGCCCCGGAAGAACCGTCCCAGTCGCCCCACGAGTGAGTTCCGGACGACCGCCGACGCGATGGCCCTGTCAATTGCCTTCAGAATGGAATTTCCGGCTCCCCCCCGATAAATGCCGGTAAATCTTACCCGATCATCTCATCGTAACACGTTCCACAGCCGATTTGGAAAGGGTCGCGGTGATTCCTGGACGCCGGATTCGTGTCGAATTGCATGAATCGGGCGATTTACGTGGAGTTGCCGGTTTAAGCAGTTTCACCTAGAATTGTGTGGACTGTTGTGTCCTTGCAACTTGGGAGTCGTCATTCCGTGCCCGATTTGCCCCGAATTCTGGTTTATGGCGGGAAGAGCGAACAGGCCGAATCGTTGGCGGCGGCAATGGAAGGCCGGTTTCTGCCAATTCGTGCCGAGCGAATGGAAGATGCGCTCGAGTTGCTGCGTGGTCGCGAGTTTGCGGGCGTCTGCCTGCTGAACTGCCAGACGGCCCAAATGTGTGATGCCTCCCTCTTTCCACAGGCCGGAGGCATCCTTTCGCAGATCCCGGACGGACTGGCGATTCTGGACGTTCGTCTCAAGATTCTGTGGACGAATCGGCGGTTCGATGAACTGACCTGCGCGCCCGAATCGCGCATTGGGTTGGGCTTTTATGATGCGTTCGGGGCCCCAGAAATTCTGGGTCCGGATCTCAGCCCGTTTCACACGGCCCTGGGGACCGGAACGTCGGCACGGAGCACGCTGCGACTGGGCGATAAGACCTATTTTCAGGTGCACGCCACGCCCATCACGTCGGCCGCCTGTCCCGTTCCTGCGTATCTGGTCGTTTCGGTGCGCGACGTGTCGGCCGAGGTTCTGCAACAGCAGAAGTTGAGCGCCATTTATCAGGCCGGCCTGGAACTGGGAGACCTGTCCCCCGCCGAACTGCTCGATATGAGCGTTACGGACCGGGTCGAGCTCGTCAAGTCGCGAATTATCCATTACACGAAGGACCTGCTCGAATTCGAGACGGTGGAAATCCGGCTGCTCGATAAAGGCTCGCAGAGGCTTGATCCGCTGCTCACCGTGGGGATGGTTCCCGAAGCCGAAAAGCGGGAGCTGTATGCCCGCCCGCAAGGGAATGGTGTCACCGGGTTCGTCGCCGCCACTGGCAAGAGTTACCTCTGCGAAGACACCACAAACGATCCGCTGTACATCATTGGCGCAGCCAATGCCCGCAGTTCTCTGACGGTTCCCCTGGTCCTGCACGACCAGATCCTGGGAACATTCAACGTCGAAAGCACACGGCCGGGGGCTTTTAACGAGAACGATTTGCAATTCCTCGAGCTGTTCAGCCGTGAAGTGGCCGTCGCTCTCAATACGCTCGAGTTGCTGGTGGCCGAAAAGATGACGACCGCCACCGAGAACACCGAAGCCATTTTGCGCGAGGTGGCTAACCCGGTCGACGAAATCCTGAACGATACGGCCTGGATTCTCGAACGCTATATCGGCCACGACCCGAACGTGGGCGAGCGGCTGCAACGGATCCTCAAGCACACGCGCGACATCAGATCGCAGATCCACAAAGTCGGCGAGGCGATCACCCCCCAGGGTACGAATACCCCCCTGCATCCGCGGGCTCAGCGCCCCAAGTTGCGAGGCAAGCGGGTTCTGGTCGTCGATAATGACGAGCTCGTTCGCCGCGCGGCCCACGAACTGCTCGGCAAGCATGGCTGTGAAGTCGAAACGGCGCACAATGGCGAAGAATCCTTATTAATGGTCCGCAGCTTTCAGTACGACGTGTTGCTCGTCGACATCCGGCTTCCCGACATGAGTGGTTATGACTGCTTCTGCCAGGTCCGCGACAGCCAGGAAAGCCTGCCGGTGATCCTGATGACGGGGTTCGGGTACGATCCGGGGCATTCGATCGTCAAAGCGCGGCAACGCGGATTGAAAGCCGTGCTGTATAAGCCGTTCCGCGTCGAGCAACTGCTTGATGAAGTGGAAAAAGCGGTCAACCCGCACGGCGCGGCAATCGTCAACAAGGGAGACGCCGCCGGCATGACCGTGGCCGCCCCGACGAGCCAGTCGACCGCGCCCTAACGCGTCATGCTGAAATTATCTCGTTCCACCGAGATGCAGGCTCTGGCTACCCGGTAATCCAAGTCACTTCGCCACGCGCCGAGGCCCGTGTGGCGGGGTCGGAGCGGGAATTGGAATCGCACACTTGTAGCCGACAGGTCATGGCAGTGGCAGTGGCAGTGGCAGTGGCAGTCGGATCGCCGGAGCCCGAAATCCAGCGATGGCCCCGACGAGTTGGGCGTTGAGCAAAATGATTGCGTCTCGGCCGTACGGTCAGGGCCATCGCTGGGGTTGCCTGTGAGCGACCCCGAACTGTACCTCGGACGATCCTCAAGCGCGCGATGTCCAACTTTGCATCGCGTTCTGACCCTGCCACACCTCAATTGTTCTCAGACCAGACCGTATTCCGTCCGATTTGCCGGCGGACGCCGGCCGCTCGCAGGGCTATTTGCAGGCGACTGTCGAAAAACAGACGAGCAGGTCGCTGATGTTCGAAAGCTCGTCGAGACGCCAGCAGAGATCGAGAATCTTCTTTTCCTGGGTCGCATCCAACCGGCCGGCGGCCATGCGATGGAACTTGGCTTCGACTTCCGCATCGGTCATCGGATTTTGATCGTGCCCGCGCGGAAACTCGTTCTCGGTCGTGAACTTCGTCCCATCGTTCAGCGTCAGTTCGAGCCGATTGGGAATGCCGCGAGGGTAACGCGCCGTCAGGGCCGCCTCGCGATGGATTTTGATCTTGGCGACCAATGCCAGGAGTTTTTCGTCTTGCAGCCGCTCGTCACTGAATGAATCGAGAGTGACGTCGCCGTCGACGAGTGCCACGGCTGTGCAATACGGCAGGCTATGGTCGGCCGTCTCGCGCGTTTTGGGGCGCCATTTCTCAGGATCTTTGCCGATGATGTCGACCGCGGCGTCGAACGAATAGATATCGAGCGACTTGACCTGACTCACATCGCGGACTTGTTTGCGCAGTTCGAGGGCCGCGTGAATTGCGCTTTGCGAATGATACTCGGCGGGCCAGAATTTGATCGACGTCTTGTTGATCTTGAAGTCGTGATCGCCGGCGACTTCGCCTCCCAGCTTGGCCGGCTGAAACGGTCCGGACACCTGCTTGAAAAAGCCCATTTCGCCTTCGAAGATCGGGGCCGGTCCCGTGAGCCCCTCGGCGGCCAGCATGGCGGCAAATACGCCGTTGCGCGAGGCATTGGCGAATGCGCACCCCTTCCATTCCGAGAGCTCCCCGGCGCGAGTTTGTCGGAGCGTGACGTTGGGCGTGCCGGCCAGGTTCAAGGCCTGCAGGATTCGACTGGCGTCCAGTCCGAACAGCTTGGCTGCCGCGGCCGACGTGGAAAATGCTCCATAGGTGACGTGGTCCCAACCATATTTTCGGATGCTGGCCGCATCGCAAAACCGGCACTGGATTTCATAGGCCAGTACGGCCGCCGTGATGACGTCTTTCCCGGAGCGACCAGCGGCTTCCCCGGCCGCCAGGACGGCGGCCAGATTGTCGCTGGGATGGGCAGGCTCCAGCGACAGATACGTGTCGTTGAAGTCCAGGTAGCGAAACAGAACGCCGTTGCAGAACGCCGCCAGGGCGGGCAGCGTCTTGCGGCTCCCTCCCAGAAACGTGGCCGCCGGTTCGGACGTCACCCGCCGGCAGATGGCCCGCCCCACATTCGGGGCCTGAGCATCCCAGGCCCCCAGCGCACAGGCGAACGAATCGATCAGCCGACGTCGGACCTCGTGGATCGTTCTCTCGTCGAGCCGTTCGAACGACATGTGGGCCGCATATTCAGCCAGACGCTCTGCGAGGGACGGGTGATGGGCAGCATCGGATTTCGGATTTCGGATTTCATTCGACATTGGAATTTCGTCATTCGTCATTTCATGAATTCACTTTCCCACCGCGATGGCCGTCGCCGTGGCGAACGACCGGCAGTGGGAAATACTGATCAGCACGTCGCAGATGCCGGCCTGCATCGCGATCTCGCGGGCCCCGCCGCGCAGCACAATCGAGGGTTGTCCGCTACGGCTGGAGCAAACCTCGATGTCGCGCCAGCCGACGCCCCGGCTCCAGCCCGTTCCCAGTGTTTTCATCACCGCTTCTTTGGCGGCCCAGCGGCCGGCGTAATGCTGGGTGTATTCTTTGCGCCGCTGGCAGTAACGAATCTCCTCTTCGGTGTAGACCCGATTCAGAAATACCTCGCCGTGTCGTTCGATCATCTGCCCGATCCGCAGAACCTCGACGATGTCGGTGCCGACGCCGATGATCAAAGTTCCCGCGGTCTCGCGCGGCAATGGATCGGAAGATTGGTCCATATTTCTGATGAGGATTTCGGTCGGCAGGATGGAAATTGTAGCGACAAGCCGGCAGCTTGTCGCTATGCGGGTGCGGCCGTCGCGGGTGGGCGGGTTTGCAGGATCGATATGGCCAACCACGCGCCGAGCGTGCTGCCGCAGAGGATCTCAATCCCCCAGATCAGTTCGGGCCAGGGATATGATTTCAGTGTGTGGTTCTTCAATCGATCAATACGGCTGGCGAGATAGGCATGAAATTCCAGTTGTTTCAGCCGCGTCGCGTCGTCCTGATCCATTTTGGCAAGCTGTTGCAAGCGAAAATCTCGATGATCGGGAGTTTCATTTTCGGGTTCCCGCTGCAGCGTTTCGCGGATGGCAATGGCGATGGGATCATTCAGAATCGGCTCCAACTTCCTCGTTTTATCAGTGGCCCGATCTTGATGAGATTTCCACCCCCCCAGCAACTCGGCACCGGCAATCGCGATCCAGATGACGACGGCGACAAACCGGCTCGGGGCAATATGCATCGATTGACCGAATCGCCCCCAGCCCCAGCCCGCCACGCCTCCCAAGCCAATTGTCAGTACGCCGGGCAGCTTGATCGCATCCGGCAAGTGCACAGACGCAACGAACGCAAACGCAACACCGGCGGCGCCGATGACCAGCCATTGGATGAATGCGGTTCGATCTCCCGGAAGAGTTTCTTGCGGCGGCGACGAATCGGCAGACATGATTTCAACCTTGCCGGGTTCGCAAACCGCAGGCGCGACGGGCCCGATCGAGTACAGCCGCCCCTTTGGTCCGCGCCCGTTGCGCCCCGTCCCGCAGGATGTCCTGGATCGTCGCCGGATTGGCAACAAGCTGTTCGCGGCGTTCGCGGGCGGCGGCGAAATAGTCTCGGGCAATCTCGAACAACGACTGTTTGGCTTCGCCGTATCCCATGCCGCCGGCCCGATAGCGCGCCGCCAACGCCACCTGCTGATCGGGCGAGGCAAACAGTTTATACAACGTGAAGATGTGGCACGTTTCGGGGTTCTTGGGGGCTTCCACCGGCGTGGAATCGGTTTTGATTCCCATGATCTTCTTGCGGAGCGGCTTTTCTGGTTCAAACACGTCGATCGTATTGCCGTAGCTCTTCGACATTTTGTCGCCGTCGGTTCCCGGCACTTTGGCCGATTCATCGAGCACCCGCGCATTGGGGAGCACGAAGACCTCTCCGAACTGGTGGTTGAATTTCATGGCCAAGTCGCGGGTGACTTCGAGGTGCTGCACTTGGTCGAGGCCGACCGGAACGACGTCGCTGTCGTAGAGCAAAATATCGGCGGCCATCAGGACGGGGTAAGTGAACAGCCCCGCATCGGCGGGCAGGCCCTTCGAAATCTTGTCTTTATACGCATGGCACTTTTCGAGCAGGCCCATGGGCGTGACCGTCATCAACAGCCACATCAGCTCGCTGACCTCGGGAACGTCCGACTGCAGAAACAGCGTGGCCTGCTGCGGATCGAGCCCTAGCGCGACCAGGTCGACCGCCGCGTCGGTGCTCAATTGACGCAATTGATTCGGATCGCGAATCGTGGTCAAGGCGTGCAGGTCGGCGATGAAATAAAACGCCTGCTCGTTCTGCTGGAGCGCAATATACTGGCGAATGGCGCCAAAATAATTGCCCCAGTGAAATCTCCCCGTGGGTTGTATGCCGGACAAAACTTTCGTCATTCACCCATTCGCTTTCAGCGTTCCCACGATCTCCTGGACAGTCGCACACCCCGCGGCGGCAAGCGCTGCCTCGAGCTCGTCGACCAACCGTCCCGCCAGAGTGGGATTGTAGAAGTTTGCGGTGCCGATTTGAACTGCTGTCGCTCCCGCCACGAGAAACTCGAGCACATCGTCGATCGAAGAGATCCCCCCGACGGCGACAATGGGGACCTTGACCTGGCGCGCGACCTGCCACACGATCCGCAGCACCATGGGCTTGATCGCCGGGCCGCTGAGTCCTCCGATGTTATTACCCAGAATGGGCTTGCGCTTGCGCCAATCGACGGCCATGCCCTGGAACGTGTTGACCAGCGAGACGGCGTCCGCCCCCGATTCGGCCGCGGCCTGGGCGATCGACGTGATGTCGGTGACGTTGGGCGTCAGTTTCGCCAGGATCGGCAATCCGCAAACTTCGCGCACGCCGCGCACGACTGCGGCCGTCTTCTCGGGGTCGGTCCCAAAATCGACCCCGCCCGAGACGTTCGGGCACGAGATGTTCAATTCCAAACCCGCCAGCCCCGTGCAAGATCCGAGGCGTTCCGCCATTTGCATGAATTCGTCGCGATCGTGCCCGGCAATGTTGGCGATGACTTTTGTCCCGAGCCCCGTGAGATACGCGAGGTGCTTCTCGATGAATGTATCGAGGCCGTCGTTATCCAAACCGATCGAATTCAGGAGGCCCGAGGCGGTCTCGACGGTTCGCGGCGGAGGATTGCCTCGCCGCTCGCGGGGAGTAATCGTCTTGGGAATGATCGCTCCCAATCGCTCGAAGGGAATGAACGCCGCCATTTCCCTCGCGTAACCGAACGTCCCCGAAGCGACGAGGATCGGATTGGCCAATTGCAGGCGATTGAGGTTGACTTGTAACGTCGGCACGAGCGTGGGTCGGATCGGATAATTCGGAAGGCAACTCTCTTCGCAATCGTAGCGGTGTGGGCCAGCCTGAGCAACGAATGGACGCGCATGAACCGGATCTGGGTGATTCAACAGCCGGGCGCTGCCGCTCCCCGCGTTCGAAGTCCCGCCAGCGGCCCAAGCGACCCCACCGACCTCGCGTCGGTGATGAATTGATTCTGCACTACCGCGAGACTGCCTCGCGCGCAGAGTGACAATCTACGCTTCACTCCGAAACTGCAGGGATCAACCCTGCGGCTCGCTGGGCGAACTCCTACGCGAGTATCTCCTTCACGACGCGGGCCGGGTTGACGCCGGTCAGCCGTTCTTTGAGGCCGTTCTGTTCGATGAACAACTCCTCGTAATGCAGCCCCAGCAGGTGCAGGATCGTGGCGTGCCAGTCGGGGACACTCACCTTGTTCTCGACGGCGGCAAATCCCAGGTCGTCGGTTGTGCCGTGCACGGTGCCGGCCTTGATTCCCGCGCCGGCGAACCAGGTGCACATCGCGTTTTTGTTGTGATCGCGGCCGGCGTTCCTTTCATTTTTGTCTTTGGGCAACTGGGCGATCGGCAGGCGGCCGAATTCGCCTCCCCACACGATCAGTGTGCTGTCCAACAGACCCCGCTGTTTGAGGTCTTGCAAGAGACCGGCGATCGGCAGATCGGTGCGGTCGCAGGCCGTTTTCAGCTCGGCGGCCAGGTTGACGTGGTTGTCCCAGATTTGCTGGTTAATGAAGAGTTGGACGAACCGTACTCCCCGCTCGACGAGCCGGCGGGCGATCAGGCAGCGCCGGCCGTACGAGTCGGTCGGTTCCTTGCCGACGCCGTACATCTCGAGCGTTCCCTTGGTCTCTTGCGACAGATCGAGCGCATCGCTGGCGGCAATCTGCATGCGTGCCGCCAACTCGTAACTCGAGATGCGGGCGTCGAGCCGCGGATTGCCGGGGCGTTTCCCTTTATGCGCCGCGTCGAGCCGGGCGAGCAAATCGCGTTCGAGCGCCGCCACGTCGTCGGGACGTGCGACGTCAGGTTGCAAATTGAGAACCGGCGAACCAGTCGATTTGAACCGCGTCCCCTGAAAGACGGGAGGCAGAAAGCCCGATTGCCAGTTTTCGACCCCATTGATCGGCAGCCCCTGCGGATCATCGAGCACGACATAGGCCGGGAGGTTCTGGCATTCGCTTCCCAGTCCGTACACCACCCACGACCCGATCGTCGGGCGTCCCGGCCCCATCTTGCCGGAGTGAATCAGGTAGATCGCCGGCTCGTGCGTGAGGTTGGTCGTGTACATCGAACGGACCAGGGCGATGTCGTCGACTCGTTTCGCGATGTGCGGCATGACGTCGGAGACCCACATCCCCGATTGGCCGAATCGGGCGAATTTGTAGGGCGACCGCATGATCGAGCCGGCGTCACGCAGGTTTTCGATTTCGCCGGCGATCTCTTTGAAGTGTTGTGTGCCATGCAATTCGTCGAGCTTGGGCTTGGGGTCGAACAAGTCCATCTGGCTTGGTCCGCCGTTCATGTACAGATGAATGACGGCCCGCGCCTTGGGCTCGAAATGAGGTTTGCGCGGCAAAAGATCATTGGGCGGGCGACCGGCCGGCGATTCGTTGCCGTACAGGTCTCCCCCGAGCAGCGAAGCGAGCGCCGTGCCATACAGGCTCCGTGCCACCTGCCCAAAAAAGCTGCGACGCGTTGGAGTACCGCCTTCAGGCGGATGTATTGAATTCATCGATGGCAACTCCTCCGCCGAAGTCTACGAGTTAAACGATGACCGCCTGAAGGCGGTACTACGAGCGGCTTAGTCCACATACAAAAACTCCGCGGAGTTCAAGATGGCGTGGCAATAGGTGGCGAGTGCCTTCCGCGCGGCCTCGGCGCGGTCGGGTGCGGTCCCGTTGCCGGCAGGTTTGGCCCACCGCTCGGTCAGTTCGGCAATCGATGTTCGGCTGAGAGCGAGTTCGCCGTCGTCAGGCGCCCGGCCCAGGGCGACAAAATAGACGCGTGCGATTTGTTGTGCAGGATCGGCGCCTGCTTCCATTTCGATCCGGCGAGCAAAGGCCTCCGCCAGCTCGGAGACTACGCCGTTGTTCATCAGGTGCAAAGCCTGCAGGACGACCGTCGAATCGCGGCGGTCGCTGCAATTAGGATTCATCAACGGGAAATCGAAACTTTCCAGTCCCGAGACGACGATCTTTCGCTGCTGCTGTACATAGATGCTGCGCCGCCAGCCGCGTGCCGTGCGTCGCGGCGTCACCAGGCCGTCCGCACGCGAGTCGACGGGGTCGCCTGGGCCGAACGGCGTGGGATCAAGCCGCCCGGCTACGAGCAAGAGCGCATCGTAAAGCTGGTCGGCGGAGAGCCGGCCGAGGGGCATCCGCGAATAGAGCGCCTTGTCAGGATCGGCCCCTTCCAGCGCGGAGGTGACTGCCGACGATTGCCGATAAGTTGAACTTGTCACCATCAGGCGGTGCATGGCTTTGATGCTCCAGCCGTCCTCGATGAATCTGCGGGCGAGCCAGTCGAGCAGTTCAGGATGCGTGGGAGGCGTTCCGGTCTTGCCGAAGTTGTCGAGCGACTTGACGATTCCGATTCCAAAGTGGTGCTTCCAGATTCGGTTGACCATGACCCGTGCCGTCAGCGGATGGTCAGGGCGCGCCAACCAGCGGGCCAGCGCCAGGCGACGGCCCGTTTTCCTGGCTCCCGGCCATGGCGGTACGACTTCAAACGGCGTCTTGCCGTCGGTGAGCATCGAGGGAACGCCGGGACCTACCTGCCGAGCCGGATTCAAATAGTCGCCGCGCCGGTAGATGTAAGTGGGAGACGGATCTCCCCGGTCCCACAGCGCGCGGATCTTGGGCTCCGGCTGTTTCTGCGATTCCAGCGCTGCGATTTGATTGGTCGTTTCATCCGTCAATTGTTTGAACGCCGTATCGGCTTTCAGCAGGTCCACTCGCGTGACCTGCATGGTCTTCTCGAATTTCTCCGCCAGATAAGTCTGCACGGCCGATCTCTGATTGGCCGGCGTTTCGAGCATTTTTTCGACGTCGCCGCGCAACTCTTCGGGAATCTGCGTCAGGCGTTCGGCCTGAAGTTTTTTGGTGAGGATCCGCGCCTGCTCGGCGAGTGCCGCCTGCTTCGCGACAATTTCCGTCTGCAGTCGGGAGTTGAGACCTTCCCATTCGCGACGTTCGGCGGTCGACACATAGGGCAAGTCACGGTCGCTGCGCTCCCCCATGCTGAGGCCATTGTGCCAATTGGACTTCATCCAGTCGTGTTCGTCGAAGGCGCCTTTGAAGATGTCGACCAACCGAAAGTAATCGCGGTGCGGGATCGGATCGAATTTGTGCGTGTGGCAGCGCGCGCATTTCATTGTCAGCCCGAGGACGGTCGAGCTGAACACGTCGATTTCGTCGGCAATGACTTCGAGCCGGTCAGGGATGAAATTAGTGAGGTTGTACCAGGTTGGATCGGGAGCCATGCGCAGAAAACCGGTCGCGACCAGGTTCCAGTACATCTCCGGTGTCATCTCCGTGGCGTGCTCGTAATCGGCGAGCTCGTCGCCGGCGATCTGCTCCAGCAGGAAACGGTCATAGGGCTTGTCCGCATTGAAGGCATTGATGACGTAATCGCGATAGCGCCACGCCGGTCGCCGTTCGATATCTTGCTCGCGCTTGCCTTCGGAATCGGAGTAGCCAGCGAGGTCGAGCCAATGGCGTCCCCAGCGTTCGCCATAGCGCGGCGATTCGAGCAGCCGCTCGACGACCCGTTCGTAGGCGTCGGAACGGGCGTCGGCCAGGAACGCTTGCAGCACGCCTGGTTCGGGAGGCAGGCCCGTGAGGTCGAATGTCACGCGCCGCAGAAGTGCCGCGCGCCCCGTTTCGGGAGACAGATTCAGCCCTTTCGGTTCCAGCCTGCCGAGGATGAACGCATCGATCGGATTACGGACCCGTTCGCGATGCACGACGGCCGGCGGCTCGACTGGCTGCGGTGGTTTGAACGACCAGAAGTCGCGATCTTTATCGGTCACGAGCGGATCGGGCGTGCTCGTTGCGACATCCAAAGGGATGTCGACTTCAGGAGCTCCGCGGGCAATCCAGTTGGTCAGCACTTCAGTCTCGGCTGGTTCGATCGGCTTGATGCTGACTTCAATCAGCCGCGTGATGGGCGGCATTTCACCGGCACGAATTTTTTTTACGATCAGGCTGTCATGGGGCTTGCCGGGGACGATTGCAGGGCCGCTCTTGCCGCCGCGCATCATCGAGGCTTTTGTCCGCAAATCGAGCCCCGCTTCCTGACGTTGCGCTCCATGACAGACTGTGCAGCGCCGGAGCAAAATGGGAATGACGCCATGTTGACTGACGGCATCGGGCGTTTTGTTGTCGGTTGGAGCGACAGCTCCTGTTTCGATCCAGCGGCGAATAGATTCCAACTCGGCTGCCGTCAGCCGGTCTTTCTTGGCCGGGGGCATTTCGCCAGAAGAAACTTTTTCGAAGAGCAGGCTTTGCTCGGGATCCTTCGCGGTAATGACTGGGCCAGATTCGCCCCCTTTAAGGAGGCCGGCGAGCGTTCGCAAATCCAGCTCGGCCTTACGATCAGCCTCGCCGTGGCATTTGAGACACTTGGCTTTGAAGATTGGCGCGACGTCGGTTTCGAAATCAGGCGCGTCAGCTGCCACGGCATGGTGCTGTGTGAAGACAGACAAGCCGACGAAACCAACGACAAGATAGATGAGCCGCGAATAAACGCCGATGAACGCAAATGGTGAATCGCGATCGGTGTCGCATCCCAAGCATTTGCGTTTATTTGCGTTCATTTGCGGTTCCCCCCTTCGTAAGGGGGGGCGGGGGGTGTCGCTGCAGGGTAGTCCGGCTCTCACTCGCGCCAACTTCCGGCCATAGTGAAGCCTACATGCATACTACCGTATGGTCAGACGCAGCTACAAGATTGCCCCGAATCTGGTAGGCGCGACGTTTGGCGTCCCGGCTGCGATTCCGGCATATCACTGATACGCCCTTTCAGTGATATCATTGCGGAGGAGCCGCGTTAATCTCCAACAGAGACGTCGCGATCTCGCTCTCTTTCATTTCGAATTTCTTCAGGTTCAGTCGCACGTATTCTGCGAGTCTGCGAATTGAGTCGACGATGTGAGGCGGTAGTGGATTTGGGGGGATACGAGGCGACCAACATTTTCTGATCGGCTCATGGAACATTTGATCCGAAAGTGCCGACAAAAGCCCGGAGACGAATTCATTATTTCCGGAAGAGTCAATGCTTTCGATATACCGTATTGCCGGAGGCAAGTAATACTCGAGCCCACGGACGGAAAGATAGGAAAATGCCTCTAAGCCACCGGGCACAAAATCGTCCGAACGATACATGTCGTAGGCTTCATCGGCCGTCTTGCCGAGAAAAAACCCGAGAACGTACGAGGTCTCGATGTGATGGGAATCGCCGACCAGCTCAAGTTCCGTTGGGACACCTTCCATTCTCTGATTGTACCCCGGTGGGCAGAGAGGTGAAAACCGATGGCCGTCGCTTACCGGGCGGCCATCGCGTCGATGATATATTCAACGCTGAGCAAGCCGCTTAGAATGGCGTGCCATGTCTCAGCCCGAACAGAATTCTTCCACCGCCGATCTGACGCGTGGCTTGGCCGCTGCCGCGGCAGGGGAGCCGGCGGCCGCCGGGCAGTTGCTGCCGCTCGTGTACGACGAGCTGCGGCGCGTCGCCGCGCGGCAATTGACGCACGAGCGGCCGGAGCAGACGTTGCAGGCGACGGCCCTCGTCCACGAGGCGTTCTTACGGCTCGTGTCGCCGGGGAGCGATCAGGCCTGGCAGAATCGTCGGCATTTTTTCGGGGCGGCGGCCGAGGCCATGCCGCATCCTGATTGAAAACGCCCGCCGCAAGGGACGCGTCCGACACGGTGGAGAACTGGAACGGGTCGAGTTGGAAGACCAGGAAATCCCGGTCGAATCGCCTCATTCGGACATCCTGGCCCTCAACGAAGCTTTCGAGCAATTCGCCGGGCTGCAGGAGCAAGAAGCGGCGGACGTGCTGGGGATTTCGCGGACGACCGTCAATTGGAATAATCGTCAGCACCGGCATCTCCGGCAGGACTGGCAGAACCGCCAAAAGCGCTAAAGTCTGCCCATCTTCTCAGCCGATCTTGAGCAACGGGCTCCTTTCAGCTCCCTCGGCGACGCCATTTGTGGAATGCACATCAGTCGTGCTGCGCCTGGGGAGCGTCTGGCAACATTCGCCGCAGTCTCGCCATTTCTGGCTCGATCGGTTTCCTCACGATCTCCTGGTGCTCAACATGAACCTTCTCAGCCTGTGGAATTCGATGTTTCAGTCGTCGCGCCGTCCTGTGCGCCGCAAGACCGCCAATGAATCCCGGTTCGGATTTATCGCCGCGGAAGTCTTGGAGTTTCGCGAGCTGCTGGCCGCGGCGGTCGTCCCCAATATCACTCTGACAGTGCAGGGAAGCAACCTGACCCTGGCGTCAACGGACGTCAACAATCCCAACTTCACCGTCACCCGTTCCGGGAACAGCGTTGTCGTCACCGGGTTGAACGGAACCACGATCACGAACGGCACGAAAGTGGCCGCCTCTCAAACCGTGGTCCTCGCCGCCGTCAACAATCTGACGGTCAATCTGGGGACAGGCAGCGACACCGCGACGATCACCGGCTTGAGCGTCACCGGGAACATCACGATCAACGGCCAGTCGAGCGGTATCGCCAATTTGGCGATCAGCGCGGGCGCTCCCAGCGTCGTGATCGGCGGGTCGATCCAGGCCAACCTCGGTGGCGAGGCGGCGACCTTCAACCTGTTCGGCAGCCCGAACGGTGGCGGAAGTTTGACGGTGAATGGTTCCGTCAATGTCACCGAAGCGGGGGCGGGCGCCAAGCAAGTCAATCTCTATGGACCGCCGGCGAGCAACCCCACTGGCGGCAAACTGATCGTCAAAGGTGGCGTCGGCGTGGTCGACACCGGCACCGGACAATCGGGCCTGCGCATCGATGACGGCGTGACCATCGGCGGCAATGTGTCTTATGACAACTCGACCAATACCGTCAACGGCGACAACGTGCAGATCTATTCGAATTCGAACTCGTTCGGCACGACGTCGATCGCCGGCTCACTGACCTTGGCGCTCAGCCAGTCGGTGTACCATGGGAACGTCGTCGTGATCGAAGGTTTCGGGGCATCGCTGGCGGTGACCGGTGCAGTGAAAATCACTTCAGGGGGCGGCAGCGACAGCGTCCAGTTGATGAATGACTGGTTCAAGAGCACGACCCAAATCAATACCGGCATAAATCCCAGTTTCAGCAGGGACATTGTGGGTATCAACGGTTCGCGATTCGACGGTGCCGTGACGATCAGCGAGACCGGGCCTTACGCGGAGCTCGATCTGGGAACCAATGCGCAATTCGGTCCCACGACTTTCAACGGCACGTTCGCCGCGGCACTCACGGGAGCCAGTTCGACTGTGCTGCTTTCGAATGCCACATCGACCGTCAACCAAGTCGTCTTCAATTCGACCGCTGCGATCACCGGCGGCACGCCGTTCGGCACGCTGCTGGTTCAAGGCAATTACATGATGAAGTCCGGCAAACTGGCGACGACGAACTTCAACAAACCGGCGACCGCGCCGGCGATCGTTCCCGACGTGACCCTGGTGGTGCAAGGAAGCAACGTGACCCTCACGTCGGCCGACATCAACAATCACAACTTCACGATCACCCGCTCCGGGAACAGCATTGTCGTCACGGGACTGAACGGCACCGTGATTACGAACGGCACGAAAGTGGCCGCTACGCAAACCGTGGTGCTCGCCGCCGTCAATAATCTGACGATCAACCTGGGGACAGGCAATGACACCGTCGCGATCACCGGCCTGAGCGTCACTGGGAACATCACGATCAACGGCCAGTCCAGCGGTATGGCCAACGTGGAGATCAGCGCGGGCACACCCAATGTCGTGATCGGCGGCTCGATCCAGGCCAACCTGGGCGGCGAGGCGGGAACCGTCGGCGTGTTTGGCAGCTTCAACGGCGGCGGCAGCCTGACGGTGAACGGTTCCGTCAACATTACGGAAGGAGGCGCCGGAGCCAAGCAGGTCAATATCTACGGACCGCCGGCCAACAATCCTACCGGCGGCAAATTGGCCGTGAAGGGGAACATCACCGTGCTCGACACGGGGAGCGGACAATCGAACCTGCACATTGACGACGGCGTGACGATCGGCGGAAATGTTTCTTATAACAACTCGGCAAATACAGTCGGAGGAGACAACGTGCAGATCTACTCGAATTCAATCTCGTTCGGCACGACATCGATCGCCGGCTCCCTGACCTTGGCGCTGAGCCAGTCGGTGTATCAGGGTGACGTTGTCATTGTCGAAGGTTTTGGGACGTCGCTGCCGGTGACCGGCGCGGTAAACATTGCCTCCGGAGCGGGCAACGACAGCATCCAACTGATGAACGACTGGTTCAAGAGCACGACCCAGATCAACACCGGGACGAATCCCAGCTTCAGCAGAGACATCGTGGGCATCAACGGTTCACGCTTTGACGGCGCTGTGACGATCAGCGAGACCGGCCCCTATGCCGAGCTCGACCTGGGGACCAATTCACAGTTCGGACCCACGACGTTCAACAGCACGTTCGCGGCAGGGCTCACGGGAGCCAGCTCGACCGTGCTGCTCTCGAATGCCGCTTCGACCGTCAACCAGGTGGTCTTCAATTCGACCGCCGCGCTCACCGGCGGCACACCGTTCGGCACGCTGGTGATCCAGGGCAAGTACGGCATGAAGTCTGGCAAGATCACGAAGACCAACTTCAATTGATCTCGCCAGGATCATGTGGCGGCCGTCGCGACCGGCGTGCGGTATTTCGGTTTTGCTCCCGGCTTTTCGTTTTGCAACTGCGGGACCAGCCAGTCGAGCCCGTCCAGATTATCGCGGAGGCGTTCTTCGGCATCATCGTTCGTGTGGCCGAGAATGCCGATTGGTCCGCGATAGCCACTGTCTCGAATCGTCTTGAGCAGGCCCAGATCAAGATCGCCGGCACCCAGCGGCAGGATTTTTCTTCCGTCCTGGTCCCCTCGGGGAACCATGCCGTTGACGTTCACGACGTACAGGTGCGGCAACATCTTCTCGAGCTGCTCGGGAAATCGGTCGAGATGCGCGTGGCCGTGATGCAGATTATAGACGATGCCGACATTCGGAAGTTTCAGCTCGGCAAGCACGGCGAGCTGGTTCTCGGGCTCGCCAAACCAGCCGCCATGGTTATAGAGCCCGACGGTGCAGCCTTGCGCAGCGGCCGCGGCGGCGATCGGCCGCAGACGATTGGCCTCGGCAACGATCCGTTGCCGCTGCTCGTCGGGAGTGCGCGCGGGCTCGCCCCCTCCCGTCACCCAGAGCTGTGTCTTGACGCCGCGGGCCTTGAGCACTTCGAGGAGCTTCTTGCCGTTGGCATCCAGCCCGGGAAACCAAATCGAAGTAAGCTCGATGCCATGTTTCTGCAACTCGACGATTTCGGTATCGAAGGTGGGGACGTGTTCGTCACGCCAATCGTAGGCGTAGTGCCGGAACCCGAGGCGCTGCAGCATCGCCACCCGCTCGACCGGCCCACGTTTTTTGGAATCGAACGGAACAATGCACCACGCCACCAGATTGTCGCGGCGGTACAGGTTTGCCGCAGGATCGGCCGGCGGCTTCTTATCGTCGGCCCGTCCGGGCACGGAGAAAACAGCCGGAGTCATGAGGACTGCGAGAGTCAGCCGATGCGCGAGGTGTTTCATAGGATTCCATGTTGCCGAAACATTTTCCAGACAGTAGCTTAGTCTCATGGATCAATGCGGGCAACATTCCGTCGAGGACTCGGAATGACCGAACGGCGAGCAGTCTCTGTGCCGGACGACCGAACGCGCACGTCGACAGGCGCGGCTTTTCACGAGCGCAGCATTTCGCTCCCCGCAGTGACGTTGAATGTGGCGTTCGGCCCCGCGAACGGCGAACCGCTGCTCTGGATTCACGGCGTCGGTCGTTCCTGGCATGACGCAGCCCCTCTGCTGTCTGAGCTGATGCCGCGGTGGAGCATTATTGCACCCGACTTGCGCGGGCATGGCGCCTCGTCCCACACGCCGGGAAAATATCTGATTCGCGATTTTCTCGGGGACGTCACGGCACTGCTGCAGCAATTCGAGCGGCCTGCCGTCATCTACGGCCACTCGTTGGGCGCCATGCTGGCCGCGCTCGTTGCGGCCGATTGTCCCGATCGCGTCCGGGCCGTGATCGCCGAAGATCCTCCCTCGCCGGGATATCTGGAAAAACTGCACGAGACGACGTATGCACCGCTGTTCCGCGCCATGCAACAGTTGGCGGGGACGACGCGCGACGTGAGCGCCATCGCTCGCGCGCTGGGCGAAACCGTTGTCCGCGAAGATGCTGGCGTGCGGATGCGGTTTCGCGATATCCGCGACGGGGCGGCAATTCGATTCAGTGCGCGATGGCTGTGCGACCTTGACCCCACCGTGTATACCCCGATCCTGGAACGGCACTGGCGGGACGGCCTGGAATTTCCTGAAGTCTGGTCGCGCATCCAATGCCCGACATTGCTGCTGGCGGGCGATGAAGCGGTCGGTGGAATGCTGCCGGCCGCCGACGCGCGCGAGATCATGAATCGTCTGGCGGACGGCACTCTCATCGACTTTCCCCGCGTCGGCCATCAGATCCACTGGATGGCTCGGGAAGCGACGCTACGTGTCTTGCTCTCCTTTCTCGAATCTCTCTGAATCCTTGCCGTCAGAAGCCCGTCATGCAAACTGCCACCGGTTGGAGCGTCGTCACGAACGGCCAGTTGATCGACGGCACGGGGCGCGCCGCCGTGGCCGATGCAACCGTCATCGTCAATGAGGGACGAATCACGTACGCCGGTCCGGCAGCCCGCGCGCCGCAAGTTCCGGTCGATGCCCGGCGAATCGACGCCCGCGGCGGAACGATCATGCCGGGGCTGGTTGAGGCGCATTTTCACGCCACCTATTTCAACGTCGAAGCGCTCGAAGATCTCGATATCAAGTATCCCGTCGAATACGTCACGCTGCTGGCAGCGAACAACGCGCGGCTGGCGCTCGATTGCGGATACACGGCGGCCCGCAGTGGTGGCAGCTTGTTCAATATCGACGTCTGGCTGAAGAAAGCGATCAACAGCGACATCACTCCGGGGCCCCGACTCGCCGCCAGCGGGCGCGAAATCTGCGGCGTCGGCGGCCTCATGGATTGGAACCCCGACTTCCGCAAGATCGGTATGGAGGGGCTGGTGCTGCTGGTCAACGGGCCCGACGAGGCCCGATCGGCCGTCCGCAAGCTCGTCAAGGACGGTATCGAATGGGTCAAGACGTACCCCACCGGTGACGCTGCCGCGCCGGACACCAACGACCACCACACGCTGTGCATGACGTTCGAAGAAATGCATGCGGTCGTGGCGACGGCCCACAATCATGGGCTCAAAGTCACCGGGCATTGCCGGGCGACGGAAGGAATCAAGAATGCCCTCAAGGCCGGTTACGACACGCTCGAACACGCCACGTTCATCGACGACGAGTCGCTAGAAATGATGCTGGCGCGCGACGTGCCTGCCGTACCGGCGCTCTACTTCGAGCTGGCCAGCATCGAGCGCGGCCCCGAGTTCGGATTGTCGCAGCGCGTCATCGACGGACACAAAGAAACGCTCGAAGGAGGAATCGAAAGCTGCCAGCGGATCCTGAAGGCCGGCGGCCGATTAGGGATGGGTGGCGATTACGGATTCGGTTGGAATCCTCACGGCGACTATGCCCGTGAGTTGACGTTTTTCGTGAAACACGTCGGATTCTCACCGCTCGAAACGATCACCTGCGCGACGAAGACGGGGGCCGAGATTATGGGGCGCGCCGATGAGTTCGGCACTGTCGAAGCCGGCAAGCTGGCGGACCTGCTGATCGTGGACGGCGACGTGGCCGCCGATATTTCGCTCCTCGAAGATCGTCAACGATTCATCGCCGTCATGCAGGGTGGTGTCGTCAAAGCCGGCCAACTCTCGCGACCTGCATGAGCTCGATGCAAAATTGTACTCACGCCAGCGAGCCGCAGGATTTATCTCAGAACATCACAACGTGAACCGCCAATTCGCTCGGACGCGCTCGCCGAGGCAGCGCGTCAGGGCCAATACGATCACGGCCAGCACCGCCCCCTGCCATGTCGCGTGGAAGACCGAACGGCAGGTCAATTCCAGCCAGCCAAGTGAGATGGGATTCATGTCGAATGTCCTGGGGATGGGACCTGATCATTCGTTTTCCGACTGTTTCTCATCCAGCAGTTTCCGGAGACGCTCGATCTCCTGGGGCGTTATCTTAGCGTGGCGGACGAAGTGCACGAGCAACTTGGCCGCATCGCCGGCGAACACCTTTTCGAGGAACGACTGGCTTTCCTGCCGCACGCATTTATCGCGCCGCACGGCGGGCCGGTACGCGTACCGGTGTCCGGCCGGCCTGGCTTCCAACGCTCCCTTTTCGACCAGCCGCGTGATGAGCGAACGGACGGTGCGGTGGTTCCAGGTTTTGACGTCGGCCAGGTGGGCGATGACGTCGGCGGCCGTGGCGTTCCCAGAGCGCCACAAGACCTCCATCACGACCCACTCGGCATCGGAAATCTGAATCAGCCTGCTCATCGGGCCTCCGGCCTCGCTTTGACTACGAACGTAAGCATACGTATTACTACATGCGTAATCAGATGTCAAGGGGACAATTCCTTGCAGATGCGGGCGACGTGAGCTGTGACAAGAGTTCCCGATTAACCGGTCGCTCCTTGGTACAATGTCGAACATCGACTGGAGTGATCAAAGGTTTGATGACTGTCGGATTAGTATCGCACGATTGTGCGGACACTGAGCGCCGGATCGCTGGTGGGATGATACCTCCAGGCCGGCCTGACAGCAGTGCCAGGGACCGCGAAGAGCGCTAATGCCACCACAGGCATGCATGCCGGGTGGTGTGGTGCGCATGGACCTGCACAACATGCGGGGGGGCGGCTTTCGCCAGCCGGAGCCGCATTTCATTGGTGAGCAGATCGGTCATCTCGTCGTCCGATTCGTACATCATCGCCTCGTCGAGATGAACGAGCGACTGCTCTACGAAGCCCAGATAGCCAAATTCGAAACCCGCCACGAAACGCAGGGCCGGATCATCGTCGTGCATGCGGATGGCCTCTTCGAGGGCCCGCAGTTGATTCGTGTAGTCACGGGGGTTTCCATAGAGTTTCGAGTAGTGGCTGACGACGTCGCCCCACTCCGCCGTCGGAAGACGATACATGCCGACCTGAATGG
>DASYAR010000285.1:0-13147 GCA_036501235.1 Planctomycetaceae bacterium
ACTCTCAAGAGGATGAAATATGAGCGAACGGATCGTGGCGCTGGTTGCCTGGGCTGCGCTGACATGCTCGACAGTACCGGCGCTGGGGCAGGCGAGTGACGGGAAGTTCCCTGCGCCACCTGAGGGTTACGACGTCCGTCGGGAGGGCATCGAGCACGGCAACCTGGAACTGGTCGAGTACGACTCGACGACGGTGGGGCTCAAGCGTAAGGCGCGAGTCTATACCCCGACAGGATACTCCAAGGATCACAAGTTTCCCGTCTTGTACCTGCTCCACGGCATCGGAGGCGACGAGAACGAGTGGGCGCGCGGGGGTTCAGTCGGCGTGATCCTCGATAACCTTTATGCTGACAAAAAGGCGGTGCCGATGATCATCGTCCTGCCGAACGGTCGGGCCGCTAAGGACGTGACGTCGCGAGATCCGATCCCCAAGCAATCACCGGCATTCGCAGCGTTCGAGAAGGACTTGCTCGTCGATCTGATTCCATTCATCGATAAGACTTACTCAGTGAAGACCGACCGGGAATCGCGGGCGCTAGCCGGACTGTCGATGGGAGGTGGGCAGTCGCTCAACTTTGGTCTCAACAACCTCGATACGTTTGCCTGGGTCGGCGGGTTCTCGTCCGCACCGAACACCAAACCTCCCGCCGACCTCATCAAAGATCCCGCGGAGGCGATCAAGAAGCTACGGCTGCTGTACGTCGCTTGTGGCGACAAGGACAGGCTGTTCAGAATCAGCGAGGGCGTTCATTCCATGCTCGACGAGAAAAAGGTTCCGCACCTGTACAACGTCATTTCCGGCGGCGGGCACGATTTCAAGGTGTGGAAGAGCGACCTGTACCACTTTGCTCAACTGCTGTTTCGTGAGCAAACATAAGAGAACAATTGACCGGAGAAGAAAACCTCAGATGCGTCGTCAGCTGCCAGACGGTCAAATATATCCTGATTGCGCACGGGATCGGCCCGCGGCTCTTGCCACTCTCAATGTTTGGCAATCTGGGTCGCATTCCGAACCGTGTTGCCCTCGCGCCCCCGAACCGAACAGTGCCGTTAACCAAAATCGCAATAGGCCCAGAGAGTCAGAGAATTTTCCGCAATTCTGCTCGGGGGTGCGAACTGAAAACCCACTTTTCAGATCGGACCCCGAACTGGACGTCTCGAACAGAGAGTTTTTTGTGCCAGCGAAGATTCGCCGTAAAGGCTTTGTGGGGGCGGGAGAAATGCAAAAACGCCGAGAACTCTCGCTCTCGGCGTCTCGCGTTAACCAGCGGGTACCGCGCTTCCGCGGTGTAAACCCGCACTCCCCGACTTGGGCTCGAACCTAGAACCTAGCGGTTAACATCGCGGCCCAGCCTTGCTGCCTGAAACGCGCAAATTCCCGCGTTTTCAGAGGCATATAAATTGAGAACGCCCACGCGGGTTTAGCCCCTGCGAACGGCGGTTTTTGATTTCCCGAATGCTCACGCGCGAGCGATCCACCCCGATCGCCCCGCGCGAGGGGGCGGTCCTTCTTTGGAGGAGCCCCCATGAGTACCATTATTGTCGCAGTCCGTGGTCGTGATGCCGATCCAGTCTGGCATGACCAGTTTCTGTCCAGCATCCTGCCCGCCGTCCAGGTCTGCGCGCGCATCCGGTTTCGTGACCTGCCCCAGGTCGAACGCGAAGAATCCCTCGCCGAAGCCACTGCCGCTGCCATGATCAGCTTCGTCAGGCTGATCGAGCGCGGCAAGAACCCAGTTGCGTTCGCCGCGAGCCTGGCCCGTGTTGCCGTGCTGCGGGTTTTCGCTGGCCGGTTGTCGGCCTCGGCCGACAGCAGTACCGACGTGCTCTTCCGCCAGGCCCGGCAGTCTCACGGCTTTCAGGTTGAGAGTCTCGATGCGCCTACGGACCAGGCCGACAACGGCTGGGAAGCCGTGCTGGTCGAAAACCGTACGACCACGCCGGCTGACGTCGCCGCGGCCAGGCTGGATATTGCCGCCTGGCTGGGAGGTATGAAAGACCGGCGCCGGGAGATTGCCGAGTCGCTGGCGGCCGGGTACAGGACCGAAGAGGTGGCCGAAATGTTCGAGCTCAGTGCCAGTCGGGTGTCGCAGCTCCGCCGGGAGTTCGAGGATTCCTGGCGGGAGTTTCAGCAGGAGGCTGATGAGCTGCTCGTGGCTTGATCGTCGCTCGATTCTTCCTTTCCGCTCGGTTTGGGCCCATGTGCCGCCGAACCGGCGGGGCCCAGATCGAGCAATCTTCATTTCCAAAACAACGAGAAAACCCAGATGCCGGAAACAACAACCGCCGATTTTCGCGACAGTCACAGAAGCGGCCACGTGCGGACGGTTCGCCTGATTGTCGTCGTCGAGGGAGGCTATGACATTCAGTTCTTGAAGCGAATCAGCCGGATCCTGCACAATCACGATTCCCAGGTGCCCGATCTGCGCACGCTGGATCAATCCGGCGAGATTCTTTTCCTGCCGATCGCCGGCAGCAATTTCCTGCATTGGACGCACCGACTGGCAGGGCTCGGCATCGCGGAATTTCATTTACTGGATCGCGAAATTCCGCCGTTGACGGAAGAACGGGAACGGGCGGCCGAACTGGTCAACCAGCGGCCTGGCTGCCGCGCAGTCCTGACAAACAAACGCGCGATGGAAAACTATTTGTCGCCGCAGGTGCTCCAAGAGGTTCGCGGGATCGACGTACCGTTCGGCGATCATGATGACGTGCCCCAGCTCGTCGCCAGTTGCCTGCTGAAACAGGCGGGCGGACCGGACTGGTCGGCGCTGACGTCACGAGGCCGGCGGCGACTGCGGGATTGCGCGAAACGGTGGCTGAACACCACGGCGGTTGAACGGATGACGGTTAAATGGCTGGGAGAGCGCGATCCGGCTGGGGAAATCAGGTCCTGGCTGATGACGATCGGCGATTTGACGGCAACGCGGTGATCGGCCATCGCGTGCGGCGGCAGCTTCGATGCTTCGGTCGATGTGACCGACGCGCGATGACCTCAGGCTCATCGGAAGGCAATACTGTGAATCAAATCCAGTCACCGGTAAGAGCGTTTGGTGTGGCAACGGGCGGAATGAACCGCACAAGTCCCATTTGTCCTCACGACGAATGTCGTTTCTTAAGGCGGTCCGTGAGTTCGGCGCGACGATCCTTCAGCCTGTCATTGATCGGTTTAGCGACAAGCGGTGACATGTCGTGCGTGGCTTGAATGATTTCATTGGGCCACCCGCAGAATTCATCTCCTGGATCGACGGTGTTCACAAGCGCATTCAAAAATCGCCACTTCTCAGTGAAGTCCTCTGCCCTCTCGACGCGCCGAATCAACTCGGTGCAAAGGTCACGGTCGTGCAGTCGATCCAGCGCGTCAATCGCGGCAGAGATCACAACGCCATCTAAATCGTCCAAGCATCGCTGAATGTTGGCAACGAAGGGACAGGGTAACGGCATCCAGCTGGCCATAAAACACGCGGCCGACCGAGCCTCCGGCCGTATCGACATAAATCGTGACTCAATTTGTGATGATACGTCAGATTCCACGAGTGCACGGGCAATCGCAAATCGAACTTGCCACGACGATTCGGTCTCTACGCAGTCCAAGAGAAACGCGGTGGCCCGTGGCCGATCGATCTTAACCAAAAGGTACGGATAGCGTTCCCGGTCGCGGCATTCAGGTGTTAGCATACAGCGCTGGATCGCCTGGATCGCTGTTTCAGGATCACATTCGGCAAGAGACGCGAGCGCTGCTGCTTTTGACCCGACGATCCAAGAACGCCCCTCTGCTGCGAGAGCCATTTCGTGTAATGCATTACGCAGCCACGGATCCGCGAGAATGCGCTGCTTCAAATCGACTCTCTGAATGTTCTGAAGGAGAATGTGAATCAAATCCCAAAAATCGATCCTTTGATTTTTCGGCAGTTCGCGAATAACGAGATCGACGACATCGTCCGCGTAGCAAGACAAATTGATCAGGTTCAGCGCGGTGATGTGATCAAACGTTTTCTTCAAGTCCGCCAATAGCGCGGCCCAGGCTGCATCTGTTCCGGCGCGACCCAGCATTTTTGTAGCGGAGTGCTTAAATCGCGAAGTGACGACGAAAGGGGCGACCAGCCGAACCCCGGTGTCGGAAGCATCCTCTAACATTTCTAGACCAATGATGCAGGCGTGAGCCAACTCGGACTCATGGTCGGCCGTTTCCAAAATGCGATGCAGAATCACGGCGTCGTCTCTGGCTCCGACGAGAGCGAACGCGATAACCTTTCCCGCGGTGGGCTGATCGTCCACGAGCCGCTCCCGCAGCTTCATGATCCACGGAGGGTTGTAATCCCACGGCACTAATCGCTGGTAGGTGAAATCGATGCTCGTATTCAAACCCCAGCGCTCAAGGCCACGTGCGACGTCTTCCCAGCACTCGCGTAAAGCGAGGGCATGGAGCGCCTCATTCTGCGCTAACGGATATGGTCCATCCCACGTCTCATCATGGTGGACGACTGAAATCAGTGCAGCTGCTACGTCTTCGTCGAATACTTGGAAAGCCCATCTTGTTGCATGAAATCGGCCGAATTGATCATCACATTGCAGAAACTCGGTAACTACGCCTGCAGCGCCGTTGCCTAGAATTCTCGTCAGCACGGAAAGTCCGGGGTCGCGTTCCAAACTATCCGTCGCCCTGCCACGCTTCGGGCCGAGTCGACGAATGTACGAAGCTAATCGGTTGCCCAGCTCGCGGCTGCGAAATCGGTCGAAAACCTCCAATAAGGCTGGAGAATGAATCTTCGCGAGAAAATCTAGCTCACTGTACAGTGACTCCCGCGTTCGATCTGCTGGTCCGGAAAGCAACTGTTCCAACCGGAGGTTCAAGTCAGTCAGGAGAATGTCGAGTTCTTCAGGCAGCAGGTCGTTTTCGCGCCCTCGGAACACGAGCCCAATCGACCAGGGATCACTGTTACGTCGCATCCAAGCTAGAAATGAAGCGTGCGTTTGCGTCGGACGGCGACGGTAGACCTCATGAAAACACCAGGATCTCGTCATACAGAGATCAACAGAGTCTAATTCGCAGATTAACATCGCAGCCTGATCGGGATCGATCCGCGATAGCGAGCGCAGCGCAGCGGGGCCGCAAAGATCCGCATGATCATTGAGGTGCGCCCGTAGCCAGGGCAATTCGCTTGAGTCGCGAAATTGACCAATAAGTGTCGCGAGGACTCGCAACTTGTCGTTCGGAATCTTCGCAAACAGCGGTTGTTTGCAGCGCTCCCACGCCGGGGCACCTTCGGGGAGTTTTGCCAGAAGCCAACCGAGATCATTGACGGGGTCGGTACGACTTGCGCTTTCGATCTTGCTGATGACCCATTCCGAGGCTGCCCTTGCAGCATTCTCCAGTGCGCCGAACGATTCGTCATAGAGCAGCCACTTTTTGTCACGATCCTCGCCGAAACGCTCGGGGTCGAGACCGGCTGCGACATGAATGTCCCAGATCAGATCAAGAGCCCGTGGGCACGCGACCGCGTTCAGCAACATGATTCCACGGCGTTGCAAGCGTGAATCAGTATCCCTCAGTAATCCGGTCGCAAACTCATCCAGACGTTCCCCGGCAGTCCGGCCAAGAGCCGTCGCCAGCGCCTTGACGACCCAAAGTGGTCCCTCGATTTCGCGAAATCGCTCAAAAAGCGGACTTGCGATCCTCGGGCCGAGTGTGGGAATCAGGGCCTCATAGAGATCCTCGTCGGGCCTCCGATACGCTCCTTCAAGTGCCGCCAGTGCTCTGGGGACGAATAATTGTGCGATCGCGGGATCACCGGCGGCCAACCACAGCAGATCGATGGGGACGTATCCCAGGAAGACATTGCCGATTTGGCCGCCTTGTCGCGCAATATTAGCCGCAAGCTGCAGTACTTCGTCAGTGCGATTACCTGTTCTCAGGGATGACAAAAGACTTTCCGCGACCGTCCAATTCAACAATCTGTCATGGAAAATACGAAACCGTCCCTCCGCAGTCCTGGCGATCCACCCACCGACCTGTAGGCGCTGCAAACAGCTGTCGTCAATATCTCGCGCCAACAGTCGCTCACCTGACCACGGATATGGCGCACCTGCAAGAACATCGGACGCCAGCAATTCGAGTCTGCTGCTGTCTAATGGGAATTCCAGGTGTCCCCGTAACCTCACTCGTCGCCAAGCGGCTTCGTAAAGTTCATATTCGTTTGTCGGTCGCCAATCTCCTTGCGGCATTTCACGACAGTAGATCGACGCGAGTAACGGGCGACGGAGAGTTTCACGCACGTCTTCTGGGATCCCCGTCCACGCGTCGCCCAGGCGCCGCGCTAGCAGGTCGTGGAGTTCGTCCAACGAGAAATCGTCGGAATCCACGACATAGACCGTCGATTTGAATGTCTCGTAGAGCATTGCAGCAATTTCGCATGAACACGACATCGCAACCGCAATGCCGTGTTCTGACCACGACGCTCGAACCAGCGCCGCCGCTTCGGGATACGTCCGAATACCATCAAATAATGCACGGAGGCGCACTGGTCCGTCTCCTGGAACGACCCGTTGCAGACGATCCGCAACCTGCCGCAGTCGAAGAGGTCCCTCGCCGCCGCGCACGTCGAGCCAAAAACTATCAGCCGCGGCTTGCTCGTTTGCGGTCGCGTCGCCCTTTCCTTCGACCCAAACGACGGGCGCTGAAGCATCAAGCAAATGGCGAGCAACAGCCGCGAGCAGCCAAGTCTTCCCCTGGCCGGGTTCGCCCGAGATGACTAAAACACTTTGCTGGTTTTGCCACCGCATGGCCGCGCGCGCTGCCGGAATGGTTCGTACATCGAAATTGAAATCGTATCCCAGGCGTCGCAATGCCGAACCTAGTTCGCGTCGCGCGCCGTCCCGGATTTGCCCCCATGCAGTCAGCGGGACAGCATTCAGTCGATGTTCCGCGAGGAAAGGGGCGGGTTCGATGCGCACGTTTCCAGAGCTTGCTCTTCGTGCCAGATCCATCGCGAGTGCGTCACGGATCTGAGGTATATCGTCACTATTGTCGGCAAGTGCCAACAACAGCGAATCGATTTCCCGCTGGAGCTGATCGCGCTGCTGTGAACCGTCGAATTCAAATCCCCCCAGCATTAACCAGAGTGCGCGATAGAGCGACTCTTGGGTTAAGCCGAGATTCTTGATCGCTGGGCGGCCCTGCAATTCGTCTGCAATTCGCATAAAAAGCGAGCGCTCGGTGTACGACTCATCAGGAAAGAACGACTTTCTGCGGGGTCCCGTCGTCTCGACCGATGCACGCCGAAATCGCAAAGGATCCCGATTATTGAAGGCAGAAATGACATCGGAGGGCGGAGTCCGCGTATTCAACCGTTGGAAGAATCCGTAAACTTCTTGCCAATCCCCCATGCGGCCTTCGGTCACAAATCGGTACCGGACTCTTCTGTCGCGGTAACTAGTCGACGCCAAGAAGAGATCCGGAAGAATGTCTGCGACAATCGATTGGAGCGACCAGGTTCCTCCATCGCTTTTGGCCTTGAGCTGTTCGATCAAAACCTCGTCGCCGATCACTCGCGCGTCACCACCGCCACCGGCCGGCTCAAGGATCAGCGAAGCGCTTACTGATGAGGGATCGTAATTTACGTATTGAATCGTGCCAACGCGAACTTGCAATGTCCGGAGAAGACACCACAGCATTTGATACACGATCCCACCAACCGTGCTGGCGCCGCCAGGTAAAGTTTGATTCGCCATGATCACCGACCTCGGTCTGGATTCAGCTTCCGGTATTTCGTGTGTTTGGTCCGAGCCAACTGTTTCGGAATTCTAGCAGGCTGGCTTTGCAAACGTCTTGCATACGCTCGCAAATCTGCTGTCGAATCGCCGGCAAAAGTCGCATTGGTGGGCGGGGTATCCGCCATGACCTGAAATTGGCATTCAAATCGGGCACGCCAACCCGACACTCCGCGGTCGTTGGCATCGACCTCCAAAGTCGGCGCGGGCGTGTCTGGGACATGGCCAGGACTTTGCTGCCATGCCGACTTTTGTTGTCTCCAAGTAAGCAGGTTGCCGGCACCGGAAATAATCCGACATCCAGTAAGCGGGGGACAAACCGTATTTCGGCCGCAGACCGACTAGAATTCGATCGCCCTGGGCGCCGTGACGCAATGTTTCCCCCTGCTCTCCGTGCGGGAGAAGGGCGCCGTCAACTGGCCGGATTTAATCGAGCTCACAAACGAGGAAAGATTTCGGCATCCTCGCGAGTGCGATCGAGCGAACCGCCGAGCTACCGGACTGGCGGGCGGTTCAAATAATTCCCGGCGATTGTTGGTGTCGCCCAGAAGTGTTCAGTGGCAATCGCCGAGCCTGGTAACTGACGACGAAGACTCACGGCCAGCACTTCAGGTTTTAGTGCATCGGTCGATGTGACCGACGCGCGCAGTGGCACCAGGGGAAAGCTTCGGAGAAGTCAATGAGGCTCCGGGCTGGCGTAGAATGTAAGTACCGCAGAATCGAGCGCTGCCCGCCGTACGTGCCTCCCGTTGGCCGATCCGGATTGGTACCCTTGCAAGTCCCGGCTGACAATTTGAATTGACGCCGAACCAATCCAGCCCGTTGCGTGTCCAACAATCTTGTTCGTTCGAGCCAAGCATGCCCCGCGACGAGGATCCCTTCGAGAACGCGCCTTTTTCCACTCAGTTGCGCCGTGAACTTGCGCGATGGTTCCAGGACCGTGCCGCACCGCTCACAGCTCCATACGTCGGTGCCGTTCGCCTCTTATACATGCTCGACTTCCCCGGCCGGATTCATCTGATCTGCCACGTTGTGCGGGATATCTATCGCTTTCTTCCCGACATACTGACGGGAGATAAGCAGAATTCCAGGCCGTCCGACCTCTATCCGAGTCTCGTAAATTCGCTGGCTGGGAAGCACGCTGAATTCCCGCCACTGTTGAATGATGCCTTGGGGAGCCCACCCACGCATGCCCAGTATCCGATCGAGTTGCATCGGTGTGTCGAAAAGCTCGTTGAAGCGCGCGGCAGCCTGAAAAAGCAGCGCAGCATCGGAGAGCGATGCGCAGTCGCCTTATTTGGAGCGGGTGACCGCCCTGTGGGCACATTTCTACCGCAATGGGTCATAAAGGCCTTCAAGGATGAGAATGAATTCTTTGTCGATCGGGCACACCTTCGTACACCTGCCGCCAAGATTCCCACTGATGGCGAGTTGCACGAACACTTTGAGAATTTTGAACGAGTATTCCATTCCCTAATCGGCCCCTATTTCAAGGGGAAGAGTGAGCTAGATGACATCCTTCAAGACACCAACGGCTGAGCAGATCGCCGTGGCAGTCCAGCGAATGCATTCGCCTGAACACGCGGCGTATTTTCTCGCTAGGCTGAACAACCCGAATTGGATCGGGCCGCTGTGTAATGCCGGCGTATTCGGTTCTCCGCCAGAGGCCGTCGTAGAAGTTGTGGAAGGTGAAGAAAGACGTCGATTCGGGCCTTGGCCAGCCTCGCAATACCTCGCAAGGATGGCAAAATTGGCGCCAGAAGACGTGTGCCGCACATTTGCCGAAGTCACGACCAATAATCCCGCCGTGATCGGGGATATGATTGACGCGGCGCTGGCGATGCCATCCGCGATCGCGGCGAGGCTCGTTCCGAAGCTGAACGCCGCCATTCAATCTGATACGGCACCATGGCGGTTCCGCGATCTAAGTGAATTGTGCGCGCGACTGGCGTCTGAGGGACAATCGGCCGCTGCCCTTTCGCTGGCAGACTCTCTGTTCACGCTCGAATTGCAACCTGGCGAAGAAGAGCCTCGCGGGCGCGACGCCCACTGGTACATTGAAGGCCTCACGGCCGTCATTCCATCACTGCTAAGTATCAATCCACTGAGCTTCGTGCGGAAGGTATTCATTTGGCTGTCTGCCGCGATCCGCGCGAAGCGCACATCCGATCCGAAGTCCGGGGACGATCATTCTGTGGCGTGGCGACCGGCGATCGAAGAACACCCCCAAAACCGAACTCATGATTTCGCCGGACAACTGGTCGGGTGCCTTCGCCTGGCGTGCGAAAAGGCGATTTCGGATGCGGGTGTGTCCCTCGCCGATATGCTCGAACTCCTCGATCGCAATCGGTTCGTCGTTTTCAATCGAATGCGACTGCATCTCATCAATCTGTTTGCGAATCAGAACCCAGAACTCGCCCGCCGGACGATGATCGATCGGCTGTTGTTCGAAGACTACCGGTTTAAGCACGAACTCGCCATGTTGTTCGGCAGCCGTTTTCAAATGCTGGCAGCGGCCGAAAAGGACGTGTTTTTCGGATGGATCGACCGCGGCCCCGATATGTCCGATTTCGACGAGTATTTCAAGGCGAGTTCCGGGAACGATGCCACCGATGAGGATCGAAGGGGCCGGCGCGAGTACTGGCAATTCGAGCGACTGCATTGGATTCGCAATCACCTGGAGGCCGAGCGCAAAAAGTTCTACGACGAGATGTTCGCAAGGCACGGGGAGCCCCAGTTGGCTGATCTCACGTTTCGAACCGGGCCTTTTCGCTTCGGCCACGAAAGCCCCATTTGCGTCGCTGAACTGGAAAAGCTGTCGTTCGACGCCGTGCTCCAGCTGATTGCCGCGTGGCGGCCCGACAAACGCAGCTTCCTGGGGCCCGACCTCGAAGGGCTGGCCGCGGAGTTCGGGAAATACGTCGCGGCCCATGCCGAGGAATTCGCCGCCAGCGCCGAATCCATGCAGGAATGTCCACCGATCTTCGTGCGTCAGTTCATTGAGCGAATGACCGACGCCACTGCGAGTGGAAAACAGATCGACCTTCAGCCCATCCTGAATCTCTGCCGCTGGATCGTCGAGCAGCCCTGCGACTCGGGAAACGAACACGGCGCTCCGTCCGGCCTCCTGGAAGATACGAACTGGCAATGGACGAGAGAGTCGATAGCCCGCCTGGTCCAAACCATCTGCGCGGCGACGGCTGCCAGCGACAGTCGCCCGCAGTACCCCCTCGACCCGTTCCGCACCCAACTTTCCGCGCTCTTGAAGGAGCTCGTCCGCGACCCTCCTCACTCGTCCATCAGCTACTCGCCAGCGGAAATCGATCCTCGGACCCGTGACTTCGTCGACCTGGGAATCAACTCCGCGCGCGGGAAGGCGCTGCAGGCGCTGTTTGCGTACGTCCGTTGGATCGGCAATCACGACGGTGCCCTTGGCGATCACGTTCAATCATTCCCTGGCGGATTTGAGGTCATCCCAGAAGTTCGAGAAATGCTCGAATGGCAGCTTGCCCAGGAAAACCGTAGCGTCGAAGCCTTGGCCGTGATCGGATTGCACATCGGCCTCCTGCACTGGCTCGACAAGGGATGGCTGCAAGCCAATGCGAGCCGACTGTTTGACTTGGAACAGATCGAACAAGATCCCGGGAATGCGAGCGGGTGGGCGGCGTGGAACGCCTTTGTTTCCTGGACCAATCCACACATCGAATTCTACAAGATGTTCCGTCGGGAGTTCAGGTACGCCGTCGGGCAGGCGCCCAACGTCGTTGGAGAAGATGGTCGTCACGAGCGTCCGATGGACGCGTTGGGTGAACATCTCCTAATTCTCTATGCCCGCGGGCAACTCACACTCGATGATGACGAGCAGCTACTGCGGCGTTTTCTGACTACGGCCGCTCCGGACATTCGCTCGCATGCCATGACTTTCGTCGGCCGAAGTTTGGAAGTCGACGTCAACGCCCCCGAAGAAGTGATTTGTCGATACGCTGACTTGTGGGACTGGTATTGGCCGGAAATCGGTCACCAGAACGCACCAACGGGGCGTACTCATGAATTGTTTGGGAACTGGTTCGTCTGTGAAAGGTTTCCGGACAAGTGGTCCCTCGAACGTCTGAGAGATTTTGTCGAGGTTGTGCCAAGTCCAGAACCCGACGATCGCATCATCGCCCGACTGGAGCGGATCGCCTCAGTCGACATCGGCTGCTCGGTGACGATTCTGGACCGGATGGTTCGAGGCGATACAGAAGGCTGGCACGTTCACGCCTGGCACAGCCACGCGGAAGCAATTCTCGCGCTCGCGCTGCGGGCAGAACCGCTGATTCGTGAGCAGGCCATCCGACTGATTGATTACCTTGGTCGTCGCGGCTATACGGACTTCGGTGCATTGCTTTAGTGCGCGGCCCGACATACCTCGGTCGATGTGACCGGCGTGCGGCGTTTGAATCCGTGACAGTTAAAGTTCTGAGGTGACCGCCGTGCTGAGCGAGATAGAGTCCTAACCGAGCACGGTTTGGGGATTGTCTGTAAAATAGATGGCGAGCTGTCGCTGCGGTCGAATAAATGATTCAAAGACGACCGGTCGTGATCAATTTCACCGCCAGATGTCGATTGATTGGAGCTGGAAATGACCCAACAGGTACACGAGGCGGCGGTCAATTGCCGTGGTCCGGCAGGATACGAGAATTGGCGAAATTCGCTGCAAGGTCTGCCCGCTCGGTCAGGTGACGAAATACTACTGTATTCGGACGCGCACGTTACAGCTGACATTACAGAAGGATGCGGACCTTATCAGGCGATAAACACTATCGGCGCCGCATACCAACCGGGATGTGTGCCTGTCCTCGTGCTTCGAACGACGTATCACCGGGCGCCAAACGACAAACTGGGTCCGGACATGGAGAAATCGAATACAGCCAGCTATCACGGAGGCGGCATCGCGGAGGAAGTATCGGCACTAATCGGACTCGCACTCGGAATCCGGCTACAACCAGGTGGCAAGACGCGAGACGTTCAATTCGATCCACCCCAAGAGAGGCCGCTGACCCAAGACCCAGCCACCGTGCCGATTCTGGTCCTAGATTCAAGGCGACTACCTCTGCTTCCCAATTTGCCGAAAACGGTCAAACTGCGACCGGATATTTTGGTTGGTTATCCCCACTTACCTGCGAGTTCGGCGGTCGCGATCGTCCGGGCCGCAAGGTTGTTTCAGCACGGCCTGTGGCTTTGCGAGAGCAATCCGAATGAGTAACCGTACACGACCGCCATTTCAGGATAGCGCGGGCGGCCGTGGCGGGAAGGCGAGGGGCTGGGGCGTTATGCGTCACCGGTTTGATCGGGCATCCGGCGACGGGCGCGGCGAATTCGCTGACGGTCGGCCTGG
>DASYAR010000286.1:0-19229 GCA_036501235.1 Planctomycetaceae bacterium
GCGTGACGGCGACCGTCCGAGCGGCGGCATTCACGCCGAATTTTAAATCGACAGAGACCGTTGTCCCTTCATCGCCGCTCAAAACATCCCTGATTTGCGAGATTGTCCAGCCTTGCGTATCGCGACCGTCCACCTTCACGATCAGATCATTGGCTTGCCCGCCGGCTCGCGCCATTGGTCCATCAGGAAAGGCCCCTGCGATCTGTGGATATCCGGTTGAGTCATCTGTTTTGAGCGAAATCCCGGTGCCCGAGTAACGGTTGCTGCGCACTCGTTCCTCGATTTTGTATTCATTCCCGGGAACTAGATCGGCCCCCTCGGGCAACATCCCCTGGGCGAAAATCCGTAAGAGGCTGTAGCCGGAATTCGTTCGCGGGGGGATGTTGGGAGCGATTTCGCGAGTCCATGTGGCCGCCAGAAAATCCCGCCGCTTTTCAGCCGTGTTCAAACTGGTTGCTGCGTCGTTGGGAATTGGAGTGAGAACAGGTTCTTGCTGACGAAGTGTTGCTCTTTTCAGTGTCAAAGTCCCGGCCAGCCACATTTCGCCGTCGGACGGCGGGTCAATGTGATGTTCGCGAATGAATGCAAGAATTGCTTCGGCCCGAATGGCGAGGGCTTCGATATCCACGCTATCGGCGGCGGGTGCCGTCGGCGATTCGGCGATCGGCTCAGCAGAAAGCGGCACGGACGTCGACAGGAACAAAACAGCGCCCAAGCCATACTGCTTCAGCGGTTGAAACATGGCCCCCTCACACGATTCGTGGAATGCAACTTGCCCCGATGACGCCCATGAGCCTACCCTCGCGTGCCGGGAATTGCGAGAGCATTTCACCGCTCCCGATCCATTCGCGAACATGTTCATTGAGCGAAAACCTCGCACGACCGCGTCTTCCGCCGTTTTTTTCAGCACGGTATAATTGCAGCATGGAAATCGACGACACCATCTGCTACTGCTTCCACGTCCCCAAGCGGAAGATCTTGAATTTCATCCGCATTCACAAACCGCGACGTGCCAGCCAGATCAGCGAATGCGGGGGGGCCGGAACGGGGTGCGGCTGGTGCGTACCGTATTTGAAACGGTACTTCGAAGAATCGCAGGCGGGGCAGGTCGCCGAGTCCGACGGAATGACGCCGGAAGAATACGCGCGGATGCGGGCCGACTACATCCGGGACGGAAAAGGGACGCCCCCGCCGGGAGCGATTCCCGTTTCGTGAGTCGAAAGTTCGCCCCCCCTCCCCCGTTTAGCCGCGGGGCTTGCCCCGCGCGTGTCGACGCGCATCGGGTGCCTTGGGCAGGCAGAGTACCGGGTGGCTTACGCCGCCCCGCTCGCCAGCAATAGTTATGAGTTGGCCGTTTTAACGGTTATGGGGATCGGGCGCGGCTTGGCGCGCTCTTCTTTGGCCAGTGTCACCGTGAGTACGCCGTTCTTCGAGTCGGCCGTGACTTTTTCCGGATTGACCGGGGCCGGCAGCGGAATCGAGCGTGAAAACGTGCCCGCCGGGCGCTCGCGGCGATGGACGACATGACTCGTCCCACCGGAATCGCAGGACTGCTCTCCCTTGATCGTGAGCATGTTCCCCACCAGCAGGATCTCGACCTTTTCGGGATCGACGCCCGGAAGGTCGACAAGAACCACCACCTGTTCCTGTCCTTCGTTCACGTCGGCGTGCGGTAGCCAGGGCTTGCCGCCGCCGCGCAGTCCCAGCGAATCGATCGCCCGCTCTCCCTGGGTCGTCACGGTGTCGATCCAGCCGGCGATCACCTCGCGCAATTTCTCGGACGGCGCCTCATAATTCGGTGCCTCGGACGGTCCTGCCATGATTCATCTCCCCCTCAATGAAATTCCGAATTCCGCACTCCGAACTTGTTTTGATCAATCTCCATTCACCTGAATCCGCCGCGGGGCCGTTTTCGGAGCTCGCGGCAGCACGACTTCGAGCACGCCATTGTTGAGGCGCGCGGTCACGCGCTCGTGATCGACGTCTTCGCTCAAGATGAATGACCGCAGAAAGTCTCCTTCTTCGTATTCCTTGTGCAGCAGCTTTGCGTTGGCTGGAACCTGATTCGTCACGCGCCCCAACAGCGTCAGCTTATTGTTCTGCACTTGAAGTTCCAGCGACTTAACCGACACGCCCGGCAGGTCGGCGATCAGCACGAGGCCTTCGTCGGATTCGTAAATATCAATCGGCGGCGTGAACAGCGTGCGTTCGGCCGGCACGACTTCCGCGGCCGGGGGGGCAGCTTCCGCAATAGGCGGCGACGGCGATGCCGAATGACTCACAGGAATTGGCGTCGAGCCATTTTTTTCGGTTTGCATGTCAGTGCTCATGGGCCGTTTCCCTGCACAACCTGGATTTGCCGCGGCCGCGTTTCGGGGGCCTTTGGCAGGTGAATTTTCAGGATGCCGTCGTTGAACTCAGCCGACACCCGTTCTTCCACGACTCGCTCGGGAACATTGAGGGCGCGCTCCCACGCACCCCACACACGTTCATGTCGGCGGAACCGGTCGTCGGGAATACTCACCGGCGCCGGCCGTTTTCCCTTAAGCGTCAGCACCCCGCCACTCACCGTCAGTTCGATATTTTCCGATGAGGTTCCCGGAAGCTCGGCGGTAATCAGATATTCGTCGTCCAGTTCATACAAATTGACCGGCGGATATTGACGTTCGAACCGAATGACGGGAAATGGAAAGGGAAGGCTCTCGAGGAGCCGGTCGACTTGCCGCTCCAAGTCTCGGAGCGGTTCCCACGATTCACGCCACCGAAAAACGGGCATAACCTGTTACCTCACGACGGAAATCACATGCCGTTCGCAGCTTTGGCTGTTTCGTGCACATCGGCATCTGCTGTCTATTCCTATCAACAATGCAAAGCCTGTACCGCGATCGCCGCCGGGCTGATTGGATTTCATCAGCCGGCATCGACAGATCATAAACCACTGCTGCAGTTTGGGATATGCCGAAATCAGCGGTGCTCAGGTAGAATCGATCTGAAGCGACCGTTCTGCCAAATTGACACGCCCAGCCTCGTTCATCAGCGACGTTCGATTCCAATGCCAAACTGGCGGCTCGCTGGCCCGGATGTGGGCGATCAACCTCCGCGTCCAATCTCCACCGGCTCGTCGCGCCATTGCGTGACCTCCGAGAGACCTTCCACGGCGGTTGCGATTTGCGCGACCAGCTCATCCGCCCGCGACGCCGGCGCGCCGGTGAATTTGGCGAGGTGAATCATACTGACCAACTCGCGCACCCAGGCCAGAGTTCCGAGCAAATCATCATGCAGTCGTTGGCGAACAGCACGTAATCGTTCGAGGTTCTCATGTCGAGCCTGTTCGCTTTGCCGAAAGCGGGGATTGCCTGCAAATTGTTGTTCGGCAGAACACGGGTCCGGCGAGTGCTGCGGATCGGTGGCGGCCAGCAAGCGGTCGAGTTGCCGGATCCGATCGGCTTGCAATCGCCACGCCGATCTCAATTCGGCGAATCGGTCTTGCTCGCGCGCGAGGACGTTTTCCGCCCAGCCGTCGAGACTGTCGAGGGCCGTTTCGAGCTCGGCTTCGACGCGCGCAATGGTGGCTGCATAGTTGTCGGCGGGACGATCGGTCGTCGGCTCGCCTCCAGAATCGACATCGGTTCCTGCCGGACGCTCCAGCAGGATTGGCAAATAAAGAGGCCAGAAAAAAATCGCAGTCACGATTCGAAACCAGCGTCCGGTGGCCCCGTTCACGTCGCGTCGCAGCGCGACAGCCGTGGCAGTGCCGGCGCCGAACAGCAGGTAGAACAAGAGGGTTTCGTTGAGTGCCATGATGAGCTTTCACACTTTCATTCGTTTAACACGGCTCCGAGTTAAACGATTCAGTCGACCATCGATCATCAAGGATGTTTCTTCAACTCGAGGAGTTGCGCCTCGACGTCCGGATCCGGCTGTGACTCGAAGTCGTTAAGGGGATCGATCGCCGACTCGAGTTCGAGGAGCGCGTCAGTCTCGGCTTCGCTGCGTTCAACCTTTTGTCGCAGCCGATCGAATCGCGCAAAGCCCACCGCATCTGCCGCGCCGTATTGTTGTGCGACTGCCATGTGCCGACGCGCCGCCGTGGATCGATCACGGGCAATCAAGACGTGCAACGTCCGCTCGGCCTCTCGCCGGCGAATGCGCATGGCGTCGAGTTGCCGCCGAAGTTTCGTGCTTGTCGAGCGGACCGAGGCCAGTTGATCGTCGAGAGCGGAGATCAGTTGTTCGTGCTCTTGCCGTTGCGACAACCAGCGACGCGCAGCCGCATCGTCGCCGCGGGCGACGGCTTCGCGGGCGCGAGAATGCAGCTCCGCTGATTTTGCGCGGCATCGGGACAGCTCGCTCTCGATGAGCCGTTCGTCTGCGATGACGCGGGCGGCTGATTCCATCTGCTTCGTGACGGCGGCGTCCATTTCGCGGATCGCCTGCCGCAGCATCGTCTCGGGCGACTCGAATCTCTCTGCCATGTCATTGAGGTTCGCTGATACGATGTCGCCGACGCGTTTGAAAATCCCCATGATGTTTTTTCCCTGATTCAGTTTATTCGTGAAAAATATTCCCAGAGCGTGTAGATCATGACGGGCGTCACGGCCGTATAGCACACCGACCACGAGACGATCAGACGCCGCAAGAGGCAGGCCCGTTGTCCCCGGCACGCGGCGGGCAGGGCGTGCGCCAGTGCGGCAAATCCCGTATACAACGAACCGACTCCGAACAGCCCGGCGACGAATGGTAAGATCAATCCTAGCCACAGTACGCTGTTTACGATCATGTCCGGCGCGTGGAACACCGCCGCACCAAGCGTGAACGCCATATAGATCGGCAGGATGCCGACCAGGGCGACGGCGGTTGTGGCCATCCCCTTCAGTGTGTGCACCGTGACCCGCGCCAACGACATGGGCACTCCCGCCAGCAGTCCATAAAAGTACAGACTCGGAAGACACACACCGGCTGCGGCGATCAGTCCCAGGTCATACGCCGAGATCAATTTCGCGGCGTCGACCGTTTCACTCACCAGATCGCGACCGGAACTCGAACCTGTTCTGGCAAATTCAATGAAAATGGGGGCCGTGCCGTCGAGCACGCCGGCGATGGAACCGAGATTCACTTTTACGCCGACGGCTGCGATGACGATTGCCAGAGTGGCTCCAAAGAGCGTGAAGCCGACCAGCGCCGCCGCGAGAAATCTCGGAATCAGCTCTGCCGACAGCGAAGGATCGTGAATGATCCGTTCGAGGCGCGGGCGGTCTTTCAAGATCAGCTCGACAAGTTCGAGCAATCCCGGCGCCGCGACCTCGGTCAACACTTCGTCCCGTAGAGACGTCGAGGCGGCGCCTCGCGCCGCCTCGGCCACGTGCTCCGGCAGTGAATCCAGCGCGGCGTTCGTCGTGTTCACGCTGGTCAGTCTCTCGCGGATCTCGAAGGAAGTTCGCATGGCGTTTAGATTCCTGGCAGGTTGCCGAATTGGAACAGATTGAAGAAATAGAACAGTTCGCCGCCGATCGTGCCGACCAGAACCAGCCACCATGTCGGTGTCGCCGGCCGGCTCGGTTCCAGCCGCAGCATGACGCGATGGAAGACGTCGATCATGGCGACTCCCACGCCGGCGAAGACGGACAGGTTGACGAGCAGCACGAACGTCGCGTGGGGAACGGCGGCCGTGAAGAACCAGTTGATGGGAATGGAAGCAATCATCGCCAGCCCTCCCCAACTCGTTGTGACCAGTGCCGCCAAGAGCGTACTGGTTGCCGACAGTCGCGCCCCCGACAGGCTGTTGAGGATGTACAGTGCCGGAAGCGGAATTCCCCACGCCAAACCCGCCGCCAGGGTGCACAACAGTCCCTTTTGAAAGACGGCGGTCGTCCCTCCTAACAGGCCCATCGTCATGCCATAGGTGGTGGTCCCGAGCACGGCAGTCAGTCCCAGTGAGAGCCAGATCCACCAGGGATATTGAACCTGGCCGGCTTGCCACCGGAAGGCGAACTCTTCGGGTTCACGGAGGGCCAATCCGACATGGGCCATGCCCGAACGAATCTGTGAACGCAGCATCGGTCGATCCTCGGAGAGTGTGAAAGGTGGCAACAACGAGGAGACCGCAAGACGTTTCCAGAATTAACCGGCGCGTCGGGGAGAATTCCGGGAGAGCCCATTTTCTTATTTCCGGTGCCAACTCGATTTGACCTTTCAACCTCAGTTTTGATTGCCACTGAAACCGCGGAGATAAATCCCGGCGGCTCGCAGGCGCGAGCGTTGCCGTCGTCCCGCATTCATGACAGAATTTCCGAAAACCGATCTGGCGACAGACAAATCTCGATCCGGGCCGCCTCCCATTCTCTGTGATTCTTCGACCTCTGTGACCCCTTCGACCTCCCGTCCTCCATGAACATCGCCGAGCGACCTCCTTCGTCGACTTGGGAACAGATTCCTCTGGCCGACGCTCCGCACTGCCGGCTGTGGGCGTGGTTCAAGCCGCCGGCTGCGCCTCAGGGCGTCTTCTTGCGGATCCCGCCAGAATCGTTCCGCGATCCGCAGCGCCGGCAACCGATTTCGCTGCGTGGCTTGCTGCATTCCCTGGGTGTCGATCCCCAATCCATTTCCGTCTGGTCGCTGTACGGCACGGCCTACGACGCACAACCGCTGGCCAACCCCGCCTGGGACTATCCAATCCCTGAGCCCGGACCGGCCGCCGATCCGTCGATCGGCATCTACCTGAAGGCGGTTCCCGCCCCCGTTCCTAAACCCGCCGCGCCGGCGGCAAACCAGCCGACGGGCCCGATCGATCAGGTCTTTGCACGGATGGAAGCCGATTGGGCCGCCGCCCAGCAACTCGAACTGCAAGTGGATGCGGCAGCCAAACAACTCAATGCGACCCTGATGCGGATCAACTCCCTCAACCGCGACATGTCTCCCGAGGAGACGCGTGGTTGCGATTCGCAGGACAAGCGCGATTGGCAGGAGGCCCGCCGCTGGTTGCGCGACGTCTCGGGTCGCGTCGGCCGATTTCTCAAGGACCATCTCGTCGGCATGACCAGCAACGCCGGGAAACGCAATTCCTTCGAGGCGATTTATCAGCAGTACGTCGTGCCCCGGCGTAGGTTCGACGGCCTGACGCAAGCGGAGCGCGAATTCGAAGCCTATCGCAAGAGCCTGCAGAACCTGCTTAACAACCTGACGACGGGCAACAGCACCGCCGTGCAGGACGGAGAACGCCGCGCCCAGCAGGTGATGACTCGGGTCGCCGCCAAGGTCCGCAACTCGCGGTCGAAGCGGGGTTGACCACCGTCATTCCTCGATCCACAGATAACCCGGACTTTCATCCAGTTCGCAGTGCACCGTCCCCGATTGCAGTTTCGTGCGGATCGGCGCGGCGTTTCCTGCCGTCAGCGGCATTCTTTCGGTCTGCACGATCTTTGCCGCCGCACCGATCGACAGATCGACTGCCCCCCTGCGCCCCGATCCGGTCGGCGACCAGAAGACGATAATTTTTTTCTTCGGGTCCGATCCGTGTATAAATTCGTAGGCGTACACGTCGCCTTCGGTTTTCCGCAGAATCCGGTGGAAACGATATTCTGCCAGCGTTTTATACAGATGCGCCAACGCATGAAAGCTGGGCTTGGGCACAAAATTGCGAGTGATGCCGGACGACGCATGAAAAGACGGTTCGTCGGCATCGTTAAAGAAATACAAATAGGCGCGGCCCACGTCGAGTGCGGCGAATACGAGAAACGCGCGCACCAGATACTGGGCCTGTTTCTCGTCGCTGACGTTACCCTCCCACTTTGCAAAGTCCCCAGTCTTGAGGTTGGGCTTCGTCGACGCGTCCCAGCCGAATTCGGTGACCCAGATTTCCTTGCCGTTCGCGTGCGCATTGCGCCAGGTAATCAGCGCTTCAACCGGTTTGAGAAAATCGATCTTCGGATCTTCGGGATAAGAACGTTTCCAGGTCGGCCAGCCTTCCGCCATCGCATAAGTATGAATTGTGAGGACGTCGTACAGCGATTCCAGCCCGGCGACGCAGGCAACGCTTTTCTCGTATTTGCCGCTCTTTCCCACGGTCATGTTGCAGGTCGCGACTTTCAGCTGGGGGTCGCCGGCGCGCAGTCCATTGGCGAGCGACTCGAACAGGCGCTGGTACTGCTCGTCATCGTAGTTTCCAGGTTCGTTGCCAATCTCGACGGACGACACCAGCTTCTTTGGCGACGAGGGACCGAATGCACGGGCCAGCGCCAGGCCGTATGCCTGAGCATCCTTCGGCAGGTCCTTCCACAAATCGGGGGGTGTGTCGTTGAACATGACGCACACGTCGGTCTCGAACCCGCTCTGCTGCCACGATCCATAGACCTGGTCCCAGTTGACCCGGTTGCGCGCCTCGGGAAATCGAGTCACGAAGTCAGTCTCCTTCCCCATGTCCCATTCGAAATTATGGTAGTCGCGCACCTTGCGGCAGACGGCCGCATAGAGCGCGGGCCGGAATTGAACAGTATGGCCGTTCACGCCGATGAACTCGCGCATGAGCGGGCGCTGATCAGCGGGATCCGCCCCCGTCGCGCTCGGCAGACCGATCAGGCACGCTAGTGGCACTGGGCTGAGCAGCAAGAACATCGCCAGACGTCGCATTCGTATTTGCGGGGAATGATGCACGTTGATCTCGAGGGAATGAAGGAGAGAAGTATGTTGCGAAGCCGCTCAGGATTGTCAAAGCGACAGAGCTCTCGCTCATGCCGGCGATTGTACCCGTCGTGGCGTGCGGGCCGGAAGTGCACCAGAGCCCGACTGTGACACCGCCTGCATCCCACACACTTTGCAATTATCGCCGTTCCTGTTAGCCTTGCTGCCGCGTACAAATCGACAATTCGTTCCCCGAGATTCCCCTGAAAATATTCCGGAGCTGCAATGAGTGGTTTCAAGATTCGTACGGGCGCTGCCGAGCTCGATTTCCTGTCATTGGGGGCGCTGGTGCACCGGCTGGATCCTGGCATCATTCCGTTCCGCAAGGCACGGTCGTTCGATATTCACGTCTCGGGGGGTGAATACAACGTCGCGGCCAACCTGGCCGATTGTTTTGGATTGCGCACGGGCGTCGCCACGGCGATGGTCAATTACGGGATCGGCGAATTGGTGCAGGCGCGCGTCCGCGAGGCGGGAGTCAAGCCGTTCTACAAGTGGTTCGAGCACGATGGCGTGCGGGGGCCGAACATCGCCACGGTGTACAGCGACCGCGGTGCAGGTGTTCGCGCGCCCGTCGTGTTCTACAACCGCGCCAACGAAGCCGGCGCGATGCTCAAACCGGGCGACTTCGACTGGAACGCGGTGATGGCGGGAGGGGTCCGCTGGTTTCATTCGGGCGGGATCTTCGCCGCGCTCTCCCCCACGACGTCCGAGCTGATTATCGAAGGCATGCAGGCCGCCAAGGCGAGGGGAGCGATCAACTCGTTCGACTTGAACTACCGCGCCAAGCTCTGGTCGTCGATCGGTGGGGCGGAAAAAGGGCAGGAAATCATCCGGCGGATCGTCGCCAACGTCGACGCGTTGATCGGTAACGAAGAAGACCTGCAGAAAGGGCTGGGAGTCGCCGGGCCGGAAGTCGAAGCCTCGAAATCGAAGCTCGATCCCGACGCCTTCTTCGGCATGATCGACCGGGTGATCGAGAAATTTCCGAACGTCAAGCTCGTGGCGACCACGCTTCGCGAAGTGCACTCGACGAACCGTCACGACTGGGCCGCCGTGCTGTGGCTCGACGGCAAACGGTACGTGAGCCCAACGTGCTCGCTCGACGTGATCGACCGCATCGGCGGCGGCGACGGCTTTGCGGCAGGGGTGATCTATGGCCTGATTTCAGGCAGAGCTCCTGAAGAGGCCCTGCGCCTGGGTTGGGCACATGGGGCGCTGCTGACGACGTTCCCCGGCGATGTCACGATGGCCCGACTCCCGGAGGTCGAGGCCCTGGCTAAAGGTGGGTCGGCACGCGTGCAGCGATAAGGCCGATTCGCCTGCATTCAGAGACGGGCTGCCGATCACCCGTCGAATCGATCGCGACCAGGTGGCGAAGCGCTTACGAATTCCCTTGCGAGACGAAGACCTGGTCGCCGCTGGCGACGCGGGAAATCTGGTAATTTCCCAAGGCCTTGACCGTGGCCGAGCCGGGTTCCGATGCCACGACTTCGAGAATGCCCGACGTCGACAGCTTTCCGAACAGCGCCTGGTGTTCGACGATGACGCGTGTTCCCGGAGCGATGCGGGCCGTCCCGCCGAATTCGACATGGGCCAGGCCGTGGAACTGGTCGACATAACGCACGATGCCGCGCACGGTGCCGTCAAGGGCCGCACGGCGTGTGACCATTCTGGGGAGGCGTGTTTGTCTGCCGGTTTCCCCTGCACCGTCGGTGGGCCAACGATCGCTGGAAACCGGTACGGCCAGATTTCGATAGACGACGACCGTCGCCTCGTCGCTTCTGATATAGGCGCGCCCGGGAGCGTCTTCGTCGGCCTTCTCGTTCGAAGCGCCAACCGCGGTCTGGGCAATCGCCGGCGCATCGGGGATTTCGTCTGCGTTCAGCGAATTGGCCTGGCTCGACACGACCGCGATCGCCCGATCGCGAACGATGCGCCGGTGAGCGGCTTCGTCCCCGGGTCTGGGCTGAACCGGGAGGGGCGGCGTTTCCGTGGTCCCTTCGACGGCGGCCGGTTCACGCTTCAACTCCGGATTGTCGGGCTCCTGCACAGGAGTCGACGGGCCCATTTCGTTCTGCGGCCATTGGCATGGGCAGCAAATCTCGGCGGCCTTCGCGGCCAATTTGCGGATTTTTTCCGACGGCTCGATCCAGCAGCCTTTGTCGTCCACCTCGTAAGCCATCTTCGCGAGCTGCTCGACGACGTCCTTCTTGCAGCAACTGACCGAGCCGCAGGTTTCGCACGGGCAGCCGGAAGCGGTCTTGATAATGGCCTGGATCGCCGCTGTCCGGACTTTATCATCGCAATCGCTGAGCGCGGCGAGGAGTGCCTTCGAGACGCCCCCGTCTTTGTCGTAGCAGCCGCAGCCAATGGTCGCCAGATACTTGATGGCCTTGATTTTCTTGCACTGCAGACACTTCTGCTGCTTGATCTTGGCGGCCTGGGCGATCGCCGCGTTATCGGAGTTGGCGTTGTTGTTCAAAATCTGGGCGGGGGTCCCGATTCCCAGCCAACCGAGGAGCGTCGGTTGACCCGGCGTGGGCGCGACGCAACCGGTCGTCCCGGTCGCCAGGATCAGTGCGATCGCCCATGTTCCGAGGCGGCTGGTAGTATCGTCCATGACACTTTCTCCGTTTGGCTTGGCAAGGTTTTACCCTGACATTGGGTATCGTCAGAGAATGGCGCAACATCGAAAATTCCGGATCGACGACGCAGATGCCGCATTGTGCGCACATGCGGCAGGCCGGACAGAACCGCTACAATCGTCACGCGCGGCGCCCGGCCGGTCCCGCCAGAAGCGAAATCTGACCGCGAATTCCGGCGAATCGGCAGGAAAGTCAAGCTGTGCCGGGTCTGCCGGTTATTCCGGATTTAACGGGGAGGCCTGATATTCGGAATTTGCCGATTGATTTCAGGAATCTGACGATACGCATTTTGCCGAGTCGATGAAGAGTGCGGCCGGCAGCGATTCGCGCCGGTCATGGACCGAGCAGGGCCAGGGAGGGCCTTACCGTGCACCTAAGTTACATGTGGCGATTCTCAGGTCGGCCGGCCGCCTGGGCCGTTGCCCTGAGCTCCCTGGGAATAGCAGCGCTCGCGGCCAATCCGACCACCGGCGGGTCAGGAGAGACACCGCATCGGCCGAGCATCGTGGTGACTGACGCGGAGGATGACGTCGACTTTCTCGATGAGGCGGAAGATGGCGGCGACGCAGCCGGTGATGTGCGGATCCCGGCCCAGGAGGAGGACGACGAGGCCGCCGCCGTGAGCCTCCGCGGCACCGATTTTGAAGACGCCCCCGGCAGGGTGCGAGCTCGCGGCGAGGCCCCCGCGGAAGCCGCCGGCGCCGATCGGGTGCGAAAGGGGGAACCGGCGCGGCCTCCCGCGGACGTTGCCCGCATCCGCGACTTGCCGCCGCCGAAATCGGACGCGCCGCGGCTGGATGACTCCGCGCCGCGGAAAGTCGTCTCCTCGAGGACCGTTCAGGCGTCGCGTTTCAATCCGACGGCACGGCGTTATCCGTTTGAGCCTCTGGCCGCGTCGGCTCGACCCTCCGCCACCCCTCTCCGGGCGGCCACCGTGGCCCAGCCGGCGGCCGCCGTCAGATCGGCCTATCGAACGCCTGTGGCGCAATCGTCCGGCGTACGACCCGTGCAGCACCAGTCGGGGCAACGGACCCCATTGGTGGAAGCGGACGGCGACAGCGATGACAGCGATCAGTCCGACGATGAAGACAGCGCCCCGGCCATGTTCGAAGAACAGGACAGAATCGCGGCACTTCCCGACGCTGACGACGAACCGATAGCCGGAGCGGCCGATTGTCCCGCTGTAACCAACGAAGAAGTGCAGTCGTTCGGCGACCGCATCGATGCGACGACCAAGCGGCGCCCGATCGGGAAGTTGCGAGCGGACATGCAAATGCGGCTGTCCCGTGAACACAGCAGCCTCATGGACGACAATGACCGGGCCAAAGTTCGCGAAAAAGGCCGCTGCACTGCCGAACACGACCGGCTCGTCGTGCGCCGCTATTACCGCCAAAAGTACGGAGCCGGATACGATCGCAGCCGCGGCGCATGGTCTGACGAGAGTCTCGCACCTGAATTTCCCTTCTGCTATCATCCGCTGTACTTCGAAGATCCGAACCTCGAACGCTGCGGCTATTCACAGGGCTGTCTGTGCCAGTCGCTGGTCTCGGGATTCCAGTTCTACGGCAACGTCGCTCTCTTGCCGATCAAAATGGTGTTGCTGCCCCCCTGCTCGTACGTGTCCCCACAATGCGATTGCGATCCGTGCACGCGGTACAGTTGCCTGGATAACTTCCTGGGGCCGTGTCCGGACTGCCTCTTCTGGTCGCCGTGCTATTCGAACCGTCGTTGCCGGTAGGTCCGGTTGAATTGCCGCTGCGTGTCGCGAAAACGTGGTCGTGGCAAACTGGCCGCTCGTCGCTAAGTGCGTTTCAGCCACGCTGCGAGACGGACAGACGGGGCTTCGATAAACGTGTACATCACGTGCGCAGCCAGGATGCTGAAGACGACGGAGAGGGCCAGCCAGCACGCTGCCACGATCGGCGCGGGGGAGTCTCCCGACAGCCATGTTCCCACCCATTTCACAATATGGCTCATAGGGAAATGGATCAGGTACAGGCTGTATGAAATCCGCCCCAGGTATTGCAGCACGCGGAAATTGAGCCACGTCCCCAGGCAGCCGCGCACGCCGGCGAGATATGTCGAAAGGCCGGCAAGGAGCGCTGCCGACAGGCCGATCGTCAGGTCGTCCGACCATTTCTCGTGCAACGCCTGCTGCGCGATCCGACCGCAGAACGCCGCCACGTACAGCCAGAATACGGCGCGCGGAATGCGCTGATCGAGCGCCCACCACGCCGACGCCCCCAGAAAAAACATGCAGAAGAAACGGATGATCCACATGTCGTTGTCATAAACCTCACGGCCTCCCTGCGTGCGGTTCCATTCGAACAGCGACAACAGCGCCAGCGGCGCGAACGTCAGGAGCAGGCCCCACGCCCCGGCGTCGGCAGGAGTCCGGCGGTCGCGTGCCGGCAAGCGCTGCGCGATTCCCATTCCCGTGACGTACAGCAGGTAGAATTGCACCTCGATGCACAGCGTCCAGAAACCGACCGACAGGTTGTCGTAACCCGGTATGATGTTCTGTGCATAAATCAGATGGCTGCCGATCAGTCTCCACGAGACGCCGGGCTCGAATTTCGTCTTCACGTCCAGCGGTGATTCCCAGCCCAGATGCAGATGCATGAAGGCGTGCAGCAACAGGACGAAGGCGATCGTCGTCCAGTACGGCGGGTCGAGGCGGACCGCGCGCCGCAGAGCATAGTTGGCGAGAAACCCGGGCGTCACTCGCGCATTTCGCACGCTGTAGGCGATTACGAACCCGCTGATCACGAAAAACACCTGCACGCCGACCCAGCCGTGATCGATCATTTCCAGGACGACGGCGGGAAGCACCAGGCGCGCACGATCGTTGAGCGGACCATAGCGCGCAATGTGATAAAAGGCCACGCCGAGAGCGGCAATGCCGCGCAGCGCGTCGATATACGTCGCCCGCCCTTCGAAACCGCCGGTTGGTTGTTGCATGGTGCCTGTCAGAGGTGGTCACATATTCTAACGTCGTTTTCAGGCGTGCGCAACGGAAACAATGCGGTTCCGTGTTTCGCGGGGGCATTCGTTGATGCGAGCTGGGCCGGGCTATGTGCTCTTCACAAATCCGGCCGCCCAACGACAAAGTTCGGCAAGGTTTGGGTCCGAAATAATTCAGGCTCCCTAGTCAAATTTGGTCTTCACCCTGATAGCGCGGGGATAAACCCTGCAGCACGCCGGGGCGAGTTGCTCCCGACTCGCATGTTGCTTTCAGGCAACAACGCAGCCGCAACGTCTGTTGCGTTCGTGCAACAAGTCGGCGGACGGGCTCGGGCGCACGCGTTCTGCAGATGTAGCGCAAGTACCAATGGTTGAACGCGTTGGCTCTGGCGGCGCTTCGGTTCGTGAACACTCCGGCACTGTATTTGTAATGCCAATGTTCAATCAACCAATCGTCGGCAACACCTGTTCGGCCCTGGCTCTCCATCTGAGGATCGCGATGTCTCTGCCCACCTTGATGCTCACTCACGACGCCGTTCTGGCCGAAGGGCTGGCTGGCCGAGTTCCCCAGTCGCTGTCGCTGCACGTCGTTTCTGAAGCGGCGCAGTTGATGACTCGCGTTCGCGAGCAGGCTCCGGCGATCGTGGTTTTCGATTTTCGGACGGTCCTCGGCGGCGGCCATCTCGAAGCGCGTCTGCTCGAAGAATTAGGACGCTTGCCGAGCGCACCGCAACTGATCGTAATGGCCAGCGGTTCGGGGCCCGAACCGCTCGAACGGCAAATCGCCTGTTGTGAATCGGTCGTGCTGCGAGAGCCGGTCGGCGTCGACGACGTTGCGGCGCTCCTCGAAGAATACGTTCCCGACGAGCCGGTCGCCGTCAAAGTTGTGGAACAGGCGCCGCAGAGCGATCTGTTCGAAGACGCCGATCCCGATTACGTGATGACCGGCCTCACGCGGCGGTTCGAGACGAATTGTCCCCGCCTGCGGATGATGCTGGCCGACCTGGAAGTGGCCGCCCGGCACGACGTGACCGTGCTGTTGATCGGCGAAACGGGGTCGGGCAAAACTTTTCTGGCGCGATTGATTCACGAGATCTCGTTGCGGCGGAACGAGCCGTTCCTGCCGGTGGCCTGCGGCGCGCTGCCGTCCGACCTGATCGAAAGCGAAATGTTCGGGCACGTCAAAGGCGCATTCACCAGTGCCCATGCCGACAAAGACGGTAAATTCGTGGCCGCCGGCCGGGGAACGATTCTGCTTGACGAAATCGACGTACTCGGTCCCGAGCAGCAGGTCAAGCTGCTGCGGGTCATGGAATCGGGACAATTCGAGCCGGTCGGTTCGAATCGGACAGTCACGTCTGAGGCCCGACTGATCGTCGCCAGCAATCTCGACCTGCAACCCCTGGTCGAGCAGAAGAAATTCCGCCCGGACCTTTATTACCGGCTGAATATGATGAAGTTCGAAATTCCGCCGCTCCGGGCGCGACGGCCCGACATTGTCCCGCTGGCAAAGCGGTTCATTCGCGAACAGGCGGCCAAGCACCAGATCCAGGTTTCGAGAATCGACAACAGCCTGTACACCGCACTGCTCAATTACCCCTGGCCGGGCAACGTCCGCGAGCTGGAGCATGTGATTCAACGGGCGGTGATTTACTGCCGCGACAGCGTTCTGTCCGACCGCCAATTGCCCGGTCACATCGTGGCCTGCCAACCCGGCCCGTCGCAGGAAGGAGGCCCGCAGTTCGAACGCTTCACCGAGGCCGATTTCGTTCGCAGCAGCCTGGGGCGACAAGTGGCGCTGTCGGAACGCGACATCATTGAACAGACGCTGTTCCAGAACAATCACAGCCGCACGAACACCGCCAAAGCTCTTGGTATCAGCCGCGTGACGCTGTACAACAAGATGAAGAAATACGGGATCACGAAGTGATCCCTTCGTTTAGCGCCCAGGCGCAGCCGAGTGCCTCAGTCGCTTGAACCATGCGAGCATTCAGCGCCGATCCTCAGCAGCACTCGGCTGCGCCTCGGCGCTAAACGACTGCTATTAGTGCTCGGCGTCGCGCGCGGCGCGATTCGCAACGGGCAGCAATTCGAGCTGATACGACCGCACCGGTGCGATCAGCGTCTTCTCGAGGATGCTGCGGCGGGCCCTCCACAGGGCTTCCGAAATTCCCGCTTCGGCAGTCAGAACGTCGAGCTGGCGAAAAGTCTGCTCGACGGCGAGAACGGTCTGGTCGACGTCGTTGATCGTTTCCTTGACGTCGGCGGGACGCACGCCGACTCGCGCTTCCCAGCGCATCTTGAGGGCTTGGAGCAGCGCGTTGCAATCGTCCCAGCGGGCGCTGGGATCGGGCTCGCATTCGGGATGCTCGCGCAAAAGAGTCAGCGCGGCGAGCACGTTGCGGAGCGAAGAATCGCGCGGCGATGAATAATATGTGGCGTACAATCGCTGCCGCAGCTCGACAGCACAGTCGCGTTCGGGCGATCGCGACATCAGCTCGGCTACCTCCTGATGCGAGAAATACGTAATCAGCGGATCGTAAGGAAATGCCAGCTTCGACAGCCGTTCGATGTCTGCGGCGCTGCGCGTGCGAATCGCGCGGCTCAACGAGGAGAAATAGGCGAGCCGGCGCCGGTCTTCCGGGTGCATTTTTTTCTCTTCGCTCGTCCCGCTCGTCAATTGGATTGCCGAGCGCGGTTTGTCTTTCACCTGATCGCGCAGCGACGCGCGGTAGGCCCAGAACTGATCGGCGTATTTCGTCATCAATTCGTATTGCCCCTGCACTTCGGCCAGCCGGCGCACCACGACGGGGGTTTTGCCGTCCTCGCCCACCCAGCTCAACAGACGTGCTGCCACAGGTCCCAGCGCCTCATGCAGCTCGTCGAGCTTGGGCGCCCAGCGCATCATTTCGCGAGGCAGCGCAAAGGGGAGCCGGCCGCCGCAGGCCGTGTTGAGCGGACCTGTCGACGTCATGCAGAATTTCTCGAGTCCTTGATGATCGACTGCCGCGATGTTCAGGAGCACCGTCCAGTCGAGCCCCGAATCGCCTAACACGGCGCGCACCTGCGGTGTCTCCAGGCGTGCCACGATTTCCGGGCGAATCAAACCCAACTCGTCGTTGGTGGCACACAACAGCATCTCGCCCGGGGCGACCTCGACCGCCTGCACGTCGCTGAACACGGATTGCATCGCGCGGGTGATCGCCTGAATGGGGCGCGGGCCCAGGTCGATATGCTGCAGCCGCTGGCAGAACACGCCGCCGGGTGAAAGCTTTCTGGCGGCACGGCGATAGAATTCGGTCGTGACATACGGCTGGGCCTGCGCCAATCCGAGGTTTTCGGGGGACGAGACGACGACGTCGAATTCCCCCGGCACGGCCGGCAGGCCGATCGCCGGATCGCAGACCGACAGCGTCACGCGCTCGTCGTCGAGGGCCATGGCCCCCGTGCCGGACGGCAGCAGATGCCGCACTACGCGGACCAGCCCGGAATCGGTTTCGAGACAAGTGATTTCCTGGATCGGAAACGAGAGCGCCGTCGCCAGCGCCTCACCGCTTCCTAATCCCAACAGCAGTACGCGCTCCGCCTTGCCGTGGATCAAACAGGGAACGGCCGTTTGCAGCGTTTCGGGAGCATAGCGTGGGAAAGCCGCCGGATCGGTGCTGACTACGCCGCGCGGCAAGCCGTTTTCGCGGACTTGAAGTTGATGGCCGCCATAGCTCCAGACGGTGAAAATACCGCGTTGTCCGGTCGCCGTGGCGACGTGTCGCCCTTCATCCAGCGCGACAAGAAGCGAAGGTTTGAGCCCCGAACGATACCCGTATGCGACACTCGAATTGAACAGCAGCTTGGCCGATCGCACCGGGTCGAAGTGCTGCCGCCACTGAGGCGCAATGACGATGACGCAGGTCGCCGTCGCGGCCACGAGCCGCAGGGGCCAGCGTGCAAAGAGAGTGTCGCGCAGCACCGCGGCCGTCGGAATGGCGGACACCGCCGTCAACCACGCCAGAGCGATCACGACGACGTCGGGAGAAACGTGCTGGAAGGCCGCGCCGGCGATCGCGCAGTAGCCCAGAGCCGCGACCAGCAGGCCGCCGGCAATGTCCGCGTGACCGCCATGACTGCCGGCATTTTTGGCCCCAGTCGCGCGTGCAATACCGACTGCTGCCATGCCGACTGGCAAGACGGCCAGGCCTGCACAGAGCTCCCGCGCGAAGATCAGCAAATTCGTCGACGACACACTGGCATTCAGCCACAGCGACAGATCGATCAACAGCGGATACGCCGCCAACAATCCCACGCCCCACAGCGACAGTCCGACCACGCTCAATAATCGGCCGACATGACCCAGGCCTTTGCTCCGCCCGGCAAGAAATGTGCCGAGCGCCAGGCCGCCACACAAGCCGATGACTTCCGCACAGCCGATGTAGATCGATCCGGCACTCAATTGGATGATCAGACGGTCCAGCGCCGCGACCCACGCGCCGCAGGCGAGCGCCAGCAAGCCGGCGCACGCTGTGCGCCAAAACGGAGTGATCTGTCGATCGACGAATGCCAGGTTCGAGTGGCCCGGACTGGACCAGTGGGAGGCCCCGGCGGATGGCGCGTCGGCGTGGCGATCAAGAATCGACTGGCCGATGGCGAGTTCCGCAGGCGCCGCTGGCAGCACCGTTTCGGACAGAATCGGGACGGAAACGCTCGTCTGCCGAAGCGATTGGACGACGGCGATTACCAACCCGAGTCCCGCGGCCGCCAATCCACAATAGTAGGGACTGAGAATCTGCGCCAGCCCCGCGCTCCACAGGGAAAGTCCCGCCGCGGCCCCTAGAAACACCAGCGGCATCTGCGAACTGCCGGAGGCGGACGGCCCGATATTCAGCGCCAATCGAGCGGCCATGAACGCCGGACATCCCAGCGTGACGAGGGCCAATCCGAACATCA
>DASYAR010000287.1:0-11681 GCA_036501235.1 Planctomycetaceae bacterium
CGGGATGACCTGGCTCGAATGGTGCTGCCTGCAAGGCCGTTCATTTGCAGATCGCGAAAGGGTCGTGTCGCGGCTGAAATCCATCGTCTCGCGGATGAAGCATTTGGCGACAAAATAGCCCGGTCTCTTTTCCATCCAATCATTGACCTCAACGAGAGCCTGATTATGAGCGACATTCCGAACCGCGAAACATTCGAATCGATGTACAGCGCCAGCGAAAAGGCCCCCTGGGACATCGGCAGGCCGCAGCCCAAGTTTGTCGAGGTTGCCGATCAGGTGCAGGGATCGGTTCTCGATGCCGGTTGCGGGACTGGCGAAAACGCCCTCTTTTTCGCCCAGCGCGGTCACGCCGTTCTGGGGATCGATTTCCTCGAATTCCCGATCCAGGAGGCGAAGCGCAAGGCCCAGGAGCGCGGAGTGGCAGCCGAGTTTCTGCGCTTCGACGCCCTCACGCTTTCGACTCTTGATCGGAAGTTCGACAGCGTGATCGATAGCGGTCTCTTCCACTGCTTTTCCGACGACGACCGGAAACGCTACGTCGCCGGGTTGACGCACGTCACCAACCCGGGCGGCCGGCTGTTTCTCATGTGCTTCAGCGACGAAGAGCCGGGGACAATGGGGCCGAGGCGGGTTTCACAACCCGAACTCCGCACGGCATTCGCCACCGGCTGGACGTTCGAAACGCTCCGCCCCGTGCGATTCGAGACGAACCCCGACCTGAAAGACTTTTCGTTCAGCGAAGGAGGCCCCAAGGCCTGGTTTGCAATCGTGAAGAAAAGTCCGTGAGAATGCAAAACAACATTTCAGAGCCTACTCCGGGAATTCTTCAGGGGCTTTGATATGCTGCCAGCCTTCGCCGCTGAGGGCTTTCAGAAAGGCGACGATGTCGGCCTTTTCCTGGGGCGAGAGTTTAAGCGGCTTCAAGCGCTGGTCGAGATGCGGATTTTTGATTCCTCCCTTGTCATAGTGCTCGACGACCTCTGCCAGCGTTTTGATGCTGCCGTCATGCATGTACGGAGCGTGATGCTCGACCTCGCGCAAGGTGGGAGTCTTGAAGGCGCCTTTGTCTTCGTCTTTTTTCGAGACGACGAACCGCCCCAGATCGGGCTTGGGTTTGTCCATGCCGATGCCGATGTTCACATAAGAGCCATCGGTGAAATTGAACCCCAGATGACAACTGTCGCACGCCGTCTTGTTGAAGAACACGTCCATGCCCCGGACTTGCGATTCGGTCATCGCCTTTTTGTCCCCGGCCTGATAGCGATCGTAGGGCGCGTTGCCCGACAGAACAGTACGTTCGAACGTGGCGATGGCCTTCGCGACGTGATCAATCGTGATCTCTTTCGTGCCGAACGCCTTGTCGAACAATTTGACATAGCCCGGCACTCCCCGCAGCCGCTTGACGACCGCCGCATGCGCGGCGTCGGCTGATTTCTCGGCCGTCATCTCGATCGGGTTGGCAATCGGGCCTTTCGCCTGTTCTTCGAGCGACGGAGCACGGCCGTCCCAGAATTGCGACGTGCTGTAAGCGCGGTTGATGACGGTGGGCGCACTGCGGCCTCCCTTTTGACCGCCGATGCCCGTCGATACGGGATTGCCGTCGGCGAACGCCTTTTCCGGGGCGTGGCACGATGCACACGACACCGTCGCATCGCTCGACAGCCGATTATCGAAGTACAAAAACCGACCCAGCTCGACCTTCGCCGTGGAGTACGGGTTTTCCTCCGGCCATTGGACCGGGGGCAATCCCAGCGGCGGCTTGGGAGGTTTTTCGCTCGCCGGCTCGGCAGCAACGAGCGGCAGCAGCAGGGCCAAAATCATGGGCATTGCGGCTGCGGAAATTCTCAAAATCACGCGTCGATGTCTGGTCATGGATGGCAATCCTCGTGATTGATCAGCGGGGGCGCGTCATGCGCAGAAAAACGCATCCGGGGGGACCAATTCTCTTCGAATCGGTGCCCGCCCCCGGCTCGCCGCGTTGAATGCAGCAGTGCGCCAAGTTTTGGCGAATTATTTCTTCTTCACCGAACCTTGAACATAAAGCGCCTTGAGGCCGTCGACTTCGGTGAGGGTTCCATGCACTGTGACAACGTGAGCCATCAATTCGATCGCCTGCTTGCGGAACTCCGTGTCGCCGTCGCGGCGCGGATCGTGCTCTTCGTCGATCAGCATGTAGACGCCGCCGTCTTCCGTCAGCAGGCCCACGGGCTGGCCGTTACGGACGCACTTCTGGCCGCAATCGCGGTGCTTATCGCCATGCTTCCCGACTTGGAGATAGCACGACAAGTCGATGACTTCACCGACAACCGACGTCGTCTTGCCTTCGACCGGCTTGCCCATGATCGACGAGCTGACGGTCGTCACGCTCCACGGTTGATCGGCGGCGGCCTTTTTGCCAACTTCACCAGATGGTTCCTTATAAGTTCCCTTGCTCGGCGGCGACCAGGTGGGAAAGAGAATTCCGGTCCCTTTAGCCGCAGCGGCCAAGCCCCCCACGACGAGCAACAACGCCCCGGTGGTGGCCGTTTTGCGAACAAGCTGCTGAATCGGTTGTCGTGCCATGTCGAACTCCTTTGTTAACATTCGGGGTCAATCTATCACTGGCAACGTCCAGACCAGATGCTAGCCCTGCCGGAAAACGATTGCAAGCCACGCCTTAAGGCCGTGAAATCACCTTGCACAAACGCCGCGCATGGTCACAATCAATTGGAGCCACTGGTATCGCCCTTTTGTTCTTCCCACGGGTCGTGATATGCCCACGTTTACGGCGACCGCCGATCAGATCGCACGATTTCAGACCGACGGCTTTTTCGTCGTCGAGGAACTGCTCGATGCCGCAGAGGTCGAACTGCTCAAGACGATCGCTCGGGCCGATCATCAGATGCAATCCGAGGCGGCCAGCCGCGGCGACGGCGAAGGGGGGGCGATCCGCCTGGTCGTCGAGAACGAGTTGCACGACGATATCTACGGCGCAATCGTTCGCAGCCGGCGAATCGTTGATTGCATCGAGACGTTGCTGGAGGGAGAAGTTTATCACTATCACCACAAGATGATTCTAAAGGAGCCTTATGTCGGCGGGGCCTGGGCCTGGCACCAGGATTACGGTTACTGGTACCACAACGGATGCCTTGCGCCGCTGTTGGCCAGTTGCATGATCGCCGTCGATCGGGCGACGCGGCAGAACGGCTGCCTGCAAGTCGTTCGCGGATCGCACCTCCTGGGACGGATGGACCACGGCAAGGTGGGCGATCAGACGGGAGTCGCCGAGCAAGTACGTCTGGAGGCCGCGCTCCAGCGGATGGAGTTGGTGCACTGCGAGCTGGCGCCCGGTTCGGCGCTTTTCTTCCATTGCAATCTGCTGCATCGTTCCGATCAGAACAAAAGCCCTGAACCGCGCTGGGCCTTCATCAGTTGTTACAACGCCCGGCGGAATGATCCCTATAAGGATTCGCGACATCCCCGTTACACTGCCCTCGAGAAATGGGATGACGCGCGCATCAGCGAAATCGGCCGGCGCCAAGCGCAAGAGATGTCGCTCGCGACAGGCGCGGGTTGATATAATGCAAGAAACAGCCATTCTTTCGGGATCACGAGCATGAGCACGGACACCACTACCCGCGAATTGCCAGCGCGACTCCGCAAGGCAACCTGGGACGAATACGTCAAATTGCGCGATGACGATGAATACCGCCACACGCGAATGACCTACGACCGAGGAGATTTGGAACTGATGTCCCCGTCGAAACTGCACGAGCGCGTCGGCTATTTAATCGGACGGGCCGTCGATGTGTTCACCATGAAACGAAAAATTGCAATTCAAAGCTGCCGGACGACGACTTTTCGACGGGAAGATTTGTTGCGGGGGCTTGAACCAGACAATTGTTATTACGTTCAGAACGAATCGGTCGTCAGGTCGCGAGACGAAGTCGATCTGACGATCGATCCACCGCCGGATCTCGCGATTGAAGTTGACGTCACCCGTCGCGTAATCAACCGCCCGGCGATTTACGCAGCGCTCAGAGTTCCCGAGTTGTGGCGCTGGCATGACGATCGGTTGCAGATTCTGGTATTGAGACGCTCCGGTGAATATGCGAAGGCGTCGAAGAGCCTGGCGCTCCCCGGATTTCCAATCGATCGGCTTGTTGAAATGATCGATCAGCGGACGCTGTTCGACGAGACCACGCTGTTGCGAAAGTTCGAAGTCTGGTGCCGGGTTCCGAAAAAATCATAAGCACCGCCAATACTGGCAATTCGAATCGTCCGCAAGGATCATTTTCCGTGCCCGCCGTCGAGGTTTCCCTCAGCAAGTTCATCAAGACTGCCGCGGCGCAGCTCGGTTTTGAACTGGCGGGCATTGCGCCGGCCGTCACTCCCGGTGGCATTCATCAGTTTCTCGACTGGCTCGACCGCGGCTATGCCGGCGAGATGGGCTATCTGCCGCGCCGCGAGTCGGCTTACAACCATCCCCGAAGTGTGCTCGACGGAGTCCGCAGCGTTGTAATGCTGGGGCTCAATTACAATCCGTGGGAGTCCCGCCGACAATCGGACGGGGCAAGCCAAAACGTGCCGCCTGAACGCGAAACTCCAGCCATCCCGGCGCGGGTTGCCCGTTATGCACTCGGCCAAGCCGACTACCACGACGTCATTCGAGGCAAACTCAAGCAGCTTGCCAGCGCTGTTCGCCGTGAAACGCCCGGTTGCAAAGTTCGCGGGATCGTCGATACGGCGCCCTTGCTCGAACGAGATTTCGCCCGCCTGGCCGGGTTGGGATGGTTCGGCAAGAACACGATGCTGATCAATAAGCGCCTGGGGAGCTGGTTTTTTCTGGCGGGATTGTTGACCAATCTCGATCTCGATTACGACGAACCGCACGCCGCCTCGCATTGTGGCACCTGCACTCGCTGCCTCGACGCCTGCCCCACCGGCGCGTTCGTCGAGCCCTACGTGCTCGACGCGCGCCGCTGCATCTCGTACCTCACGATCGAGCATCGCAGTGCTATCCCCGAAGAGTTGCGGGCCGGCATCGAAGACTGGCTGTTCGGCTGCGATATCTGCCAGGAGGTCTGTCCCTGGAACCGCAAAGCGCCCGCGACGACCGAACCCGCGTTTCAAACCGATCCCACGCTGGCTGCATTGGACGCGGCGCAACTTCTCTCACTGACCGATGCCGAATTCGAACAGCGATTCGGCCACACGCCTCTCGCCCGGCCCGGCCGCGCCGGCCTGGTGCGGAACGCCGCCATCGTCGCCGGCAACTCCGAAAATGTCGCAGCAATACCGGCATTGTCCGCGGCTCTCGAGGACCCCGATCCGCTCGTCCGCGAATCCGCCGCGTGGGGACTCGCCCAGCTTCGAAAAGAAAGGATTTCAACATGCCAACATTGATCGCCAATTACACCCAAATCACCGCCGCCGGGAACAAACCGAAAATCATCCACGAGTACGTCGGCCGGGTGAACTCGAAAACCGACGCGGCCAGTATCGCCCATATGAAAAGCCCGGCTGGCTGGGTCGAGCCCGGTCAGACTCCCGAATTCGATGAATACACTGTGGTCCTGGCGGGATTGTTGCGCGTCAAGCACCGGGACGGCGTTCTTGACGTGCGGGCCGGTCAGGCCGTCATCACCCATCGCGGGGAATGGGTGCAATACAGCACTCCCGAACCCGAGGGAGCCGAGTATCTGGCGGTGTGCCTCCCGGCGTTTTCTCCGAACACGGTGCACCGTGATCCGTAGGGGACGCTGACGTCCACGCCACGAAAATGTCGCGCCTCAGTTGAACCAGAAGGCAAAGCCGATGAATTCGCCTTGGAACACGCGCACCAACCGGTCCCAGACCGCCTTGTCGGTGAGCGTTCCTTCTTCAAGATACGGGGCAGCGCCGGTTCCCTGAATCCACATCACGAGATCGAGGGGCCTGGGCTGCATGAAGACCTTGCGCAGATTCACGCCGCGCGCCTTGTTGCCCCGCCAGAACGGAATCAGCTTATCTCCTTTCAGAATCTGCTCAGCCTCCGTCAGGAACAATCTCCATCCGTCGACCATCTCCTGTGTCACTCTCACATTGGGAATGATTCCCGTTTGTTTCGGGCTGGGGATCCATTCGTGATCGTCGTCGGTCTCTTTCAAAATCAAATCCCACGAACGACGGCTGAGCGACGCCATCGCTTCCAGATGCCCGAGCGCTCCCTCCATGCGTTTCGGTTCCGCGACCGGGAAATTGATCAGATGCACGAAGGAGATCAGATCGGCGATCATCTCGAAGGAAAAGGCCTGCTCCTGACCCGGCACGGGCTCCGTCAGAAACGGATAGGGGGATTTGATTCGCGGAAACAGCAGTTGACCGGCACGCTCCAGCAGCTCGTGCCAATCATGCGCCAGATTGATTTCCCCGAGCGCCATGAGCAGGTGACAATACCCCCGCAGCCAATGCACGTCAGCCGCGTCAAACGCGATCACGAACGCTTTGGCGTCGTCCTGAGACACGCGGACCTGCCGGTTGAATCGTGTGTAAATCTTCCATAGCGTTTCTTCTTCCCCCGCTTTTCCGTCCCCGTCGAAATCGAGCCGGATCATTCCGAAATGCAGCGGAAGTTTGACGTCGTCCGATTCGATCTTCGCCAACGTGGCTTCGGCCGTCGCCAGACGAGAGACAAAATCCTGGACGATCTTCCGCGCCTGATCGTAACTCAATTCCGCGGGCTGCGGATTGATAGGAACTGGCAGTTCGCCCCCGGGAATCAGAAATGGAGCAAAGCGGCCGATCCCGTGCAGGAACCCGTGGCGATAGAGCGATTGCGACAGCCCCTCGACGGATCTCACGAATTGCAGGGTTCCGAGCGCAAATCGCGTCTGGTCGTCGCGCGGATTTTTCTTGAGCAACGCATCAAGTGCCGTTTCCCCCGCCGCCAGCGTCCCGGCTTGCAAGTGTTGCTCCGCGAGCTTGACCCCTTCGTCGGACGCTCCGGCAATGCCTGCCGATGACAGGATGAGAGCTGACAGCAAGGCAACGCGGTTCATGGCGCACTCCTGGATTCGGGTCTGTAAGACGACGTTCTGAAACTTCCCGTCCGCAGGAATACCCGCCAGGTGGAGCGTTCGTTTCAAGCGTCTCCAGTTTTGTGCACGGAATCTCACACTTGGGCAGCCGTGCGACCACGACGACAGCCGTGCTACGACTTCTTCTTCGCACGCGCTGCCGAGGTCACGGGCGACCGCTTGGCAGTCGTACCCGTTTTGGCCTTCTTGCCCGACGATGTGACACGGGCAGGCGCTTTCTTGGCCGATGCTCGCTGCGCGCGCGGGCGCTCGACCCCTCTCTCGACAGGCGTCACCGATTGCAGGACCACTTCGACCATCTCGGATTTCGAGAGTTGCCGACGTTTCGCTTTCGCCGGCTTCCGTGATTTGCCAATCGCGGACGGCGCAGCGGTCGCACTCGAATCGAGCTCGATCCCGAACAACTCACCCAGATCGCTGCCGGCCAGCCCGCCGTCGGACTTGCCTGTCAGCGACTGTTCCAGGTTGTCTGCCGTCGCGGCCTGCGAGATCAACTCGAGATGGTCGACGTCGCGCAACAGGAACAGCATTTCGGGAGACGCGTCGAGCCGGGCCCCCACTCCGTACATCACGGCGGCCACGTGCTTGCACACGCCGGCCCAATCCGGGCACGAACACTCCATCTCGATCTCTTTGGGTTTCGGGAACAGCCCTTTGTCTTTTTCCGTCAGCCGCTGCATGATCCCTTGATCGAACTTGCCCCGCAACAGGTCGATCAACGACTCGATCGACCGCGAGCAATCCTGCTTGATTCGCTTCCAGGACGCCTGATCGAGCGTCTTGATCGAAATCGTCACGCGATAGACCTCAGATCCGGCGACGATTGCTTGCACCTCGCCGCGTTTGATCTGCAAATCGACCACGGACCCGTTGCGGACATAAGTGCGACCGCGCGGCAAGCGGTTGGCAAAATCACTGTAGCGCTCGAGGTTCTCGCACCACGACTGGCCCCAGAAGGATTGGGCGATCTTTTTCCCCTGAATCTCAACCGGCGAAACGGCCCGCTTCTCTTTCTTCGCGGCTGCCGCTGCGTGTTTGACGGCGTTCGCCTTTCTCTGCGCTACGGGAACATAAGGTGCCCAATCACCGTAACCTCCTCCATACCAGGCCATCGTTCGATTCCCTTCTGCCAGGAGTGTTTTGATTTTGACCGAGCGCGCTGCCAGGGCCTGCCCGGGATCGCTGTGTAACGTCCTTCAGTTTAGTCGGTGTGTCGCGATTTCCAAGGTCATCAGGCATTGTTCAGATACGATTTGTGGCGGGGTCAGAGCGTGAATTAAGCATCGCGTTGCAACCAAGTACCTGTTGCACCAGGCTTGATGTCGCCGGAGCGGGAAACCCAGCGATGGCCCCGACAAGCGGGACAATGAGCAAAGCGAGCGCGATCGGCCATTCGGTCAGGGCCGTCGCTCGCGTTGATTGTGAATCATCTTGAATAATCAGCCAATGCTGCTCATGCGCTCGACTTCCAACTCGATTTGACGCTCTGACCCTGCCACACGGGCTTTCCTATTCATTCAATGGCGAATGCGCTGATCGGAGGTCGTTCCCGACGGCACTCGGCTGCGCCTCGCGGCTAAACGGTCGAGCTCAGAAACTCTACTCATCAGTCGTCGCACGTCCGATATCGAGAGCGACGAACCGCAGCAATTCATCGTCGCTCAGTTCCGTGAGCATCGTTTCCCCCTCCGCATTGAGCAGCTTATCGGCGACGGCCTGTTTGTCGCGAATCATCACGTCGATGCGTTCTTCCACCGTCCCCCGGCACACGAACTTGTGCACCATCACGTTTCGCTTCTGACCGATGCGAAACGCCCGATCGGTTGCCTGGTTCTCGACTGCCGGGTTCCACCAGCGGTCGAAGTGCACGACGTGCGAGGCAGCCGTCAGGTTGAGCCCGCTCCCCCCCGCTTTCAGTGAGATCACGAAAAACGGGGGACCGGAATCGGCCTGAAATTCGCGTACCAGATCCTGCCGTTTTTTGACCGGGGTTCCACCGTGCAGCACCAGCCCGCTGCGGCCGAAGGCGGTCGCCAGATAATCGGCCAGCGGCTGTGTGATCGTCTGGAACTGCGTGAAGACGAGCACCTTCTCCTGCCGTTCGGCGATCGGCTCGCACAACAGTTGCAGGCGGCCGAATTTGCCGCTGTCGCCGGCAGCGAAATCGCCGCCGTGCAGATACTGTGCGGGATGGTTGCAGATCTGCTTGAGCTGCATCAGGGTGGCCAGCACCAGTCCGCGACGAGCAATCCCTTCCGCCTCCTTAAGCCGCTTCTCCAAATCTTCGACCGCCTTCCCGTACAGGGCCGCCTGCTTCTTCGACAAACCGCACTCGGCCCGCATCTCGGTTTTTTCCGGCAGGTCGGGAACAATGTCGGGATCGGTCTTGAGTCGCCTCAGGATGTAAGGCCGCACGAGTTTTCGCAGCCCGCCAAAGGCCTGCGCATCCTGCTGCTGGTTGAGCCGTTTGACGAATCCTTTGAACTGCGTGGCCGTTCCCAACAGGCCCGGATTGCAGAAATCGAAGAGCGACCACAGATCGCCGAGATGATTTTCGACAGGCGTGCCGGTAAGCACGATTCTTCCCCGGGCGGGAAGTTTCTTGACCGATCGCGTCTGTGCCGACGAGGCATTCTTGATGGCCTGCGCTTCATCGAGCATGACCAGCGACCATTTCACTTTGGTTAGCCATTCCTGGCGGCGCACGAGGCCGTAACTGGTGACGACCAGGTCGCAACCCTGCAACTCGCGTTCGGGATTGTCGGCGATCCGTTCCAGATCTTCAGCGGAGCATTCGGAGCGGTGCAGAAAGACGACTCGCAGCGCGGGGGCAAATCGGGTGAGCTCCTGTTTCCAATTCCCCAATAGCGACGCCGGCACGACGAGCAGGTGCGTCGCGCCGGACCGCGTAGCGCCGGCCCGCTTCCGTTGCAGTAACAAGTCGATGATCTGAATGGTCTTCCCGAGCCCCATGTCGTCAGCCAGGCACGCTCCCAATCCCAGTTCGGTCATGAACCACAACCAGCGGACGCCGTCGGCCTGGTAATGACGCAACGTGGCCGACAGATCTTTTCCCGGCTGACAGGCGTCGATCGTCTCGGGCCGCCGCATCCGGTCGAGCGTCTCGCGCAGCCAATCGCCAGCCGTGATGCGCGACCAATCGACCGCCTGTTCCTCTTGGGAACCGGCGCCCTCCAGGTTCGCCCCCGCCAGCAATCGCATGCCGTCGATGAAGCCGATGCCGTTGGCGTGCTCGCGCTCGAGCGCCTTCCAGTGATCGAGCGCCTGCTGCAAGCGCCCCTGATCGACCTCCACCCATTTGCCGCGCAGCAGGACGAGTCCGTCGGCCCCCGCCAGGAGCGCGCGGCGTTCTTCGTTTGTCAGGGGCTCGCCGTCGAGAGCCAGGCTGACGTTGAAGTCGAGCAGGCCGTCTTGCCCGATCGCGCTCGTCGACTGCGAGCCGATCCGTACCTGCACCTGGGGGCGCGCCGGCCGCCGGGCCGCCCACCAGTCCGGCACGCGCACCACGACGCCCGCTTCTTCAATGCGCGGGGATTCGGTGAGAAACCGATACGCTTGCTTGATCGTCCAGCCTTGAGGCGCGAAGAGGGCCTTCGTGTCGAGCAGCTCGCGAACGAGACCGCTCTGCCCGGCGGCCCGGCGCACCGGCTCCAGCAGCGAGTCGAGCTTGGAAATATCCTTCGCGCCGGCATAGGTCTTGAGCGCCTCGGCCAATGGCAAATGTTGCAGGCGCGATTGCCCGGACAGCTTGTGCGTGTACGTCGCCAGAAAGGCGAACGGCCGTGCGGGGTCGCGTTTATTCTCAGCCAGATGAAACGTCACGCGCCCCAGCAGGTGCCACAATGGATTGATAGTGGCCAGATACGCCGCCGGCCCCTGCGGATGCCGGCCCGCCAGTGCGACAACCAATTCGCGCAACTCTTTCCAGAGGGTGCGGAACAACTCGGCGTTCAAGTACTCGAGCCCCCGCATGGGAGGGGCCGCCAGGATCAGTTGATCTAGCTCGGCGTTCGTTGGGTGAGCGATCGTGCTCCAATTCGCGAAGCCCCCTTCCCCCTGTTGGCATACGGCCTGAAAGAATCGCCGCGCAAAGCCGCGCCAGAAGACGAGCCCGGCCGGTAATGCCTCGCCCAATTCTTGGGACGCGAGCAACACCAGTCCTTCAGCACTCGATGCCGCGAATGCTTGGATCAGGCGCTCGCCGATCGCTTCAGAGACCTCGGGCAGGCTCTCCGCCGAGTCTTCGATGTGCAGTTGCCCGGCCGGCGTGATCAGAATGTTCAAGTGCATGGATCGCAGAATACAAAATCCTGCCGGTCGTGGCATAGGACCGCACCGTTTCGATCATGGTCCGCTTCCGTCAATCGCGACCAGACGAAAAAAGAGTTTGACCGCGGATGACGCGAATGAACACGGATGGGCCAGTTCACCTCGTTTCCGTCGATCCGTACTATCCGTGAAATCAGTGGTTATCCTGTGATTGCCTGTCTCGCGACGCCGACCTTTGGACAATCTTCCTGTCCATAATTTTCCTGTCTTCTTTCCGTTTTCATCCGCGCGAATCCGCGTCATCCGCGGTCCTCTTCGTCCTGTTCGTTGTCC
>DASYAR010000288.1:0-17946 GCA_036501235.1 Planctomycetaceae bacterium
AGGAGGCCGGCGAATCAAGAGGCTAGGTCTTCACTACACGCCGCTCTGGCCCGATCCACTACAGAAAATGGCTGGAATTTACCCCGCCGGCAGCTGAAAATCGCCAATTTTCTTCAAGGTGTGCGCAACATAGGTTAGCGATTATGACGATTTGTCGGGCGGTCTCGAGAAACACCGCGTCGGCCAGGACGACTGGCGCCACGCATTAACTGCAATACTCGTCGCCAGTTCACTGTCGATCGAAGTCTCCCCATTCGAATCCCGGCGGATAGACTTTTCCGTCCATGGGCGGAAGCCGAAACTCCCAGAGCTGGGTATACAGAATAATCCCACGCGTCAAGATTTCTGATTCACGGCATACCAGCGCAAGCGGCCGATAAGCAGAATTGGTGGTTCGCCAAATCCAGGGGCGATTGACGAAACACGCAAAACCGTGCACTGGTCCAATACCCAGGATGTATATAAGGAGCGCGGCGACCAGCCCCACCAGCGTCCACTTCGGCCGTTGCTTCATTCGATTCAAGATCCGCACCGTCTGTCAGACGCAGAACGCGGCGAATGCGACGGCCAGGGTGGGGAGGAGCGTGGTCAATTCAGGAGTTGTCCCCGTGCGCCAGGAATAAGGAGAAGAGCAGTCCACGCCGCAAGGCACAAAACGACAACCGCAAACCTCACCGGAACGCCTTCCTTGGCAACGGTCCGAAGACGAAAGCTTGATAAGCCGACCAAAATGATGCCCATAGTCGCCCAGGCCATGTTTGGCATTCTACCCGTCGGAGAGCGGCGACGGATAGCTTGCTCAATCTGGGCGGGAGCAAAATCGCCAACAATCAATCCGATGAATTGTTCCTTCCGGTGTCGGGCCTTGAGACCCCCGAGGAACCGGGGCCATCCATCATCTCGCCGTAAACTGCGCAAGATGGGTGGCAAAGAGTCGCGGGAAACGCAGGTACGTCTCTTCACACGATGATCCGAAGATTTACCATCCTATGCAGGTTACCGCGGAATTATGGCTGGCACTTCCTTCGGATTGCCGCGGTCGAGCGAAAGATTCGCAGAGTGTTTATGATGTCTGCTGGCGCATGCCCGATCGCGGAGAAGACGTCGGACATGTTCAAAGGGGCAACACAGCGCAGCCTGCGGCCGCCACCAAAAACCAAAACGGGGTAGATCCACGAAACACACCCAGCGCGGTCTTCAGCCGCAATCAAAAATTGAAAGAAATTTAGCCGCGGATGACGCGGATCAGCGCGGATGTGCGATTTGATCCTTTCCGTGCTTTATCCGCGTGTATCCGCGTCATCCGCGGCTACCATTTTTGTCTTGTCAAACATCTTCGCGGCGCGCGAAGGACAAAACGGTTTGTATTACGAGGAAAGGTCTCCGATGGCATACTGGCTGTTCAAGGAAGAGCCCGAGCATTACTCGCTGGATGACCTGTTTCGCGACAAACGGACGACCTGGAAGGGGGTTGCGAACAACCTGGCGCTGAAGCACTTGAGGTCCGTCCAGAAGGGGGATCTCGTGCTCTATTATCACACCGGCAAAGAGAAGGCCGTCGTGGGCGTGATGGAGGTGGTGAAAGGCCCGTATCCTGATTCCACGCGCGACGATGCTCGGTTCGTTGTCGTCGACGTCAAACCGGTCCGCCGATTGCCGCGCCCCGTGTCGCTCGCCGAGATCAAGTCGAATCCCAAATTCGCCGATTTTGCCCTGGTCCGCATCTCACGACTGTCCGTCATGCCGGTCACTGCGGGGCACTGGGCGGAGATTGAGCGATTATCGCAACAGGGTTCGTAGGCGACCGTTGAAAAACGGGGACCGGCTCCGAGCGGATGCAAGAAAACCCGAAACGAGCCGCGGCGAGGCGCCTGTCCACGCTTTTTCAACCGCTTGTAGCCGAGACCCGGCCAGCAGCTTCCAGGGTCCTGGTGGAAGCGCCCCAATTTTGGAAGGACGGGAAGAGGCCCACGCACGAATCCGTGACGGTTTGCACGACACGATCATCGTAGGTCGCTCCGCCAAATCCGGCTAAGCACGAGATTCTCCTGATACGGTTCGCGGACATTCGGTAGCACATTTCCCGCCCAGCGACGCTCGCTTCGCTCTCCGCCATCACGCGAGAATCGGGAGGGCAAACATCCGCAAGGGATTTTACTCTTCGCCGGAGAACGCTTGAGCTTAGTGCCGAGCCGGTCGACTCCCACGCGAGAGTGGCGGCTAACAGAACCTTCGCTTTGTCGAACCGCCGTGAAAGCAATCGTTGTAGATGCACAGGAAGTTCTCTGCGTGATGCGGCTTCAGCACTTGGATCGGTCTTGGCAATTGATCCATCTCGATCATGTGTGCATCCGTCGTCAATCCCAACGCGTCACAACCGATTCGCACCCCCGCATGCAGGTATACCACCTTCGGCCAACGGTTCAGGTACGCGCCGAGCCACAGCGACGTGTCGTACACCGTCAGGTCGCCGAAGCCGATGTACTTCGTCTCACCTTCGATGTAGTCCCGTAGTCGCGCGAAAACTCGGAATTCCCGCAGCTTCTCAGGATTCTGCATAAGCCGTTTTCTTGCATTTTCCAGTGTGGTGGCGTCAAAATGACGCCGGTGCGGGTGCGGCCCGCAAGCGAAGCGGATCGCCTCCTCCAGCGATGGCAACTCCTGAAAGAATTTCAGGTGGTTGTCCAACCGCGGCGCGTGCTCCTTTTGGTATTCTTCCACCAGGCTGGCGAGTTGCGCGTTGTCCATCGGGTCCTTTCGTCAGTTCGTTTTTGCCTCGCGATTCGCAGGACGACATCACGGGCAGCGGACGGCCCGCCAGGTCGCTTCGGCTGGGATCAATTCTTTCCCCACTCCGTCCTGGACTTGGGACGAAAAAAGCGTCAGCCACGAATCGCACCCTTGTTCCTTTGTGGCAAGACGCGGAAGGGTACGTTCATCATTTTGGCCGTGGCTCGATCCACGGCTTGCGATTGGCCGGAAACTATTTGAAATCGATCTCGTTCGGCGTCGCGTCCTTTGGCCCGCTGCGCGGGCGCTTGTCCTTGTCTCAGCCGACAGGCCACGCAGCCTCAGCGACGATCGCGAAGCTGTTCCTGCAACCGAGTCGCCAGGCTCGACAATTGTTCCAACTCCAGCTCTGCCGGTTCGCTCGTCGTGGATTCAATTCCCTCGGCACGTCCTTCATCCTTCGCGGCTTTGATCCGCCAGATTTGATCGCGTTCGAACTTCAGCCGGGCTTCGTACTTTTCCCGTTCTTGTGGCGATTGGGCAATCATTTCCAGGACTCCAGCGGCTTCAAGAAACACGGCGTCGGCCAGCAACCGACCAATCTCCTCCGTCGTCAGTTGGGAGGCATTGCCAAAGAAACAGGCCCACTTTTCCAACGGCGTGGCATCGGTTGGCGAATGCACATTCTGATTGTGCTTCGGCAACTCCAGAAAGTGAACCTGAAGATCGTCGGTCAGCACGAGACCGTGACGGCCATTCCGCAATCGAAAATCGAGATGCAGATCGGGGATGCCGGGAAACAGCGGCGCATCCCGGACGCAGATGCTGATCGCCGGCCGCAGTTCGTGATAGGCGTCTGAGGTGGACCCGTTGCCGCCGTGCCACGCGCACCTTCGGCCCCCGCCAATTCGTCCTTCCGACTGCCACCCAGGATGCGATTCAGTTCGTTCCGCATACGCTCCTCCATTCCGCGGCCAGGCCGCTGTGGTCATTTCTCCGTCAGGACAGGATTGCGGGGGGTACGACAACAATCATCGCCTGAACCGAATCCCACTCGACAGTCGCGAGCAAATCGCACGGATGTTCCCACAGGCAAACGTCGCCCATGACTGGAACGCGTTTCCCGAAATCGGATTCTAGTACCTGTAAAAACCTTGCCCCATTTTCCGACCCCACTGACCGGCGTCCACCATCTTAACGAGCAGGGGGCAGGGGCGGAATTTCGGGTCGCCTAACTCGGCATGCAGGACGCGCAGGATCGACAGGCACACGTCGAGGCCCACGAGGTCGGCCAGTTGCAACGGGCCCATCGGATGGTTGAGGCCCAGCTTCGTCAGCGAATCGATCGTCGGGGCGTCGGCGACCCCTTCCTGCAGAGCGAAGATCGCTTCGTTGATGAGGGGCATCAGCACGCGATTGGCCACGAATCCAGGACTGTCGTTAACGACGAACGCCTGCTTGCCAAGCTGCTCGGATAACTGCCGCGTGGCTTCCACTGTTTCATTAGTCGTTTTTAAACCGCGCACGATTTCGACCGGAGCCATGATCGGCACCGGGTTGAAAAAGTGCATGCCGATGACGAGGCCGGGCCGGGCCGTGGCGGCGGCCAGGCGGGTAATGGAGATGCTCGAGGTGTTCGTCGCCAGGATCACGTGCGGAGCGCAGAGCTGGTCAAGCTCTTTCAAGACGCTCGTCTTGATCGCTTCATTTTCGGAGACGGCTTCAATCACGAATTCAGCCGGCGCCGCGGCGGCCAGTGCGGATTCGAAACGAATCCGGTTCAGCACTTCGTCGGCATTGGCCGCCTGGACTTTGCCCCGTTTGATGCCTTTTTCGACCGAAGTGCGGACGTGGGCGACGGCAGCCTCGCGCTGCGCCGGGTTGATTTCGATCACGCACGTCGCGAGACCGTGCACGGCGGCGGTTTCGGCAATGCCACGGCCCATAGCGCCGGCGCCGATGACCGTGAGTTGTTGGAGAGGCACGATTGTGTTCCGGAACTTGGAATGGCTGCTTGAATTGAATCAGTGAATCGGCTGGGGTTCAGCGGTCGATGGGAACGTGCTCGACGACCATCGCGACGGCGTTGCCGCCCCCCAGGCACAGGCTGGCGACTCCGTACCGCAACTTCCGCTGCTTGAGGGCCGACAGCAGCGTGACCAGGATTCGCGCACCGCTGGCGCCAATCGGGTGCCCCAGCGCAATCGCACCGCCATGCACATTGACCTTTGCCGGGTCGAGATGCAAAGCGCTCGTGCACGCCACCATTTGCGCTGCGAAGGCTTCGTTGATCTCGAACAGGTCGATCTGGTCCAACGACAATTCGGCTTTGCGGACCACTGCTTGAATCGCGTCAATCGGCGCTAGAAACACTTTTTGCGGTTCGACGCCGCTGGTGTGGGTGGCGACGATTCGCGCCTTCCATGGAGCTGGCGACCGGTCGGCCACCTCGCGGCTGGCCACGACGACTGCCGCCGCGCCGTCGCTGAGCATCGACGAGTTTCCCGCCGTCACGGTGCCGTCCGGCTGGAATGCCGGTTTGAGGCCGGCCAGCGCATCGAGGGTCGTCTCGGGACGGGGGCCTTCATCGGATGAAATGAGCGTCTCTTTTCCCTTGACCGATACGGAAACCGGAACGATCTCGTCCTTGAAGGCGCCGGATTCTACGGCCCGCGCGACGCGCATCTGGCTCTCTTCGGCATAACGGTCCTGGTCGATGCGCGAGATCTCGCCCTGCCGGGCGGTGAACTCGGCGTGATTTCCCATGTGGCATTCTTCGAACGCGCACCACAATCCGTCCAGCACCAGCGAATCCTGGAGCTTCGCGTCCCCCAGCTTCAATCCGTCGCGGGCGCCCGGAGCCAGATAGGGGGCCCGCGACATATTCTCCATCCCCCCGGCCACGACGATCCGAGCGTCGCCCAGCCTGACGGCTTGCGATGCCAGCATGACGGCCTTGAGTCCCGATCCGCAGACTTTGTTGATCGTCAGCGCGGCGACGCCGGGGGGGAGCCCGGCTTTGAGCGCCGCCTGCCGGGCCGGCGCCTGCCCCGCCCCGGCCGAAAGAACCATGCCCATGATGACTTCATCGACTTCGCGCAAGTGCAGGCCGGCCCGCATCAGCGAGGCCCGGATCACGACAGATCCCAGCTCGGCGGCGGGAATCCCTTTGAACGCACCCAGAAACTTCCCCACAGGCGTTCTGGCCCCTGCCAGAATATACGCGTCGGCCATGCTGACGACCTCCCACAGAGGCTGCAACAACCGTTCATTGCATTGTAAATCTTACAAAAATCAGGATACCACACTGGAGCAAAACGAGATACGTCACCTTCCCCAGCGGGCGTTTTCATTCCGCCCCATAATTTCATAATGAACCTGGGAAAGCTTTGCCGATTGTATGGATTGTACCGGTTCGTCCGGCTGCCGGCCTGCATTTTTCCTGCGATTCAAGTTCATCATGCGCGTCGCTGTTACCCATTGCTTGCTGTGGTCAGCCGGGATCCTGGGCGCCTGTTCCTGCAGCGCCATGGCACTCGCGGGCGAGATGCGCGTCGATCAGTGGCGCAGCTCACCAGCGGGGACGCCGCAATTCGTCGCCATTATGGGCGAAGTCGGTCGGCCCGGCGTTTTCGAGCTGACGAATCCGCTTCCCGAATTGGCTGATCTGGTCCGACACGCGGAGGGCAAGACGGCTGCTGCATCGGGAAGCGTGCGAATCATGCGCGGCGGGCGGATGACGCAGTTGTTCCTGTCGTCCAAATTGCACTATGCATTGCTGCCCAACGACCTAATCGTGGTGGAATCGAAGCAGTTCTCGACGGCCCGCAACTTCGCCGACAGCGGCACGGCGGCTGGTCCGCCGCGAAATCCCGACGGCCTCACGCGGACTTCCGAGCCGACGATCGTGCAACTGGGTTTGGTCGGGTTGATCGGCCGCCCGGTCATTCTCGACGTCACGCCCGGGCAGGCGCAACTCAACCAGGTTTTGTCGCTGCTGCGGCAAGCGTCTTCAGGCTCGGGAAGCGTCACATTGTACAAGCCCGGAGCGGGAATGCAGGAAGTTTCCCTGGACGAAGCCTCGCAAATGCCCCTCAGCTCGGGGACCGTCGTGATCTTCAACCCGTCCACCATCAACGCCGGCGCGCTCCCGCGACTGCCGAACACGGTCAAACCGAAATCGGATCCCGAGGGAGCGGCGCCAACGGCAATTGAAACGGCAGCACAAAACGTCACGGCGGCCGAAGCAGTGCTGCGAGCGCCGTCGGATGCGGCCGGCGGCCGGCCGCTGCTGTTGTCCCAGACGGAATCGTCGACGCGAACGGTGCCAGTGTCGTCGCCTGTGGAATCAATTCAGAGCGCGATCAGGGGCGCGTCGTCACAAGTCGACGAGGTGTCGGCCTCCGGCGACAACGAAAGCGCCGATCCGGCCACGGCGACTGAAGAAAATCAGCCACCCGAATCAGCCGAGGAACAACAGCCGGAGGCCGAGCAAAACGGGGAACAATCTCCCCGGACGCTGTCCGGCATGGTGTGGGCGATATTGGCCGCCATGCTCGCCTGCTGCCTGGCCCCCCTGCTCTGGCCGCGTCGCAAGGCGCCGGTTCGCCCAGCGGTGGTTACCGCGGCGCCGGTCGCCCCGGCCGCCGAATCGTCGCTCGAAAGGTTGGTTTCAGGCTCGCTGCAGGTTCGCAATGAGCCTCTGGAGCTGCCGCTCGAATCGAAGATCTTCGGCCAGCTCAGGAAACGGTCCGGCCTCGTTTTCGATCGCGCTCACGAACTTGGAGGCCCACACTATCCGAAGTCGTCCGTCGGACCGGGCCACGGTCAACGCGAAATGGTGCACGAGGACGTCGGATTCGGTTCGGACACTCTGTCGGATTCCGACAATCAGGAGTACGAGATCGCCGGTATGCCCCAGGAGGATTCGGAGCCGATCGAAATCGTGGCGCCGACTGCCATGCCGGACGAATCGACCTTCCTCTGGCACGAACGGAAAGTTCGGCTCGACAAGGCCCACCCGCGCAGCAACAAAGGGGTTCTCGACCGGGCCTTGGCTACGTTCGAAGGAGAATACTCGTGACGATCGCTCTCGACCCCGGAGCGCATGAGCTGCGCTCTCTCAGGCAACGGGGAGGCGAGCTTGTCGCCCGCCGCTGCCGCACGATCGCCGCGTTCGTCGACGACAACGAGGCGCGCCGCCGCTGGCTCACGACGGCCGGCATTCCGCACCTGGTTGCTGAGAATTGTCTGGTGATACCGGGCGACGCGGCCGTCGAGGCAGAAGGCTTGTGCGATACGGTTCCACTCGATTTGCTGCCTGGTGGCGATTTGCCCGCAGCCGATCCGGTGACGCGGCAAGTCATCGCGGCGCTCGTGGACGGCCTGCTTCCCCGGTCGCTGAACCGCGGCGAGGTCTGCTGTTTCGCGCAGCCGGGCCACGACGATTCGCTTTCTGCTGATGAAGCTTTCGGCGGCCAGCGTCTGGAATTCTTCACCCAATTAATTCAATTGCGCGGTTACACCGCTCTGCCCATCAATCCGGCAACGGCCCTCGTGCTGGCGGAGCTGGCAACCGAGGGCCTGACCGGCATCGGCCTGGCGCTGGGTAGCTCGGGTTGCGATCTGGCGGTGGTCCATCGGGGAAATCAAATCGCCTGCGTGCGTCTGGCCGCGGGCGGCGGCTGGATGGACGAACAATTGGCGCGCCGGCAACACATCATTCGCCGTGATTCCGACGGAAACAATGTTCTCGACCTGCATCACGCTCGAATACAAAAAGAGGGCGTTTCTCTAGGCGACTTGTCTAATGCCGTCAGCCAGGCGGTCAGCGATTTGTATCAGGACGTGATTGCCGAACTGGTTGACGGCCTGGCCGGCTTGCTGGCTTCGGACCCGCGAATCTCGCTGCTGCCGCAACCTTTGCCGATGGTCTGCAGCGGAGGCCCAGCGTATATCACCGGTTTTGGCGAGGCTTTGCAAACGGCGCTCGCATGTTGCGATCCCGCGCTGGACCTGGGCAGGCTGCAATTGGTTTCCGAGCCGGATTATGCGATCGCGCGCGGATGCCTGATTCGGGCCGAGCTCGAAGACGCGGTGCTACCGGACGTCACGCGGAATGTGGGGAATGTCGCGCGTGCACGGCACTCGGCTGCGCCTCGCGGCTAAACGGGGTTGCCGCTTGACGCTGCCGCTACTTGATCGCGGCCATGAACCGCAGGAATTCGGCTTCGAGCAGTGGCAGATCGCGGCTGACCGTCTTCTTGAAGTCGGCCAGCCTCTCGGCGGCCGGGTAGGCGCGCAACGGATCGCGGGCTGCAATCGCCCGCAAATAGTCGCCGTAAGGTCGGGGCCGTGTCTCGATGAGAAAGAATGAGAACGCCCACGCCTCGCTGTATGCATCCAGGACCGCTGAACGAAACAGTTCGTCGTTCGACAGAAATGCTTCCAGTGATTTGGCCGTTCGCCGGGTATTGCTGTAGTTCCCGAACCACAAGAACCGTTCGTGATTGATGCGATTCCTGACGGCCGGTCCGCCTCCCGAGTTGCGGATGCCCGGCGCTTCGAACACAGTGGCCAGTCCCTCCACGACCCACCTGGGACTTTCGCCAATCCGCGAGTGCAGTCCTGTGTTGAAAGCCGCCTGATGGGTCGCTTCGTGAATCATGGTGTCTTTGAGCGACCCCTCGACCGCGCCCCAGGCAGCATGATCGGCCGGGAAGGAAGAGTGAGGGCGCGACTGCGCGCCGAGCCGGCCCCCCCCTTCAACCCCGTCCGGCGGGAGAGATAACTCGCCGGGTTCGAGGTTGAGCGACCATTGCCGTTGAGGAATTCGTCGCACCGGATTGAGCTGCGACTGCAGCAACCCGTCGCGAGATTCATAGAGCGCGACTCGATTCGACGCCGGCTGGTAATAACCACGCAGCGTGCGCGACACTTCGACCTTCTCCGCACGGGCGTAACGGGCGAAGGATTCGTAATCGGGAAACACGACGGCCACCAGCGGAAACTCGGGCTCGTTGATTTTGAAGCCGCGGACGGAAAAATACATCTGAAATGTGCGGAACAATTCTTCGAATGTTTCCGCATAGGCGCGGGCCTTCTGGTCGCCGTGGGCGCAAACGGCATAATGCCGCGTGCCGGCGACGGCGAACTCCTTCCCGAATTCACGCCGCAAGGCGTCGCGCAAAACGGACACCGTCCAGCCGCTGAACCGCGCGGAGACCTGGCGAAGCTTGCCGGCGTCACCCGACTTGACCGATCGCATCCGTCCGTCCTGGCCCACCAGCCACAACCTGTCATCGTTGCGAGCGACGATCTTGCCTTGTAGCTTGTCTCCTCCAAACTGCAGCTCGACGAGCGCCGGAGTCTCCGCAGATGCGGCAGCCGGCAGCGCGGCAATGAGAGCCAGAAGCGGAAGTGCGATGCGTCGAAGCATGGTCGTTGGAGCTCCTCATTTGAAATATAGGTCGGAAACGTCATACACTGACGAACGGGGCGACCTGACGGCATTTCTTTCCGGAGCGGTGATGCGGATCTTGCCGACGATGACGATCCTGGCGACCGTGCTCGCGAGCGCGGCGACGGCATATCGGCAGGCGCCGATCACCGCGGCCGAACCCGCCGAGAAATCCCCCGCAGTCGACCAGGAAGTCCGCCGACTGGTTGGCGATCTGGGAGGAGAAACGCGTAACGAACGCGCCGCGGCAGAAAAGCGATTGTTGGAACTGGGGCCGACGGTATTGCCGCACTTGCCGGCCGCCGAGTTGCTGCCGTCGAATTCCGTCCGCGAGGCCGTGCGGCGCATCCGGCTGGAACTCGAGCGCCGGCAGGCGCGCGAGTCGATCCTGCCGGCGCGGGTGACCCTCGCCGGACAGCATTCGCTGGCGGAGACGCTGGCAGAAATCACGCGGCAGACCGGCAACGTCGTCGACGGCCGGTCCCTTCCGGCGGAGCTGCGGGAAAGCCCGGTCGAGTTGAAAGCCGCAGCGGTTCCCTTCTGGCAGGTTGTCGATGATCTCTCGGACAGGCTCAAGTTTCGCTACGAATACGATGTCGGACTCCGGGGATTGAAACTGATCGCCCCCGCCGGCCGCCCGGCGCCCGCTCCGGCAAGAGGCTACGCCGGCGCGTTTCGAATCGAGGCGCCGCTGGCTTTGCGGATGCCGCGACAGGCCCCGGTCCGCGTCGGCGCCAATGTTTTCACCCTGCCCAGAAACCCGTTGCGGGTGACGCTGCGCGTCCGGCCTGAACCGCGGCTGCGGCCATTGTTCCTGCAATTCGCGATGAGCGAAATCACCGCGCGCACGGCCGGCAACAGGGAGCTCGCACCGCTTTCTCCCGACGCCAGCTACGATCTGTCGCTGGCGGAAGGGGCCAATCAGTCGCCGATTCAGTTGGATTATGTCGTGCCCGACGGTGTTGAAATCAGCCCGTTGACGCTGAAAGGGAAGATGCACTGCACCACCGCGGCCGGAAATGAAAGATTCCGGTTCACGGGCCTCGACAAAACCAGCGATCCCAAGGTCGGAACCGTTTCGCGGCGCCGGGGAGGAGTCACCGTCAGCCTGAATCGCGTCCGGCACGACAAGCGCGAATTGCGAATTCAGATCACGGTCGCTTACGAAACTGGCGGTCCGGCGTTCGAATCGCACCGCACATGGTTCCTGCACAACGACGTGTATCTGGAAGATTCTGCCGGCAAGCGGTTTCGCCTCAACGGAGGCAGCGAAACGGTGCAGCAGGGAGAGGGAACGCTGGGGATCGAATACCGCTTCGTCGAGCTTCCCGATCCGCTTCCCGATTACGCGTTCGTCTATATTGCCCCGACCCTGATCGTTGATGTTCCCATCGAGTTTGAAATAGAATCCGTCCCGGTGGCTGCCCGCCCCGTAGCGGTGCGCTTCGACAAATAGTCTTTTGCAGATCATCCTCCGGAGATCACAACCATGAATGCCCGCGACGCGATCAAATTGAACATCAACTCGGCCAATATGATTTGTCAGGGATATCTGGCGGATTTGACCGACGCCGAACTGCTGGTGCGCCCCGTGCCCGGCGCTAATCATATCGCCTGGCAACTCGGGCATCTGCTGGTTGCAGAGCACGAAATGATGGAGGTGGCGTATCCCGGGTCGATGCCGGCGCTGCCGGCCGGCTTTAGAGAGAAATACACGAACGACACGGCGACGCTCGACTCGGCCAGCGCGTTTCATCCCAAATCGGTGTACCTCAGCGTTGCCGCAGAGCAGCGTGCCGCGACGCTGAAATCCCTCGACAAAATCAGCGATGCCGATCTCGACCAGCCGGCGCCGGAAAAATTCAGCGCCTGGTTGAAGACGATCGCCGAGCTGTTCAACATGCACGGAACCCATTGGCTGATGCATGGCGGGCAATGGGCGATCGTCCGCCGCAAGCTCGGGAAAAAGCCGTTGTTTTAGATCAAAAATCGCCTGACGGGCCCGACCGGTGCCAACCCCCTCCACGATCCGATCGGCCGAACTGCCTCGTGGACTGGGGGTCTGGCAGGCGACGGCGCTCAACGTCGCCAACATGGTGGGGATCGGGCCGTTCATCACGATCCCCGGTTTCCTCGCAGCAATGCACGGTCCGCAGGCGCTCGTGGCGTGGATCATCGCGGCCGTGCTCGTGATGTGCGACGGCCTGGTTTGGAGCGAATTGGGAGCGGCCTTGCCGGGGAGCGGTGGGTCGTATCACTTTCTCTCCGAGATCTTCGGCCGCACTCGCTTCGGGCGGATTGTGCCCTTTCTATTCATCTGGCAATTTCTGGTGAGCGGCACGCTCGAGCTGGCTTCCGGTTACATCGGCGCCGTCGATTATCTCGCGTATCCGTTTCCCGATCTGGACGGAATGCTGCGTCACTGGGGGCTGCCTGGTGGAACTCGGTCATTGGCGGCGGCCGGCGCAATTCTGGTGGCCGCATCTCTCTGCCGGCACATCCGCTCTCTCGGTTGGTTGGGCCTGGTGCTGTGCGCGGGGACGCTGATTACCGTCCTCACCGTGATCATTGCCGGCTACGCCCATTTCGATTCGAAGCTCGTGCAATTCCCAGCCGACGCCTTTCGTATTTCCGGAAATCAGGCGTTCTTCGGCGGGCTGGGAGGAGCGATGACGATCGCCATCTACGACTATCTGGGCTACTACAACATCTGCCATCTGGGTGATGAAGTCGTCGATCCGGCGCGCACGATTCCCCGCGCGGTGATGCTGTCGGTCATTCTGGTCGCGGGTCTGTACCTCGCCATGAACCTGGCGATCATCGGCGTCGTCCCCTGGGAACAGGCGATGAATTCGAAGTTCGTGGCTTCGGAGTTCATGGAGATTCTCTTCGGTCGCGGCGTGGCGGAAGTCTTCACGTGCCTGATTCTGTGGACCGTCGTGGCCTGCGTGTTCTCGATGACCCTGGGGTATTCGCGAATTCCCTATGCCGCCGCGCGGAATGGCAATTTTTTCCGCGTGTTCGCCGTCGTGCATCCGGTGCACCGCTATCCGATTGCATCATTGGTCTGGCTGGGTGCGCTCACTGCGGCATTTTGTTATCTCCCCTTGCAGGAAGTCATCGACGCAGCCGTCATCGTTCGCATTCTCCTGCAGTTCATCGGACAAATCGTCGGGCTGCATCTCCTGCGGACGACACGACCAGAGGTGCGAATGCCGTTTCGCATGTGGTTGTATCCGCTGCCGAGTCTGGCTGCGCTCGCCGGCTGGATCTTCCTGTTCGTCACGGCCAAGCCGAATGTCCTCTTGATTGCGACCGGTGTCCTGGCTTCCGGCTGCGCGGCGTACGCAGCACGGAGCGCGACGGTGCTTCTCAAAAGCCGCTTTCATGATCTCATCTCGGGACAATGGAGCGGGCCATTTGCTGGCATGATGCGGTCGTTACTGCGCGGCATGGCCGTCGTTTGGGAAATCACCGTGCGACTCCGAAACACGGCGTTCGATGGCGGTTGGAAGCCAGCCGCGCGCGCCGCCGTCCCCGTCGTCAGCATTGGCAACCTGACGGCCGGCGGAACGGGGAAGACGCCTGTGACCGCGTTTTTCGCCCGTTGGTTTCGCGAGCGCGGCGTGCGCGTGTGCTTAGTCAGCCGCGGTTACGGAGCCGCCGCAAATACTCCCAACGATGAGGCGCTGGTTCTCCAGGCGCTATGCCCCGACGTGCCGCACCTGCAAAATCCCGACCGCGTGGCGGCCGCCCGCGCTGCCGTCGAAACGCACGACAGCCAGCTCGTGATTCTCGACGACGGCTTTCAGCACCGTCGCCTGGCACGCGACTTGGATGTCGTTCTGGTCGACGCGACGAATCCCTGGGGATACGGATACGTTTTGCCGCGCGGGCTGCTGCGTGAGCCGATTTCGTCATTACGGCGAGCCGGCCTCGTCTTGATCACCCGAATCGACCATGTGCCGCGCGAAGCGATTGATGCCATCCGTCGGACGATCGCCTCGGCCGCTCCGCACTGTGACGTCGTAGAGACGACGTTTCCGCCGACACGTTTCATGAATTCACGTGGTGCTGCGACTGAGTTGGAAACTCTGCGCGGAAAAAGGGTCGCGGCGTTCTGCGGGATCGGCAATCCGGCCGCATTCCAAGCGACGCTCGGCGCGCTGGGATGCATTCTCGTCGACTTCCGGGCCTTTCCCGATCATCACAACTACACCGCAGCCGACATCGAAGAGCTAACGCGATGGTCGCACGACGCGTCGACCGATGCGATCGTCTGCACGCAAAAGGACCTGGTCAAAATCGCGCACGAGTCTCTCGGCGATCGGCCGCTCTGGGCGATCGAAATCGGGACGCAGATCGTCAGCGGAGAAGACGCACTTGTGCGCCGCCTGCAATCCGTCATTGCAGCGATTATTTAATCGTTGCGCAGACTGATTCATGAGTGCTGCGCCGTCGATTCATGGATCACAACTCGCTGGCAGTCGATTTGTCAATTCCTTCACTCGACATGAAGAGCTCAACAGCGGGCGGCGGTCATTTGCGATTCGGTATTGCGCTTCGCCGCGTCCCCGCCTGTTTGGAATTCGGCAGACGATCGTTCGCGTCAGGTTCGACGTCAGGGACGGCACGAAGGACCGCGTCAAACTTGCGGCGCGTGCCGCGCTGGGCACGTTCTTCCAATATCTCTTCGGTCAGCAGCGCCGCCAACTTTTCCGCAACGGCCGAACTAATGAATTGATTGATGGACGTTCGTTCCCGCCGCGCCAGCTCGCGTAGCTGATTATGCAACGAATTGGGAAGACGAATGCTTAACGTGCATTAATAGGCGATACCACAACCAGAGGCAACATGTCGACGTCTGGAATGGTCCGGATGACCACAGGCTGGTGGGCGCGCCTCTCAAAATGGGCTAAAGCCTCACGCCACCTTTTGCAGGGCCTTGTTCTGGCGGACCAGCTTGTGAGAGGTCATCTGCCGGATGTGATCGACGGTCTCCTGTCCGAACTTTTCGGCCACCATGTTGAGGTAGCTGGGGGCGTTGAAATATTTCTGGAACGCGGCGTCGCGGAAGGCCAGCACTTGGGCCCCGGTCTGATATTTCGTCCGCAGCGGTTTCGAATCGATCGAGTGCTGCGAGTAGCCCGACCATTTTTCGGGGAGCTCCCAGTTCTGCACCAGGGCCATGGTGTACAGCGGCGAACCGGGGTAGGCCATCGCCGAGTACAGATTGGCGAACTCGCAATTGAGCTTGAGCGCCATGTCGAGCGTTTCCTGCATGCTGGACTCGTCGTCTTCGGGGAGACCGAAGATGAAATTGCCGATGATGTGGATGCCGGCCGCCTTGACCTTGGCGACCGTGTCGTAGACGTCTTGTTCGTCGAAGCGCTTGTCGACGTCAGCCTGCACGCGGGAATTGGCCGCCTCGATCCCGAACGCCAGCCAGTTGAACCCGGCTTCCTTCAGCTTGGGCAGCATCCCTTCTTTGACAGTGTCGATGCGGGCATAGGCCCAGATGTTGAATTTGAGCCCACGATTGATGATTTCGTCACAGATTCCCAGCACGTGCTTTTTGTTGAGCACGAACATTTCGTCGGCGATCTTGATGTTTCGAACCCCCATTCGGGCGAGCTTTTCGAGCTCGTCGCCGACCAGTTTCGGGCTCCAGTAACGGTAGCTGTTGGCCGTTTCCTTGAGCCCCAGCTCTTTTTCACCGCTCTTGAACGGGGCCTGAATGCAGCAAAACGTGCAGTGGTAAGGACAGCCGAGCGTCGTGTAAATGGCCGCGTACGGTTGCCGCTGCAGGTCTTCGAAGCAATGCCAGTTGTGGGCGCGGTACTTGTTCATCGGGATCAAGTCCCAGGCGATGCCCGGCATCTCGACGTCGACATTCTGAAGCAGGGGAGCAGGGGGCGTAAAGTCGAGCTTCCCCTCGTTCCGATACCACAGCCCGCGGACTTTGCTGAGCTCGGGATGATTTGGTGATGCCTGGAGGGCTTTCGTCAATTCGACGATCGTGAACAAGCCCTCGCCCGAACCGACAAAATCGCAGACTTCCTCTTCCATCGTGCGTCCCGGCAACGCGGCAACATGGCCACCTACCATCAGCACTTTGCTTTTGGGGGCGGCATCCTTGATTGCCTTCGCGACGGCGCCCGAAGCGGGCATAATTTGCGTCGAGGCCGACGGCTGGTGTCCATACACGACCACGACCGACAGCACCGGATCGAGATCGATAATTCGCTGGGCGACTTCGGCGGGAGACAGCTCTTCCGCCTCGGCGTCGATGATTTCCGCCGACAAGCCCTGCTTGCGAACGAACGTCGCCATCAGACCGGCCCAGACCGGGTTTTCGATCGCGGCCAATTCATTCCCCAGACCCTGGTAGACCTGGTTCCGGCTGCGGGGGTTGATCAGCACGACGTCCGGTTTGACTTTGCTCATGTTCGATCTCCTGACACGACTCGCAGCAAGATGGTTTTCTCACGACAGGTAATAGCCACCGATCATTTCACGCGGCCGCCTTGAGCGAATGCGTGGCGGACAGCGAATTCAAGAGCCCGCACAATTGCAGGATCTTATCGGGTTCGAGGCCCGGATAGTTCCCGATATAGAAACCGTGGAAATGCAAGTGATCGCACTTCGGGAAATCCTGCCAGGCATCGGCACCGACCACCTTGCGCAAATACGGCTGCCGCACCTGATTTCCACCCCCCGACATGCCGCGGCGAAATTCCACGCCGTGCGATTTGAGCGCGGCCATCACGTTCTGGCACAAGACGTGATTCGGTTCCTTGAGCGCCAGCGTGAACGCGTAGTTGCAGCTGCCCTCGAAGGCGAAGTCGGTCTGATACTTCCACGCGTCCAGATTGTCGAGGAACAGTTTCAAGTTCCGTGTCCGCAATTTGTTGTTTTCGTCCAGCCGCTTGAGCTGCGACCGGCCGATGACGGCGTTCAGCTCGGTGCTCCGCATGTTGTAGGCGGGGAGCGCAAAAATGAAATCGGGATTCAGGTCGGGGAATTTGTCATAGTACGACTGCTTGACCTGGGCCGACGTCGATTCGCGAACCATGCCGTGCGACCGGAGCATCCGCACTGTTTCGTAGATGTCAGAATCGTTCGTACAGACCATGCCCCCCTCCACCGTGCTGAGGTGATGGGCGTAGTAGAACGAGAAATTCGAGATTAGTCCGAAGGAGCCGAGCCGGCGCCCGTTCATCGTGGCGCCGTGAGATTCACAAACGTCTTCGATCAGCGGAATGTCGCGCGACTTCAATTCGGCCAGAAGCCGCGGTGTCAGGGCGTTGTACCCCAGCACGTGCGTCAGGAACACGGCCTTCGTTCGCGGGGTGATCTTTCGCAGGATCTCTTCTTCGGCCATGCCGAGCGTCCGCGGATCGATATCGCAGAATATGGGCGTCATGCCGCATTGCAGAACGGAGGCGATGTCGGAGACCCAGGTGAGCGTCGGAACGATGACTTCTCCCAAGCCGAAATGCTCGCGGAGCGCCGTGATCGTCAGCAGGTTGGCCGAGGCCCCCGAGTTGAGGAACACGCAATGCTTGACGCCGACCCATTCGGCCCATTCCTGCTCGAAGGCCCGCACGTTCTGCGACTGGGTCAGAATCGGGTCGTCTTGCTGGAGGAACTCGATCAATGCGTCGAGGTCGGCCCGCGTGATGTTGTTCTTCATCAGCGGCCAGTTCATCGTCTTGCTCGTCGGCAGGGGGAGGGTCTGGCTCATGCTAAAACGG
>DASYAR010000289.1:0-30442 GCA_036501235.1 Planctomycetaceae bacterium
CCGCATTCGACCGGACCAGATTTCCCGAGGCGCGGGATCTCTCGACCACTCCATAACCGTCTCCTTGCTGAAAGGCTCGAAAAAAAACGAACCCCTCAGCCTACCCCGCCGGTCAAGAATGGCCGTGGTGTACGGTTACCCTGCCGTCGCATGCGTCGATGCTCACGGGCCTCTATCCTCCCGAGCATGGTCTGCACGTTAACGGCATGGGACGATTATCGAGTGACATCCCGGTTCTCGCAGAGATCTTGAGAGACCTGAAGTACGATACCGGCGCCTTCTTGTCGGCTTTCGTACTGAATTCGAAGTTCGGCCTGGATCGGGGCTTTCAAACCTACGACGACGACCTCAGCGAGACCGCGCAGGCGGACAGCTTTGTGCATCGGCGGCGCGACGGACGTTCCGTGATGGGCGCTGCGCTGGACTGGCTGCAGCGTCGCGGCTCACGGCCGTTTTTCTGCTGGATCCACCTGTATGATCCTCACGGCGCTTATGATGCGCGCCAGTCGGTATTCGGTGGTCGGTTCGTCCAGCAACCTTATGATGCGGGAATTGCGGCTGAAGACGTGCAGTTGCGGCGGCTCGCAGAGTTTCTGAAGAGCAGCGGACTCGCGGGGCAAACGCTGGTTGTCGTTGTCGGAGACCATGGTGAAGGGCTCTGGGAGCACCAGGAACGTGAGCACGGCCTCTTGCTTTATGAGTCTGTCGTGCGGGTGCCGTTGATCGTCGCCGGTCCACGCTTCGTGAAGGCGGGACACCGCGTGCCCACCGCTGTTTCGCTCGTGGATCTGATGCCGACCGTCTTGGACTGCTTGTCGGTCGGCCCAAAAATCCCGATGAGTGGAAGAAGTCTCAAACAGTCCTTATCAGGAGAAGACCTCGAAGATCGTCCCTGTTATGCCGAAACAGATGCCCCGTTCGAGCATCATTGGGCTCCCTTGCGCGCCGTGATCACCAGTCGCTACAAATACATTCGGACCACACGCCAGGAACTCTATGACTTGATCGACGATCCGAGGGAAACTCGCAACCTGGCACAGGCAGATGCCACAAAGCGGGATGAGTTGGGTGCTGCACTCGATGAACTGCTCGCTCGATTCGTCCCGCGAGTTGCAGGGGCTGTGCACCTTTCGACGAAGGAGCAGCAAATTCTTGCCAGCCTGGGATACACTGGTGGCAAGCGAGCTGGCCCTCCGAGCGACGCCGTGGAGAGTCTGCCCGATGTCAAGGATATGCTCCCCCTCTATATCATGGTGTTGGATGCCAGAGCCCTGTTGGCCGGGAGACAGGCGCCGGCCGCTCTGGAAAAAATCGATGCGATACTCAAGCTGGCTCCCGATTATCACGAAGCGCGCGTCCTGTTGGGGGACGCGTTGATGAGCCAAAAGAGATACTCAGAAGCGGCTGGGGTTTATGAGTCGGTTCTGGCGGAGAATCCGGATCAGCCAACGGCCCATGCGCATCTGGCGGACGCCCTCGCCGCACAAGGTCGCCCGCAGGATGCGATTTTGCATTTTCGCCGAGCGTTGGCGATCGATTCGGAAGCAGCGTCGTGGCATCTTCACCTGGCACAAGTTCTTTCCAGCCTCGGAAATCCTCAGGAAGCGGTGTCTGAATATGAGGAAGCGATCCGGTGTGATCCGGGATTCGTCAAGGCACACCTGGAGCTGGGCGGCCTGTTGACTCAACTCGGGCAGCATGAAGGGGCCATCGGGCACTTTGAAGTTGCGATCAGGTTGCATCCTGGTCTCGCAGGCGCCCATCTGAACTTGGGAGCCGCCCTGGCACAGGTCAACCGCAGCGAAGAAGCCTTGCTTCAAACGCGGAAAGCGGTCGAGCTCGACCCCGACAACTTCGAGGCGCGGTTCAACCTGGGAACGATGCTGATGATGCACCGCCGCTTTCATGATGCGATTGTGCAATTTGACGAAGCTCTCCGCCTTCGTTCCGACGATCTGCGCCCGCGAGAACACCGGGAACGCGCAAGAGCCGCCATTCAGGCTCAAGGTGGTTGATCGGGCCCTATTGCCAGCCTGGGGGAGGGAGGTGCTGACATGCAACGATCGAGAGGGTTACGATTATTCGTCGGCCGAGGCATTTTGTCCTTATGTCTCCTGGCTGTCGGCATGGCGTTTTGTTTCTGGCCTCGTCCGCAGTTGAACGTGATCTTGATCACCCTGGGCACGACCAGGGCCGACCGCATCGGGTGTTATGGATATCAACCGGCACAGACTCCCGCCTTGGATGCTTTAGCCCGAAGGGGAGCCCTCTTCGAACGGGCGTATTCGTCGGTCCCGTTGACTCTTCCCGCTCATGCGACGATCTTCACGTCGCTTTATCCCCCAGAACACGGGCTGCACGTGGATGGAACGAATCGTTTGGGGAGTGACATTCCGGTCCTTGCAGAATTTCTGAAAGTCGCGAACTACGACACGGGCGCTTTCTTGTCGGCATTCGCGCTCAACGCCAAGTTCGGCTTGAATCGCGGATTTGACATCTATGACGATGCGTTGACGGCAAGCAACATCGAGGGCTCCGATTCGCAGCGGCGCGACGGTGTTTCGGTTATGGACGCGGCGCTCGGTTGGCTGAAAGCGCGCCGTGCCCGGCCTTTCTTCTGTTGGATCCATTTCTCGGATCCTCACTTTCCTTATGACGCGCGGCCTGAGACGTTTGGAGACACTTTCACCGAACGACCCTATGACGCCGGCATCGCGTACGCCGATTTGCAGGTGGGACGTCTGACGGAATTCTTGCAGAGCCACGAGCTGTCGGAGCGGACGCTGATTGTCGTGGTCGGCGATCACGGTGAAGGATTAATGGAGCATGGCGAGCTGCAGCACGGAATGCAGCTCTACAATTCCACGTTACATGTGCCCTTGATCGTCGCCGGTCCGGATTTTATTCAACCGGGCGTCCGGCCAGCGGTGCCTGTTTCGCATGTCGACGTCGCGCCGACGATTCTGTGCAGTCTGGGTATCGGTCCCCTCCAGACGCGCTACAGGGGTACGCCCTTGATTCCGGCTCTGGCCGGACACGAAATCCGTCCGCGCGTCTTCCATATCGAGACGCATCTGCCGTTTGCAAAAAAACGAGAGGCTGCACTCGTCGGGCTGGTGACAGCGGGCTGGAAGTATATTCCCGGCGCGCACCCGGAATTGTACAACCTGGAGCGGGATCCCGGTGAGACGAACAATGTCGTGACGACCGAAACAAGTCAATTCAAGAAATTTGCCGATTGGTTCCGCAGGGGGCAATTTAACATGGAACCCCATAACGCCCCGGTCGCACACCTCACCAGTGCCGAAGCGCTGATTCTGCGCAGAGAAGAACCTGCCGCCGCCGGGAGCGCTGGCGATGCCGACAGACCTCTATCCGACGCTCCGCCAAATGCTCAATAGGCTTTGGCCTTCGGTTGACCCGTCCCTGCCCGTCTTCCTTCACGGCGATGTTATGAGACGTCACCGGGGCTTTTTTACCGCGATCAGTTCAACCGCTCTCAGGACTCTCATGGGGTGGTCCGTTTGAATGCAATCGATTCCCCAGTCGATCGCCTTTTGGTACTGCTCCACAGTTTCATTGAGCCCGATTGCATCCGAAAAGACTTGAATCCCCCGTTCATGACAAGCAGCGATCATTTCCTTTGACAGAATCGACCAGGCGGCATCAACGCCATAGGGTTTGATGGCGGCTACAGAATCAAGTTGATCTCGTCGTTTGAGAGGCGGCAGGGTTCGAATGTCTGGATCGAGTTTGTGAATGTCGTCGCAGTATCTCACTGATTGGTAAACCACATGTCGGTTTTCGAGATGATACTTGTGAATCGCCGCGATCAGAGCGCTGGGAGCAGTGTCTTTCGCGTCGAGGTAGGCCCCCATCTTGTCGCCGAGCGCAGTGAGCCCGTCGTCGAAGGATGGGACAGGAGTTTCGCGGAAAGGTTTTCCGAACCAGATTCCAGCGGAGAGCTTTGTCGCTTCCTCGAAGGTCATGTCGCGGACGCTGCCTGTCCCCTCCGTCGTCCGGTTGAGCGTGCCGTCATGCAGGAGCACATGTTTTTCATCTCGTGTCGTACGGATATCGATCTCGGCAAAATCGACACCGAGTCGCGCGGCTGAGCGGATGGCGGGCACTGTATTCTCGGGAGCATAGCGATTGGCGCCGCGATGCGCCGCGATTTTCACGGGGAAGGCGCCGAACGTCCGGCGCGCGTTGAAAAAGAGCAGACCGCCCGGGTCGTCTGTTTGCAGCCAATCGACGCCCGCAGCGATGACCCGCTCCCAGACTACCGGACGGTCCCATTTCTCGCCCAACACTTTTGCCTGCACCTTGATTCCGACCGCATGGAATTGCCGGCACAACTCGGCGTTCAGCTCGTCGGCATCGATCTCGACGGCGGCGGGCGCGACGTCCTGGACGAAAGTCGCGAAGGACACGGAATCTGGGCGATACTTGGTCATGCCGGGGATCGTGTTCTGCGAAGCCGTCTTCACGAGCGCCAGGACGTCAGGACCGGCGTACACGATCACCTGTCGCACCATGCCGGCAGCAATCACTTCCTCGGCCAGGAGTTTCGGGTCGATCCGTTTGCAGTCCAGGTACAGGTTGATCTTGCCTTTTGCCACGGCGAGCATCTCGGGCAATGTCTGCAGTCGGGTCTCGGTGAATCGCTTCGCGAACCACGCTCCGGCGTCGAGTCTCTGCAGCTCGTCCAGCGTGAGATCGTCCACTCGTCCTGTACCGTTCGTCGTCCCGTCGACCGTGTCATTGTGGATCACGACATGGCGACCGTCCTTCGTGAGCCGCACGTCAATCTCGGCCCATTCGCAGTAGTCTTGGACGCACATTTGGATGGCTCTCGCGGAATTCTCGGGGGCCGCCATCGACATTCCGCGATGGACCATCACCTGGATATTTCGCGGGGGCTCGACCGGTTCGAAAAAATGGAAATTTGGCTGGGCCGCCGCCGGCGACGAGGTCAGCAAGATCGAGAGGAGTGCAATACCGAACAGCCGGTCCACGGTCGAGAGTCTCCGGTCGAGTAATCATGGTGCACTGCAACATACGATGCAGACGACGCGACCGACATGGCCACGGGAGATTTCCTGTTTCCCCGATTGTTCAGCGGAATCCCACGTTCAGCGGATTCCCAATGGGATTTGCCTGGCTTCGCCGTCGAGCTCGATTTTGAGCACCCCGTCGACGTCCTGATCCCCGAAGAGGACCGGCCCTGGCGGAGTCACGAGGGCGTCCCCGTCGACCTGGAGAGAAACTTCCCGTTGACCGTCGATCACGAGGACTCCCGATCGGGGAGCGGGCTCGAACGGGGTGTATCCCTCATTGTAGAAATAAAAGGAAACCTCTGCGGTGATCGGGTCCGTCCCTTCCTTCTTAACGACTTCAATGAGACACGATTGGCCGGGAATTATGACCAGCTTGCCGCCATGCGGCGGCGGATCGCCGGGATCCGCCGTGGAAAACGCAATCTCGCGTCCGCAGCCGAGCACCAATCCGAGCCATAAAAAACCGGAAACGCGGAGGCCCGCGGTCATCAATGCAGCTCCAAAACGAGCAGGTGACATGAATATCTGACGGACATTGGGCCTGTAAAGCACCGGCTTGCCCAAGGCCAGACAGAATAGGAGCCCGCCAATCTAATGTCCTGGCGGGCCCCGGATGTGCAAGCTTTCTTAGTAATCGCCGGCGACCACTTCGCCGCCACGGCGCGTGGAGAGCTTCTGGTAGATGCCGAGGACGCAGCCGCTGATGTCCAGATACTGGCCGGTCTTGGTGAATGTTGGCTTAACGGCCGCTACCGATACGAAATTTCCGCCATCGGGCATTGAATCACCGTAGCTGTCTGCATTGCCGGTCGCATACGACCAGGAGTTGATCGAGTTGGCGATGAATCTCACCGAACCGTCGCACATGGCGAATTGCGCACCGCCGGCATGCATGCTCCCCGCGGTCAGAGGATCATAGTAGCCGTTTCCCGTCGCTGTGAACCCGCCATTGCCATAGCCGAGGTTGATCGGATAGAGCGTGGCGAAGAGTGTGTCGTAATATCGGCCAGATTGCCACGAGCCGTCACTGACGGCATAGGCGGGATCAAGGATATAGAGCTGATTCTTGGAATGCTCACCAAACAGGAACGTGTTGCTCGTGCCGTCACTAATGTCTTTAATTTTGGTGGCGCTCTCGTTGTAAATCACGCCGTTGGTGTTCTGGCGGACGACAGGCGGCGTCAGGCTCGTATTGCCGGCGGTAAACGTACCAGAATTCCCGGCGTAGCTGGTAAACGCCTGGCTATAGCCCTGCACTCCCGTGGGAAACAACGAGGCCAACTCGTTCAAGCTCCAGCCTGGTGAGACTCCGCTGGCCGAGGCGCGTGACGTCGGGAACGCAATCGGTTCCGTGTTGGTATCAGTCGGACAGATCAGGGCGGGAATCACGGCGCCGCAGATTGGCAGATTGGATCCGTCGGATGACGTCCCATTGAAATTCACCTGATTGTAAAGCGCCTGCTGATCCAGGTAGGGCAGCATACGCACGAAAACGCTGAAGTTTTCGTAGTAATAATTCGGAGGATTGAATGGATTTCCAGAGTAAGAGCCGCCCGGGAGGCAACCGACCGCCGACTCGTAATTCAAAACGGCCAGTGCGAGCTGTTTCAGATTGTTCTTGCATTGAGTGCGGCGGGCCGCCTCGCGGGCCTGCTGCACTGCCGGCAAAAGAAGCGAGACCAACACGGCGATGATCGCGATCACCACCAATAGCTCGATCAATGTAAAGCCACGTTTACTCGACTTTCCACGACGCACCGTGAATTGCATCTCGCGGTCCCTCCCAATGCAGTCTTTTCGTGAATGGCCAAGCGGCGTCTGAACCGCTTCAAGAAAAACCATTACAGAGTTGACATGTTGTACCGGCGGACAAAAAAGAGCGTGTGAAAGGATTGTGAAAAAATCGCGAGCGACCTTGATTCTGGCGGTCGCCAAATTCTCCGGAATTGAGATCGGCGCTCCTGCTTGGAACGCCGGTGAACTCAACCACGCGTTGAGGATTCCGATTTTGCCAGTCAGGTCCTGGGAAGGCTTGGCAAAATGGGCAGCTACAGCCCTTCGCGAAGAACCGCGGCTAACCGATGGGCGGCAAACGCGGCGCGAATTCTGGCTGCTTCTCCGGCTGCCTTCAAGTAGCTTTCAGACAGGTCGAGCATCTCCAGTCTTCGCGATTCGCGAGCCGCCGACTCGACCGCGGTCAGAATCTCCGGCGCATAGACGTGGCTGCGCCCGAATTCGCCGCTTTCCGCCAGCCAGGTAAGGGGATTCAATCCACCTTCCTTTTGCGCGGCTCTGGTCGCATCGCCCCATAATTGACTCTCGGACGCGATCGTCCGGGCCCGACGGCGCACGTCTCCCGCGTCGAATTGCGCACCCAGCAATCCGTCCCACAGGAAATGCAGGTTGTCCGATTGCTTGGTCGGGATGAAATTCGCGCCGCGATCTCCCTCGGGAAAGAGACCCGCGAAATACAAACTTCCAGCATGGCATGGTTGATGGGCATCACCCACAAGATGAGCGAGCCAGCAAATCGCCAGAGCTCTGTCGGAAAGTGGCCGTGTTTTGTCGCGCAATACCGTGCGGCAAAGCTCGACGGCTTGGGCAATGTGCAAGTTCTCGGTGTCGAGTGTGGCGGACTCGGGAACAGCGCCGGGGGTCTTCGGAACATTGACGTTTTCGCCCACCGTCAGCGTCGCTCCCAGTTGATAATGCCAGTTCGGGCGCGTGAATTTGGGTTGCGAACGCGCGACGTCGGGCCAGTACGCGGCGCGTCCGATGCGCCACAGATTCGTCTCCTCCGGACCGCTGACATTCATGGGGGGCATGAAGTCTTCCGCGATCCGCGGATGAGCGGCAAGGATGGTCTGCAACTCGTGTTGTTCGCCTTCGCTCAATAGTTCGTACGCCATCACTGCGATCAGGTGATGTCCGCCTTCCCACCACGCATCACAGGGCCGGGCGATCAAGATCGAGAGCAGGAACACCAGGGCAATACGCATCGCGAAACCTCCGATTTGTCGTGGCAAGACACCGAAGAATCTCGGGACCGGCCCGTGCTGGCAAGCGATCCAGACGATGTTCATCGAGATTTCACGATTATTTCGCAACAAATGAACGGTGTCTCGTCTGCGAACTTGGCCGAGTGCATTCGACGGCGCGATGAGGTCTTGGTAAAGTTGGCGCAGATGCAGATTAAAGAGTCGCAGTTCTGAAATCACAAAAGGAAAAACTCATGCCGAAGTTGACAGTCGAGGGAGCGGGACAGTGCGAAGTGCCGCAGGGAAAAAGACTGGTTTTGGCGCTGACGCAAGACGCGGGGATCGATCAACTCCATGCGTGCGGCGGGAATGCACGGTGCACGACGTGTCGCGTCGAATTTATTGAAGGCGAACCCGATCGAATGACGGTCGCCGAGCGTGACGTGCTGGCGGCACGGGGGTTGTCGGGCGTTCGACTGAGCTGTCAGATCGTGTGCGACCGTGACATGACGGTTCGGGCCATCAGTCGTCTGGCAGGCAGCGGCCGAAAAGACGCCGGCCACGAACCGGCTGCCGAGATTACGCCGCCTCCAGCGTGGGTGGGTTAGACAGACGAACAGAGCACTCGAGATTGCTGACTGGTTGGTAGAAATCATGAGCTTACGACGACACCTTACGAAGCACTTCCTGGCGGTTCTTTGTGGGCTTCTCGCGACGGCTGCCATCATCGCCGCGGAAGAGAAGCCTGTCGATTGGGAGCCGACGATCCAGGCGTTTGAAAAGCAGGATCGCCTGCGGCCGCCGGAACCTGGCGGCGTGCTGTTTCTGGGCAGTTCCAGCATCCGGCTGTGGAACACGGCCCAGGCGTTTCCCGGTGTGAAATCAATCAATCGGGGATTCGGCGGCTCGCAAGTCGCCGACTCCGTCAAGTTCGCTGAGCGCCTCGTCGTCCCTTACAAGCCGCGGCTGATTGTCTTTTATGCCGGCGATAACGACATTGCCGCGGGAAAATCGCCCGCGCAAGTCGCGAGTGATTTTCAGGACTTCGCGAAGAAGATTCAAAAGGAGCTTGCGGAGACGCGGATCGCATTCGTTTCCATCAAACCGAGCCCGTCACGGTGGAAGCAATTCGAGAGGCAACAGCAGGCCAACCGGCTGGTCGCGGAGTTCATCAAGTCGGACCGCCGGTTGAGCTATATCGACGTCGTTCAGCCGATGCTGGGCGACGACGGCCAGCCGCGCGCCCAACTCTTCAAAAAAGACATGCTGCATCTGAATGACGAGGGTTACGAGCTGTGGGCGAAAATCGTGATGCCTGTGCTCCAACAGCCGGATTGACGAGTGCGATCACCGTTTGGCAGGCGGGCCCTGACGTGTCGGGCAAAATAGGCAGTGTCTGTGGTGGGGCAGGGAATCAGAACGCAAAAAATGCGGCGTACTTTCCGCCCCGACTGCGACTGTTGAAATACAGGAATGGGCCGTTCGCTGGCGGCCCGCAGCTGCGCTTCGTGGGCTTCTCGAGGAGTGAGATCCACGTCGATGGAATTCAGAAGAATTGCTGCGGCCGCGAAAAACTTGCGTGATCGCCACCGGCTGGCCGGATCGCAGCCGCGCAGGCCAGCGACCGAAATCGTGCACCTGTTTGTGCTGACTTCGTTTGCCTGTGCGCAGCCGGTGTACGATCGAGTGGGCGAGAATCCCGCGTTTCTGTTCGATATGGGGGTTCGGCCGACGGGGATTTTCCTGTTGGCGGCGGCCTTCTCGTTCGTCTTGCCGTCGATTCTGGCCGCTTTCATCTGGGGGGTTGGCAAGTTGTGGCCTCGGGCACGAGATTCCGTGCATTCCATCGTCGTTTTTCTGCTGCTGACCGTGGCGGTCGCGCCGCTCGTTAATCGCGTCGAATATCTGCCGGGGTGGCTGTTGATTGGTTTGACGGTTGCGACGGGCGCGAGTGCGACATGGTCGTATTTCACGTTTCGGCGTGTCCGCTCGGTCGTCACGGTCGCTGCACCGGTGATCGTCGCATTTCCTGCGTTTTTTTTGCTGACTTCCCCGGTCGCCCGGCATTTTTTCTTTCCCCAAATGCGAATTCGAGCGGCGCGCCGGAATCCGGTCCCCGTCGTCGTCGTCGTGCTCGACGAGCTCTGCGGCATGACGCTGATGAACGAACGGCATGAGATCGACGCCGATCGCTTTCCGCATTTCGCGGAATTGGGTCGCGGGTCCACTTGGTTCCGAAACGCCACTACGGTCTTTCCGGATACCTGGCAGGCCGTGCCGGCCATCCTGTCGGGCCGATACCCAACGACGACATGGACTCCCCTGACCGCCGACCGGCCCCAGAACTTGTTCAGTGTTCTGGACGCCACGGGCGCATACGAATTGGCGATCTTCGAACCAGTTTCCAGGCTGGCCAGGCAGCCGAAAGGAGGCACGCTCGGCCCCGACGCCGGCGCCCTGAGCCAATTCTGCTCGATGATGCCCGCCCTCGGGAGCGTCTTGCTGTTTCAGGCCACGCCCCATGATCTGCAGTTTTGCTTGCCCGAGGTGCCACCGCTCTGGTTTGGGTTCCACGAATTGGCAAACGTCGATCGCCAACAGCGTCACGGTGTGTTCCGCTACGCCAAGGCGGATGATCGCCTTGCGCAGTTCGATCATTTCTTGGATTGTCTCGACGATTCTCGACAGCCTCAACTCGATTTCTTTCACGTGCTCCTTCCGCATATTCCCTGGTGCTATCTGCCTTCCGGACGAAAGTGCATTGCCGATAGCGAGAGGTGGGAGTTGCTCGACGACGCATTGGTCGCCGACGACCTGTTTGCCGAGCAATGCCAGCAGCGGCATTTGCTGCAACTGGAATTCGTCGATTCCCAGATCGGCCGATTGCTCGGCCGGTTGCGCGACACGGGGCTGTATGACAAATGCCTGCTGGTCGTGATGGCCGATCACGGCGTCTCGTTCAAGGCTGGCGAACCCAGGCGGTTCATCACCGACGGCAATCTGCCGGACATCATGTCGATTCCCCTGTTCATCAAGGCCCCTGGCCAGCAATCCGGCGCGATCAACGACAGGAACGTTGAATCAGTTGACATTTTGCCGACGATCGCGAAGTTCCTGGGAATTGAACTGTACCTTCCAGTCGACGGCGTGTCCGTCTTCGATACGGCGTTGCCGGAGCGGAAGGAAAAGACCTTGTGCAAACAGGAAACGCTGGGCCGTGCACCGGTCCAGGTTTCCGCGTCGATTCTGGAACATTCGACCGTCCCGCAGGAGATCCGCCGGCGTTTTGGCGCCGCGAACGACCCCGAGGCATTGTTCCGAATCGGGCCGCATCCCGAGCTCATCGGCCGTCGAGTCGCAGACTTGCCCACGAGCGCGGAATCGCCCACAGAACTGTCGCTGAGCCGTTCGGGATCCGAGTACACACACGACCATTCCGAGTTGGTCCCCTGTTACATCGAGGGACGCGTCGCGGCCCCCCCGGTGTCCACGACGCCCGTCGTGCTGGCCGTCGCCGTCAACGGATTCATTCGTGCAACAACCCGCACGTACCGCTTCGACAAATATCGCGCTCATTTTACGGCCATGGTCCCCGAATCGGCGTTCCATGAAGGACGGAACGACGTCGCGTACTACACCATAACGGGTTCGCCCCATGAGCTTCACTTGACACCCTGCATCGTTAAGGACGCTGCCTCAAAATGAGCGGCAACCACCGAAAACTTCCGGGATCGGCGTGCCCGAGCTGACGGGCTGCCGGAAAAGTCCTACGGCAGCTCCCGGATTCGCAGGTTCTTGAAGTCGACGGGCGCTCCTTCCGATTCGAGGCACAGGTAACCGGTGCGCGGTTCGCAATTCGTCCCCCCTGAAACCTCTTCGCCGTTCACCCACAGCCGTACCTCGCCGTTGATGGCCCGCACGTAATAGTGGTTCCATTCGCCGACTCCTTTGCTCAGGTTCTTGCGCGGGAAGGCACGGCTGCTGCCATTCGGGGCGACGGGAGGGAAGGGAGTCATTTTTGACGTTCCCACGGGAAACACGTCGCCGTGTGTGGTGAACCAATCCGGTTTCTTCCCAGTCTGCTTCTCATATTGCTCGGCGTATCCGTGATCGAGCACCTGCACTTCGATCCCGCCCGGAGGGAGTTTGTTCGGGGGTAAGTCCTTGAGCGCCTCGGGACTGGCCCAGACGAAGATGCCCGAGTTGCCCCCGGATTTCAGGTGCCGCCATTCGGCGACCAGCTCGAAGTTCGTAATCGGCTGCTGCGAGCGGGTGACGCCCACCGGCTTTCCCGTGCAATGCACGGCCCCTTCCTTCCACGTCCACGTCTCCGGATCGCCGTTGACCATCACAAAATCGGCCTCGCCGAGCGTTTTCCACCCCAGTCCCGTACCGTCGATGAGGGCTTTGGGAGCAAGGGCTGCCGGTTCTTCAGGTACGGCGACATGCGCCGGAATCGCCAACAGAATTCCCGTGACCAGAATTACCCATCCGCGTAAACCAGTTTTCATGAGAGCGGCCTCGTCAAAAGGGGATGCGGAGCTCTTCAGTCTGCCGCCGTCAAACAAATGTCCAAGTCGCCGTGTGGCGCCCAGTTTGGCGTAGATCGCGACAGCCTGCAAGCGGATCGCCATTGACCCATAGGCGGCACTCGCCGTATTCTTCGCCCCCTGCTCCCATCCTGGCCAAGGTGACTTGATGATCTGCTCGCGGCTGGCGCGAATTCTCTGCGGGCTGGGGTTGCTGATCTCCGCGGTGCGGTGGTGTCGGGCCTCAGACGACGACCAGCATGCCACTTTGGCGAAACTCAATGCGGCGATTCTGCGGAACCCGAAACAGGCCGACGCCTATCTCTATCGCGGCTTGATCTGGCAGCAGATGGGCGAGCTCGAGCGGGCTGTGCAAGATTTCGGCTCGGCAATTCGCCTCAATCCCCGAAATGCGGACGCCTATGCCCATCGCGCCATTGCCTGGCAGGAGCTCGGGAAGCTGGAAGGTGCGGTCAACGACTTCGGCGCCGCCCTTCAACTCGATCCACGCGACGCCTCGAATTATGTCCTCCGAGGCATTGTTCGCAACCTGCGTCGCGAGTATGAGCTGGCTCTGAAGGACTTCGATCGGGCGATTCAGATTGATCCGAAGAACGCGGCCGCATTTGCTTATCGCGGCAGCATTCGCCAGAAGCGAGGGGAGCTGGACAAGGCACTCAGCGACTGCAATACGGCAATTCAACTCGATCCGAAATCCGCCGAGGCGTTCGTCGTGCGGGGGATGGTCTGGAATGCACGCCAGGACCACGCCCAGGCCCTGCGCGATTACGACACGGCCGTGAAGCTCGACCCGCGGAATACGGCCGCAATCACGAACCGCGGGCTCGTGCGGCAAGACCGCGGCGAATTCGATCTGGCCCTCACCGATTACAACACCGCACTCGAGCTGACGCCCGACGCGGCCGGCACGCTGGTTCTGCGCGGTAAAGTCCGTCAGGCCCGGCACGAGTATTCTCAGGCGTTGCGCGATTTCGACGCGGCGGTGAAATTCGATCCCGACAACGCCGAGACGCGACTGCAGCGCGGCATTTTGCGGAACTCGCTGGGCAAGGTCGATCTGGCGATCAAGGACTGGAGCGAGGTCGTCCGCCTCGACCCGAACAATGCGGCGGCGTACATGCAGCGCGCACTGGCCTGGGGGATGAAAGAAGAATTCGGCAAAGCCCTCACAGACTGCGCCGCTGCGCTGCGGATCAATCCTCAGATGCGGCCCGTCTGGCAGTTGCAAGGCTGGATTCAGGCGACATGCCCCGACGCCCGGTTTCGCGACGGCGCCCGGGCGGTCCCGTCGGCCGAGAAGGCGTGCGAGCTGTCCGACTGGAAGGACGCGCTGGCGATCGAAACGCTGGCCGCGGCGTATGCAGAAACTCGCGATTTCGCCGCCGCCCTGCGCTGGCAAAAGAAAGCGATCGCCATGCTCGCCACCAGTGAAACCGCCCTGGCTGACGCCCGGTTGCGGCTCACCCTGTACGAGGCGCGTAAACCCTTCCGAGACGAATCGAATTGAAGTATCCGGGCTATCACTGTTTGCCGATCTGAGGTAAATCTGTGCGCCAGTGATCGGTCGGCCGCGGCGGTTTCGTGAAATCGCCGCGCATTCGGCCCTTTTTCGGGTCATCAAAATCTTCATGCCGAAAGGAATCGTTCATGTCGACTGCGAACACTGTGCCGCACACGGCGGCGCAACAGCTCATGGAGCAGCGTCTCGACGCCATCGACCAGGCCTTGCTGGGGTTGCTTCCGCGCCAGGATCGCCTCGCGGCAATCGCCCAGGTCGAAGCGCGGATTCGTGAGATCGCGGCCGCCAGCCCCGCAACCGCCGCTCCCCTGGATACACCTTCTCGGGGTCTGACGCTTCACAACTCGGCGATTTCCAACCTGTCGACGGAACCGCTGTCGTTCTTCTCGCAGCCGCAGTTTTTCGGGCCAGGCCTTGGTGGACAGGTTCCGTCAACGCAGAAAAAACGGTCGCGACTGGCGATCTCGGCGGCCGTGCTGGGGATTCTGGCGATTGGGCTGCTGTTCATGATTCCCGTCAGCTATTTGACCGTGATGACTCTGGGTGAAATTCTGGGAGAGGTTGTGGCCATCGGGCTCCTGGGAGCGCATGCCGTGGCACTCGTCGTGGGCGGCATGGCGGCAATCGGATTGGGTCTGGCGGCTCTCGTGCATCTCCATCGCCGCAAGGAACAACTCGTGGGCCACGGCTGGGCGATCGCTGGTTTGTGCGCCGGGGCAGTGCCGTTGTTCATTGGCTTCGCGTCCGTGCTCTTCGTTGGTTTGGAGATGGGCGTCGCCGATTATTTCATGACGTCGGCAACGACGGTCGCCTCTGAACGCGCCTGCTCGCCAAACTCTGCGGATGAAGACGATCTGCACGCGACACCCCGTTCCATGCCGGATGGGGGTTCGCCAGTCGTAGAAGTGGTGCCGACGGTTCAATCGGTCATGCATGAAGCGTCCACAACCTGGACGCCAGCGACCGAAGCAGCAGCCGACAGCGTCTGTCCTTACAGTCCGTCACAACCCGACTCGGTGCCACGGGCCGCCCAGCCGCCTGTGGCCAATCCCGATCCGTCGCCGCGACAGGAGCTCCCCATCGAGCCCGGCTCGAGCCCGGAATCGGCCCCGGCGATCTCGACGTAGGCCAGCCGGCTTGCGAGGGACCTGGCTGATTGATGGCTGAAGCTCTCAAGCCAAGCTGGCTGAGGGCATTTCTGAGGCTGGTGTCCACCAGCTAAAGCTGGCGGCAAAAGGGGAGTCGGCTGAAGCCGACTAAGACGAGTCCCCCCACCCGAAGAGCAGTCGCGCATCGCGAAAGACCTGCTCAACGTGTTCGTGCCGAAAGGGCGACTACCCGAGAATATCGGCTTGGCATTCCACATCATGGATCTGATTGCCGAGCGGCGGGAAGAACTGGTCCCCGGCCTGCCCGAGGCCTCCGTTTGCGGCCTCCCCCAACGATCCGGGTGTCGTATCCCCAATATCTTGTTTCTCATCATGTTTTCTGCTGTTTACTTGTATTTAATAATAATATATCTGTACATTTTACAGAGACGTGATAAAATGCGATTTATGAGAAGTCGCAAAAAAAGTTGCCAATGAGATGGCCGGCGGTTTGCGGGATTCAGGCAGAGGATGGGGATAGCCGCCTGCGAAAGGCTTCGGCCCGAGGAGAGCGACGCAGAGCGTCGCGACGGGCGTTCCCACGCGGAGCGTGGGAACGAGAAAAGCCGAGGTGTGCGGCGGGAAAATTTTTTTGAAGCTGAATTCTTAGGCAAACAGGCTCAGAAAATGACAAAATCTGAACCGCCGCTCGCTGAGGACAGGGAAACCGACGACGGGGAAACGAACAGATGCGTGCCGGAGCCCCTCACGAATGAAAAACTGGGAGAAAATGGCACCTAACAGCAGTCTCCCACAAATTGGACGTCATGTTCTCCGAGTGGGGAACTCGAAACTCGCTCCGTCTCCCCCTTTTTGTCTCTGCGCTCCTCTGCGACCTCTGCGGTTGCCTCCGTCCGTCGTTGGTCGGCCGGTTAGTCCAGCGGGTGCCGGAATCGCGGAACGAGGTCGACGCAGAGCGTCGCTACGTGCGTTCCCACGCGGAGCGTGGGAACGAGAACGCTGCCGGCGATGGCGGCCGGTGCAAATCTGACGGAGGCGAGAAGAAATTGCAGTTCGTTGCAAGAATTGTCAGTCCGCATTAACCATAACGCCTTACTGCCACAAATGTTGCCGATTTTTTGGGCGACGATGACCGGCGGAAGTCGCCTTTACCGAAATCTGGTAATCTGCCAAAATCCGCGCGCGCCGCGGTCCGCCCGAAGGATCGAGCGCTGTCATGAAACTTGAGCAGCAAGGATGCGTTCGCCATGCGACGATTGATCGCGGTCTTCGTAGGGGTAGCGATCGGAGGCGGCGGGATGTTTGCGGCGTTCTATTACCATCTCGTTCGCAGTGAAAAAAACTGGCTGCTGGTGCCCAAGCAGCATGCCGATTGGCACGATGCCTACGTCGATATTCGCGGCTGGACGAACCGCGAGTGGAGCAGCCATCGCGAGTTGTCGCAGAATCTTGTCGCTATGGGCCGGGGAGACCTCGTGCACCGCTCGATCACCGATCAATTGTTCCGCGGATTGTTTCATCCATTTCGCGAATCGCCGCCTCTCCCGCGCGAGCCGATTCCCGCTTCCAAGTAATAACTCGGTGCTGCCGGCCTCACTCATTTTCGATCTTCTGCAAGAAATCAGCCCTTGATGAGCGGCTTGACACATCCGAGTTCGATGCCGGCCGCCAGACTACGGTCGAAATCCGATCAGACGGAATCGTCGCCGGTCAATATCGTCTCGGCCCAAAATCGCGGCGTGTCCTGGACGTTGCGCGCCGACCTGGTTGAAACCCTGCTTCCCTGGCTGCAGCGAGTTGCTGAAAATCCCGCGCTATATGGACTGGAAGGGACCGTCGAAACGGTGAAAACCGGTCCACATCGAACGGTGTACCGGCTGTGCCTGCCATCCGACGAATTCTATGTGAAGCATTTTCGCAACGATCACTGGAAGGGCCTGCTGCTCAATCTGGTGCGGCCGACAAAGGCGAAGGCCGAGTGGCAGGCGGCGCAGCGGATTGCGCAATTGGCAGTGCCGACATTCGAGCCGGTCGCACTCGGCATCGTCCGCCGCGACGGTCTCGTGGCCGATAGCTTCCTGGTCAGCCGGGGAATTCCCAATGCGATTCCCCTGGATGAATTCGTGGCCGTGACGCTACTGCCTGCACCGGAAATTCCCATAGAGGGGCGCGACGCGGGCCGCCAATGTGAATTACGGCAGGCCCTGGCGACGGCCGTCGGTGAGCTGAGCGCACGACTGCATCTGGCCGGCGTCGAACACGCCGATTTTCACGCCGCGAACATCCTGGTGCGGCTGGAGCCGGACGGCCATCCTCGGCTGTGGCTGATTGATTTGCACCGCGTCTATTTCCGCAGCAGCCTGTCGGATGAACAGCGGTTTCGGAACCTGGCTTTCCTGCATCAGTTTTTTACGGGCAAGTCGACCAGGACCGATCGCTTGCGCTTTCACCGCGCCTATCAACGGATTTGGGGGCAGCGGAGTGGCTGCGGGGCCTCGCCGAAAGGCGCCACGCCACTCGTCCCACGCGACCGGGATCGGACCGAAATCGCCTTGCTCGAGCAGCATCTTTCGGACGGGGCGCAGCGGGGTTGGCGACGGGCCGACCGCGCCTGGCGGCGCGGCCATCGACACGTCAAGAAGCTCGACGGCGCTTCCGACTGCTGCCGCGGAGTGGCCGCGCTCAATCTGGCCTGGTTCAAGCAACTGCGAGACGATCCGGAACGGCTGTTTCGCGATGACGTCGTCGTCTGGCACAAGCAGACTGCGAAGCATCGCATTGCCGAGGTGAAGCTGTCTGATGATCTGGTCGCACCCCACGGCACCGCATTCTTCAAATCGGTGGAACGGCCCGGTCTGTGGCAAAACTGGCTGGCCCGATTCCGAGATTCCCCGGTTCGCAAGGCCTGGGAGTATGGTCACGCCTTGCTGCGTCGGCAAATCGACACGCCGCGCCCGATTCTGTGCATCGAGCGGGGCAATTCGCAACCGCGGCGATCGTACCTGTTGACTGAGGCAGTTCCCGGGACGACTACTGCGACCGAATTCCTCGCGCGAGACTGGCTTGGACTGTCGCCGGAGACGCGAGGGCGCTGGTTGCGCACCCACTCGCGACGACTGGCTTTTCAGGTGCGCAGGTTGCACGAATCGGGCTTCGACCACCGCGATCTGAAATTCTCGAACCTGCTGGTCTCGCACGATTTGGACGATCCGCGGATCTGGTTTCTCGACCTGGATGGAATGCGGGCCTGGCGGCGCATTCCGGAACAGCGGTCGATCCAGAACCTGGCCCGGATTAACGTCAGCGCGCAAGTACACGCTCTCGACAGCAAATCCGAGCGGGTGCGATTCTTGAAATGGTATCTCGGGGCAGAGCGCTCCCACACCTGGAAATCGTGGTGGCGCCGGATTGCCGAAACTTCTGCTCGAAAATTGGCGACGAACAAACGACGTGGCAGAGCCGTACACTAAATTCGATCACCGAGCGGTGGGACTCGCCGGGAGCGACCGGCTGGAGTACTCGCTGGCTGCTGCGCAGTGCGCGCTCACAGCGTCGAAGTTGTTGAGCGGTCGCAAAGAATTTAATTCCGGCGCGAAACTGGCGGTTCAACTCACCCCCCCTGCCCCCCCCTTACGAAGGGGGGGAGTGGCGGTGACAACGAGCGGTGCGACGCCCCCTGCCCGCGCCTTATGGAGGAGGGGAACGGCGGTGGCGGAGTCGAGCGGCGGCGCGATCTCCCCCGTTACCCCCTTGAAAAGAGCGGGATTGATTGGGCGACGGGCGTTTTTGGGGCTGTTGGGCGGGGCGCTTTCGCTGACCGGAATGGCGTGTGCCACGTCACGGCAGCAGGCGCAAGTGACCTTGCCGGCCAAGCACTCGATTCGATCTGATCAGTTACTGATCGTCAGCGATTTTCGACTGGCCAAAGACCACCCGCTGATCGACGACCTGAAAAATCTCCGGCGTCAGGTTTCGGAGCGACTCGAATTGCCGCTCGGAACCAAGCCGGTCATGGTGTACCTGTTCTCCAATGAGCAGGAATACTCGCAGTATCTGCAAACCGCCTTTCCGGGCTATCCGTCGCGCCGCGCGTATTTCATCCAGACGCCCGGCAAGGAACTGGCTGTCTATACATGGTGGGGCGATCGCATCCAGGAAGATCTGCGGCACGAATATACTCATGGCCTGCTGCACGCCGCTCTGGAAACGGTTCCTCTGTGGCTCGACGAAGGTCTGGCTGAGTACTTCGAGGTCGCCGGCGCCACGCCCGGGAGGGTCAACACCGAGCACGCGCAGCAACTGGTGACGGCCGTGCAACACGGCTGGCGCCCGGACATGGACCGTCTCGAAACGCTCGAGAAAGTCAATCACATGCACCGCGAAGACTATCGTGAATCGTGGGCCTGGGTGCACTACATGCTGCATTCATCACCGGACACGCGGCAAGTGCTGCTGAATTACCTGCATGAGCTGAGAACTAATCCGAAACCGGGGCCTTTGCACCCGCGACTGGTCGCCGAGACCCCCGACGCCGATGCGCGTTGGGTGAGCTATGTGGCCTCGATGAATACGTCTGGATTATGGAACCCCGCACCGCCGGTTCATCGAGCGGCGATGCATACGATTGGGAGATAAGCGTGCCGTTTCAAGAGTTCTTGACTGTCGCCGAAGAGGCTGGGCGCGTGGCCGGCCGGATCCTGCTCGACTGGGCCGGCCGCTTCACCGTCAGCGAGAAGGGGCCGGCCGACCTGGTCACGGAAGCCGACTTGGCTTCGCAGGCGGCCATTCATCAGATCCTTCACGAGCGGTTTCCGGAACACGGGTTCCTGGGCGAAGAAGGACTGTCGACAGCGCCTGGCGCCGGGGACTTCCGCTGGATCATCGATCCTCTCGACGGCACTTCGAATTACGTGCATCGGTTTCCGTATTACGCAGTCTCGATCGGGCTCGAATGCCGCGGCGAACTGGTGGCCGGCGTGATCTATGACCCCACGCGCGACGAAATGTTTTCGGCCGCGCGTGGCCAAGGAGCCAAGCTGAACGGCCAGCCGATTCGCAGCAGCCGCTTCGCTCCCTTGAACAAAGCGATGGTGATTGCGAGTTTCCCTCCCGGCGTGGCTGCGGACAGCGAACCGATCAAGCGATTCTTGAACGTCCTGCCTCACGCCCAGACGATTCACCGCTCGGGTTCGGCCGCATTGAATTTGGCCTATGTGGCCGCGGGGCGGCTGGACGGGTTCTGGTCGACGAGTCTGAAGCCCTGGGACGTCGCGGCGGGAGCTGCGATCGTGGCGGAAGCCGGCGGACGCGTGACGCGTATGGATGGGAAGCAACTCGACATTCGAATCGCCGATCTCCTGTGTACGAACGGCACAGGGATTCACGGCGAATTGATCGCGTTGCTTTCCAGCAACGCGTGAACATATTCGGTTCGATCGACGCGATCGTCTGAACCGCATCCCTCGTACGCGCCCTGCCGAACTTCAAATTTCGCTCGCAGATTCGAAACGTAACCTTCCTTGCGGGGATCGGCGGAATTATGATGGAGGTTCATGTCGTCTCAACATCCAGGAATGCGATCGTGGTCCGGCAGCTTGCGGGTTTTGTGCGGGCTGCTGTGCGTGGGCTTCGCGATGGGAGCTGCGCCGGTCCGCGCTCAAGACAGCCCGGCAGATCAATCCGGTTCATCTCCCGGCGCCGCGGCGACGCAGAATGGTAACCCGCCGAGCGCTGCCGACCCTCAATCCACCGTAGGAAAGCCTGCTGCGAGTGCCGGAACGTATTCGTTTGACATCCGCTACCTGGAAGGCCCGGACGGTCGACCGGTGGCGGTCCCCGATAAAGCGAGCCTCGATAAATTCCTGAAATGGTTTGCCGAGCAAGGTGCTCCCGACCAGCCACCCGCGGGCGCCGTTGCCAGCCTCCTGTTCGAGGGATCGGTTGCCGACGACCGAGTTCATCTGACGGCCCAGGTCGAAATTGTCGTCACCAAAGAAACAGGTTGGGTGCGCGTGCCCCTCTCCATGTCGGAAGCGACCCTGCGCGACGCTCCAGTTTACACTGGTCCCGGACTTGCGGTGCCGGGCCCGCTGCTGCCGGACGTCGGTTATACCTGGTGGCTCTCCGGCCGGGGGACTCACCTCCTGACCCTTCCTCTCTCAGTTCCGATTCTCAAATTGGCGACGCAGAATCGCGTGCAGCTTTCGTTACCGACAACCGCGGCGCGGAGCAAGCTGATTTTAAAGATCGAATCTCCGCGCGTGTCGGCCAAAGTTCCCGATTCGTCGACGCTGAAGACCAGGACGGCGCAGCAATCGACTGAAGTGGAGGTGATCGGACTGGGCAATCGCCTCGACCTGGCCTGGCAAACGCTGCCCGACACGCCGCCCACAGAAACCGCTCTGGAAGTGACGACTACGGCCGTAGCGACGCTGGTCGACGGCGATGCGGCGACGCTCGAGGCCACGCAGCGAATTCAATCGCTGGGGCAACAGGGGACGTTCGACGAGCTGCGCGTCTCGTTGCCGGCCGGTTGCGAGTTGCTGCGATTGGAAGGACGGGAGCATCGCGACCATCATTTCGACCCGGCCAATCCTCACCAGGTCGTCGTGCAGCTCAAGAAAGCCACGTCCGGCCCCATCGACTTGAAATGGACGGTTCGTTCGAAATTGCCGGCCGTCGGCGAATCATTCGCGCTCGAAGGGTTCGAAGTCGAACGGGCCCGCTTGCAGACGGGTTATCTGGCCGTCGTCGTGGTGGGAGATTTTCGCATTGTTCCCGAAGAAGACAATTTCCTGCAGCGCATCGACCTGGCCGACCTGCCTGGTTCGATGCGGCAGGTTCCCGCCAAGGCGTCGTATCGGTTTCTCAATCGGTTGCTGCTGCGTTTGAAGCTGCAGCGCATCGAGCCGCACGTGACGGTAGACCCGGCGGCCCTGCTGTATTTCTCGAGTGATTCGGTCGAGTTCGAAGAGTCGTTCCGCCTGCAAGTGTCGCGCGGGAGTATCGGCGCTTTCCGGCTGCGCTGGCCCGCCTGGAAGGCGCAAGGCTGGAAGATCATCGAAGCTGAACTTCAAGGAAATTCGCTGGCGGGGCACGTGGAATTGCGGCCCTCCGAAGAAGTCGGCGATGGGGACGTGCTGCGGCTGGATTTTTTGGAGCCGGTTCGGGGAACCGTCGACTTGCGGATTCGCGCGCGGCGGTCGCTGTCGAGCGCCGCCGAACCAATCTCGCTGACGGTGCCGGCTCCTGAGACTGCGCATCCATTCTCCACGCGTCTAGCCGTCGTCTCGGCGGACAATGTGGAGGTCGAACTGCGGCCGTCGGACGCGACGGTGCTGCACCCGTCGAGCGAACCGTCGGGGCGAATTCCAGTGCCTCGCGAGTGGCAATCATTACGGCGTGTGGACTATCGCCTGGAATCGGCGAAATCGGAATTGTCGGCGTCATTGTCCGTGCATTCCCGCAAGATCCAGGGGACGAGTGAGATCGAAGCGTCGATTCGCAGCGGGGCCGTGACGGTCCGGCAGAAATTCCTGTTCGACGTCTCCTATGAACGGATCGCCCAGTTGCGGTTCAGCATGCCGGAAGGGGTGGCCCCCGAGCAGCTCAAAGTTTTTGCAGCGGGCGATCGAAAACTGCCGGCCCTGTATGTCGCCGGCAACGATCGCGCGGCAGCCGAGTTGCGCGTGACGCTGGATACCCCCCTGATCGGTCGATTCGACATGGAATTTCGGTTTGCCTTGCCGGGCCTGCCGCCTGTGGCAGGCGCTCAGGCCGCGAAGGTGCTGATCCCATTCGTGCAATCGCTGGACGTGGGAATTTCGGAGACGCGGTTCGCGTGCCGGGATGCCGCCGGGCGCGAGGCCACGGTTGGTGAAGTGGGTTGGCGGCGACGACTGGCGCCTGAAGGGGCGCCGATCTGGACGATTGCAGGCAGCCCGGCGGCGGTCGAATTGTCAGTGGCCCACTCGGCCAGCTCACTGAATCACATGCAAGTCGCGAAAGCCCTGATCCGCACTGTGGTGACGGCAGGTGGAATGATCGAGAACCGTGCGCAATACCGACTTTCCGAAGGGATTTCCGAACTCTCGGTGGCGTTGCCTCGCGATCTCGACGCGACGGAATTGGAATTCTGGTGGAACCGCAGCGAACTGGCCGTCGCTCCTCCGGTCGTCGCTGCCGATGGAATGCTGCTCTACGAAATCATCATACCGGATCGTGTGTCGACGGCAGACGGGCTGCTGACGATCGATTTTCGCTGCCGGGCTCGCGATGGAGGCCGATTCGGCGCCTCATATTCGCTGCAAATGCCGCATCTGCCCGAGGACTTGAGAATCGGACAAGTATCTTGGCAAGTCGAATTGCCGTATCACGAACACCTGTTCACGGAACCGGCCGGCTATTCGCCCGATTATCGTTGGGAATTCGGCAGATCGTTGTGGTCGCGAGAACCCGACATGTCGGAGTTGGATTTGCAGCAGTGGATCGGCACAGCCTCCGGCCCCGCGCCGCTGGCGGTTCGAGCCGGCGAGAATCGGTATCTGTTCGGCACGTCGGGGGACGTGCCCCCCTTGGCATTTTGGGCATTGCGGAAATGGAGCATGACCTTGATCGGCGCAGGAACTGCGCTGGCATTAGGCCTAGTCCTGTTGCGGTGGCCGGTGACCCGGCACGCGGCCACATTGCTGGCGGTGGCGTTTGCGATCGCCGGGTTGGGTGTTTGGTTTCCGGGACCGATGACGGTTCTGCTGCAACCGGCTGTGCTGGGTGTCGCCTTGGCGATGATAGCGGGCGGAATCAATAGTTATCAGCGGCGCCGCTCGCGCCCCGTCTTGCTGTCGCTGGGGTCCGCAAGCGGGTTTTCCGTTCAGGCCTCGTCCCATACGCGCAGCCCGGCAGTTGGAGTGGGGTCGAATGACTATACGTCGCTGCGCTCGCCTGCCGACATGGCGCACGCACCTGGCCAGATTTCCAGCCAGACATCCGGACACTTGTCCGAATCGAGTAGCCGTCTATGATCCGGCCCGCGAAGTCTGCAAGCGATCGATTCACGGCGGCCGTTCTGGCGTTGAGTCTCGCGAGCGGCCTGCTCGCGGCGCACGGCGGCGCAGCGGATGAACCTTTATCGGCGAACGCGCCGAATCCCGAAATTCGGCGGATCTTCGTTCCGGAGGATCGCCCCGGTCTGTGGCCTCCCGGGGATTGGCAGCCGACTCCTCTGGCGGAGCTCCAGAAGCAGATTGACGCCGCGCGACTGCGGCCGGCCCCTTATATCGATCATGCCGAATATCGAGCGCGCTTCGTGGATGGGGAATTTCGCGACGGCCGGTTTGCCTGGTCGATCCGGCGCCCAGAATCCGCCGACAGGCTGCTCCGGCTGGGAGAACTCAACCTGAACGTCGCCGGCCTGACCTGGTCGGACCTCGCCAGCCGGGAAGAGCGCGAAACGGTCGTTTGCGGCAATCTTCCGCAGGGTCCTGCGGCACTCCTTGTCGATCGCCCGGAATGCGGACTGGAAGGACAATGGAATCTTGACGGAAGAAAGCTGGCTGCCAGCAGCGAATTCGAATTTGTGGTGGCCCCGGCAACGACGTCGCAGTTGAGGATTTTGGTGCCGGCCGGAATGGTCGTCAGCAGTTCGGGCGGAGAATCGCCATCCCCTGCGCCGGCACTCGAGGCCGGTTGGACGGAATGGCAAGTGCGGTTCGGGAGCCGGACTCGCACCCGTTTGCGAATTGCCCCTGCCACAAACCGCGCGGCCGCGCGCCCTCTGAACATCGTGCGGAGCAACGTCAGTTACATCGTTCGGGCTGAGGCCGTGCGGTTGTTTGCGGAGTTCGATCTGGAAGCGCTCGAATCACCGCTGCGCGAGGTCCGGTTGCTGGTCGATCCGGAAATCCAGGTGACGTCGATCGAGTACGGAGACGGGGGCATCATCTCGTGGCAGATCGAGCCGAGCGACCAGGGGCCGGTCATCATCATCCCCTTGCCGGCCCAGATTTCCGGAGTGGGGCCGGCGCTGCAAGTCCAGGCGATTTCGCAGATCAAACAATTCGGCGCCTGGACACTCCCCGGTCTGCGGCTTCAGAACTTCGTCGAGGCGGATGCCAAGGTGACGTTGCGATTGCAACCGCCGCTGACGGCTGCCGATATCCGGTCCGAGGGCTACCGCCAACTCAGCCTGACGACCGGCGCCGAAGGCGAATCGATGCTCTTTCGAAAATTGCGGCCGGGCGCGGCGATTACGGTCGTGCCTGCCGAGACCAAACCCGATCTGGCTTGCCGCGTGATTTCGTTGCTCCAAGCCGATCGCGGTCTCTGGAATCTGACCTGTCAACTGGAATGGAGCGCGTCGGCTGGGGCCACGTATTCCGTCACATGCCGAATCCCGCCGATGTGGGAAATCATCGACGTGCGCCCGGCTGCCGACCAGGCCGGCGACGTGGAGCTGACGGGACGTGAAATCGAGGAGACGGAATCGGGCGGGCGGCTGCTGCGCGTGTACTTCCGCAATGCGCTCCATGCGGGGAGGCCGTACAGCTTTCGAGTCACGGCACGTCGGCTGCCGCCGGGCCCCGAAGAACGGATCATCGTGCCGCCGCTGATTCCCGGCGACACAAGCGACGTGGAGCAGTTCACCGTGGTGGCGACAGGCCGCGATTCGAGGCCGGCGATGGAACTTGGACCGGCGCTCGAACAGATTGGCGTGCGGAGCCTCGCGCCAGACGTTCGCAATCTCGATTTTCTTGCGGCGCGGCTCGCGGACCAGTCTTCGCACCTTCTGGTGTTACGAACTCTGGGGCCGGCAACCGGCGCGGGACTTCGGATCGAGTCTCTCGAGCAGGGTCGCGGCGCAGTCCAGGCCGAAAACGGATCGGACGGGGGCCCCCCCGTTCCCAGCCGGCCGGTTCAGGACCCAGCATCGCTGCCAAGCGGGTCGGTTCCGATGTCGCTCCACGTTACTGCGAAGATTTCGGGATCGTCATCGGGTTTCGATGAATACAGAGCCGAGATCGGCCTGGCGGCTTGGAACGAATCTCATCCGCTGCGTTTTCGGTTTGAAGAACCATTGGAATTGACAGCCGCGTCAGTCGGCGGACGCCGCGTCGCTGCCGACAGGGATCAACGAACTTGGACCATTGCGTATCCCTCGACCTCGACCGGCGTGACGCCACCACTCGGCGACCAAGTCATTGAAATCGAATATCGCGTCCCGGCGACTCTGCACGGGGGACCCAATTCCCGTCGGTTGAGCTTTCCCGTCCTGGAAGGAGACCTTCTGCGGTTCGATCTGACACTCGTCGTCCCCGACAATTTACGCTTGGCCGGAGCGCCCGAATCGCTGCGATTCTCCGGATTGGAAGTGGAATCGACGTGGCGGAACAGGCTGCTGGGCCCATTCGCACGCCCTGCCGAGGAACCGCTGTTCAATCCATTCGACCGCACGACGTGGAATAGACGCCTGACCGGAATGGCGAAACGCGGTCTCGGCGGCGAACATTCCAAGCAGATTTTTCGGTCGACCGCGGCTGTCTTACCACGCGAGGTGCGAATCGTGGTCTGGCAAGGTGCGGAAGTCGTCTGGCTGACGATCGCCGCCACGGCGCTGTGCTCGCTCGTCTGCGTGCTGCTTCGCGTGGTTCAATTCCGATGGGGCCAATTCTCGTGGAGCCGGGCGGCTGGCGCCGGCTTGGCCGCCAGCCTCTGCGCCGCGGTGCTGGTTCTCTCCCCCGTGAACGCCGAAATTGCCGGCGGCGCTCTGACGGGCCTGGTGCTGGCGTCACTTCTGCCAGAGAGTTTTTTACGTGTGGCTGGACGACGCGACCCCGCGGGCCAAGCTGTTCCGACAGGCAGCACGCAATCGTTCGTCCCGCTGGCGCTTGCCGTTCTCGTCGGCGGAACATGCTGCATCAACGCCGAATTGCGCGCCCAGGAGCCCCGTCCGCCGAGACCGGTCAATGCCTCGTCGGTTATCCCGCCGTCGCGGCCGACCTTCGACGTGCTGATTCCTGTCAACGCCTCCGGCACGCCTGCTGGTAAAAATCCTGTCGCGTACGTCCGGCATGAATTGGCGGACTATTTGAGGCAAGCTGCAGGGATCGATACGCTGCCCACGTATTTGATCGGCGCCAGCACGTATGACGGTCGGCTCGACGAATCCCGTCAGCTCACCATTCGAGCGACATTCGACGTGCATGTCATGGCGGACGATCCTATCGTGCAAGTCGCATTGCCGCTGCGTAATGTCAACCTGGGGGGGAGGGACGCGTGCCTCGTCGACGGCCGGCCGCATCCGCTGACGACCTCCGGCGATGGTCGGAGCATTGTGCTCGAGCTGGCCGGACCGCCCCCGCGGCCCGAAGCGCCCCAAGGTCCCCAGAACGATGCCGGAGTGGAACCGGCGGCCGATTCGAGTTTGCCTGCACCATTGGCCGCGGGCCTGCGCGTGCGGACGCATCGTGTCGAATTGCAAATCCAGCCGCCGACGGACGTGGTGCACGACGACCTGTTTACAGCGGCGATTGTCATCCTGTCGAGCACCCGTACGCGGGCAACGATCTCGGCATCGCCCATGCCGGCCGTTGCCGGCATTCTATCCGGTGATTCGCAGCGCCGGAGCATACCGGCCGCCGTCTCGGTTCTGAATCGGCCGGTGCTGCGCCCGAGTCCGACTCGCCAACTCATCTTTTACTGGTCGGAAGTCGGTGGACAGGAAACGCCGCTGCCGGCCGAAACGCAGGCGGACGTCTCGTGCCTGGCCGACTTGTCCTCCGAATTGATTTTTCTGCGATACCACGCGTCCTATCGAGTTTTGTCGGGCCAACTCGATTCGCTTGCCTGGTACGTGCCACCGGGACAGGTGCTGCAATCGGTCCAGGCACCGCAGCTTTCGTCGTATCGCTTTCGCTTGCTGCCTGACGGCGGGCGAGAAATGCTGATCGAGTTCGCGCGGCCGCAGGGCGAGGATTTTTCGCTGACGGCGACGTTCGTCGAAGAACTGGATCGGGAAACCGGCGCGATCCGATTGGCGCTCGTCGATCCTTTGCGTTTGGAAGATCCGTCTCGGAAAAAAGTCGGCCTGCGGTTTCATCAATTTGCCTTGCGGCATCCGTCGGACCTGCAAGTCGGAATTTCTGCCGCGGGCGCCGATCAAGCGGTAAAGCCGCGTTCCGTCGATCAATTCTTGAAGGAGTGGAACGCCGATGGCGCCCGTCCCCAGCAGGCCTTCGAATTGGACCGTAACTTCGTTCTGAACCTGGCAGTGGAAAAGAAATCGATTTCGCCGGCTGTGCGAAGATCGTCGGTCGGATGGGTCCGTCCCGGCCGGCTCGACTGGACCTACTTGGCCGAGGTGGAACAGCCGGTCATTCCGCGATTCGTCTATCGACTGCAAGTCGACCCGCGCTTGCGGATCCGCAAAGTATCTGTGCAGGAGGACGGGGCCGAACGATTATTGCGCTGGTCGCATCTGCGCGACACGCTGATTCTGTTCCTGAACGACCGCGCGACCCGGACACAGACCGTTCGTGTGGAGGCGAGTCTGCCTCTCGCGGCGGATCAGGAGATCGAATTGCCGCGAATCCAGTTTGTCGGGGCCGTCCCGGGCCCCGAGCGGATGGTCCTGTACCACGACCCCGACGTGGAAGTCCGCCTGGCCAACCCCAACGATTTTCCGCTGCCGCCGGATACCGCGGCCGGCTCCGGCCGCGAAGATGGGCAACTCGCCGTCCGTCTCGATGTTCTTCCCGAACAGGCCAATCCGCGCGTTATTGTGGAGCGATCGCTGCCGCACGTCTCTGCCGAGGTCGCCCTCGTTCTGGCTCGTGATACGGGAGTCTGGCAAATGACGGCCGGCGTCGCGTTCCATGTGGCGAGCGGCCGCGTCACGGAGTTCGTCATCGAAGTGCCGGCGGCGCTGGCGCCAGGACTGGAAATCGCTTCGACGACACCTGCCAGTACGACGCAATTGCCGGAAGTCGACGGGCGGGTCAAATTGCTGTTCCATCCCGATGAACCGATCAAGCAGCAATTTGTCGCGATTCTCACCCATCGGCCCGACTTGACGGCGGGAGTCTGGACGCCGCCTCGAATTGTCGCCGACAACACGGAAAGGACGGCCTCGCTCCTGGTGATCCCGGCCGGCAGCCTCCAACCGGCCGATGCCGCGCTCGAGCCCACTGAGCAGGTCGTTCCGGATTGGATCAAAGACGTCGCTCCCCTGACGGCCGTGGGCCAGTTTAACCTTTATCAATGGGACGCGGCGCTTTCGGATGTCGAGTTTCGTACGCCCCGGACGGACGCCGAGGCGTCGGTCGAAACGGCGCGGCTCGACGTCTGGCTCGACCGAGATGGCGCGGTCCGAGGCTGGCTGGGAATGAAACTGTCAGGAAGTTGGCCACAGCGGATCGGCCTGGCTTGGCCGGCGACATGCCGTCCCACTTCCCTGTTCGTAGCCGATGAATTCCGCCCACTGCCTGCAGTGGATCAGAGCGGCGGCCGTTTCGAGATTCTGCTGCCGCGCGACGCGAAAGACAATCTGGTCTGGCTGTCATGGGTCGATGAAGCGACGGTTCACCCCCTCTTGTCCGAGCGCTTTGCGCCGCGCTGGCCCTGGCCCATACGACTGTCGGTTGAGCGCTGTCTCGTCAATCTTCATGCGCCCGCACAGATTCGGTTCGACGCGCCAGCCTCGCAGATCGTTCCGGCGACGGCCTCGCCGGATCGATATTTGCCAAGCCTGACAACAGCCTTGGCGCCGGCCGGCGAGGCAGATGATGCGAATGGCGTGTGGATTTCCCTGCCGACGTCGCCGACAGGATCAGCGCCCTCTCTGGGAAATTCGCTGCGTGTCATCAATGACGGGTCGAGGAAGTGGCTGCTGTCCCTGGCGCTGCTGCTGGGCGCCTGCTTCTTTTTCTGGAAGTGCGACCCGCTCCGCGGTTGGCTCACACGGCACGAAACCACCTGCTGGCTGAGCCTGGCCGTGCTCTGGTGGTTGTGGCTCGAGCCGGGATGGTTCTCGCTGGCCATTGCCTCTTGGGCGGCGGCGCTCGCTGTGCTCCGCCAACGTCGACCGCAGCCTGCCAGTTCGCACTGGCAGGCACTGGACACGACTACTCGTGCTGCATCGTACACACAGCCGTAATGTTCTTCCCCTTGAGATAGGTCGGGGGCACCCAGCTGGCGGAGCTGAACGGGACGAGCACGGCGACCGAAATCGTGT
>DASYAR010000290.1:0-6418 GCA_036501235.1 Planctomycetaceae bacterium
CGCGTTCCTTGCCGCTGGTGGAATCCTTTGAACACGAACAAATTCGCGTTCTAGAGATTCATCGGCATTCGCACAAGCTCAGAACAGGGCATCTCAGAGGGAATCGGTTTTCCATTCTGATCCGCGACGTGATGCCGGATGCCGAAAACCGCGTGCTGGCTGTCGCTCAGGCGTTGCAGCATTCCGGCGTTCCTAATTATTTCGGCGACCAGCGATTTGGCCGAGACGCAGAAACTTTGAAGCTCGGCCTCGATCTCTTGAGCGGCGCCAAGCAGCCGAGCAGCATTCCCCGCGCGCGGCGAAAGTTTTTGCTGCGGCTGGCGCTGTCGTCCGTGCAGTCGGCCTTATTCAATCGAGCTCTGGCCGAACGGCTCGAGGAGAAGCGGTTGCGGCAGGTGTGCGTTGGCGACGTCATGCAAGTGGTGGCTTCAGGCGGCCCGTTCGTCGTCCTCGATCCGGAGCGCGAGCAACCCCGTTTCGATGCCCGCGAGACCGTGATTTCCGGTCCGATCTTCGGTCCGAAGATGAAACAGCCGACTGACGAGATCGCAGCACGCGAGGCGCGATTGCTGCATTCCGCCGGCATTCCCCCGGCAGCCTTCGAACGGTACGCCAACCTCACGCCAGGCACGCGCCGACCCTATCTGATTTGGCCGGAAGGCATGAAAATCAGCTCCGAGCCGGAAGGACTGCGACTCGAATTTACGCTTCCTTCAGGCAGCTATGCGACAGTCGTCCTGCGCGAATTTCAGAAAACGGCGATTGCTTGAATTCGCCCATTTGTTCTGATACGGTCGCGATGCGTTGTTTCGCACGATCGTGACTCGCATTCCCCAAGCCCACCGGCCGTGTCCCGTGGGTCCGCCGCATAAACTCACCCTCCGCACACCGAGATTCGCATGTACTACGTCACACTCATTCCCGGCGACGGCGTCGGTCCTGAAATCGCCGAGGCAACCCGCAAGTGTATCGACGCGACCGGTGTCAAGATCGCCTGGGATGTCCAGGAATGCGGCATCGAAGTCATCGAGAAAGAGGGGAAAGTCCCCGAACGGGTGCTCGAGTCGATCAAGAAGAACAAGGTGGCCCTCAAGGCCCCCATCACGACTCCGATCGGCAAGGGATTTCGCAGTGTGAACGTCTTTTTGCGGCAGGCCTTGAACCTTTATGCCTGCGTTCGCCCGTGCAAAAGTTATCCTGGCGTCCGCGGCCATTATAAAAACGTCAATCTCGTCGTTGTCCGCGAGAACACCGAAGATCTGTACGCCGGAATCGAGTTCGAAGCCGGGCAGCCCAAGACCGCCGAACTGATCGCTTACATCAACGGCATCGCGACCGGCAAGAAAATCACGACCGGCGCGCAGACGACCGGCGTCAGCATCAAGCCGATGTCGTTCGAAGGGACGCGCGCGATCGTGAATTACGCCTTCGATTATGCGCTCAAGAACAATCGCAAAAGCGTCTCTTCCGTCTGCAAGGCGAACATTATGAAGTTCACCGACGGCCTGTGGTACAAAGAGTCGCGGGCCGTCGCCGTCGCATATGGAGCCAGGTTCGAAGACAAGTCGCTGGCGGAAGGAATTTCCGCCGATTCACAATTGGCCGGTCAAGTCAAGAACACCGGTGGCTCGCTCGAATACACCGAGCGGCTGATCGACAACATGTGTATGCAACTCGTGCAAAAACCCGAGTTGTACGACGTGATCGTGCTCCCCAATTTGTACGGCGACATTCTGAGCGATCTGTGCGCCGGTTTGGTCGGCGGGCTGGGGGTCGCCCCCGGCGCCAATATCGGCAGCGAAGGTGCGATCTTCGAAGCCACGCACGGCACCGCCCCCAAGTACAAGGGACAGAACAAGGTCAATCCCACGGCCCTCATTCTGTCGGGTAAGCTGATGCTCGAACATCTCGGAGAAAAAACGGCCGCAGACCGCCTGGAACGGGCGGTGGCCGCCATTATTGCCGAAGGGAAAGACGTCACCTACGACATGAAGGCCGACCGCAACGACCCGACCTCCGTCGGCACCCTGCAAATGGCCGAGGCGATCTGTAAGAAAATGCAGCAGATGTGAGGATATGGCCGATCAACTCGAACTGACGGCGGCAGGCGACTCGTATTCCGGCGCAGGTGTCGATCTTCCATTCCGGCTCCCGCTCGAGCTGACCGTCGAAGACGCCGAGACGATCGCCGAATTGTGTCAACATCCCGAAGGGGAAGAGCGCGAGCGCTATGCTTTGAGCGCCTTGCGAATCGGTGTTCTGGCCCTGCGGCAGGCGCGCGGGCAGGTGGATGGCGAACAGATCCGTCGTCAGACCGATCATATGCTGCATGCGCTGCAATCCCAGTTGAACGAACACGCAGCCCTGGTTCACGATCGCCTCACGTCCTCTCTGAAAGACTATTTCGATCCCGAAAGCGGCCGATTTCAGGAACGTGTCAACCGGCTGATCCGCAAGGACGGCGAGCTCGAAGAAGTGCTCCGCCGCCAAGTAGGGGCCGGCGAGTCGGAGCTGGTCAAAACGCTGTCGGCCCATTTCGGGAACGACAGTCCGCTGCTGAAGCTCCTCTCGCCCGACGAATCGCGGGGGCTGCTGAAGGCCCTGCGCGACACGTTCGGCGAACAGTTGGTCACACAGCGCGAGCGAATTCTTTCCGAGTTCTCGCTCAACAATAAAGAGGGGGCCCTGTCGCGGCTGATCGACGAGCTGCACACGCACCACGACCAGCTCACCGAGAACTTGCAGGACAAAATCGACGGGGTCGTCAAGGAATTCTCGCTCGACGAAGAGAACTCGGCCCTGAGCCGGCTGGTTCGCAACGTCGACCGCGCCCAGAAGACGATCACCAGCGAATTCTCGCTCGATAATGATGCCTCGGCCCTGTCGCGCCTCAAGGAAATGCTCGAATCGACTCAGCAGGCGATCGACGACAATCTCACGCTGGATAACGACGATTCGGCATTGTCGCGCCTCAAGAAAGAGGTCGTCGACATTCTGGAAACCCACTCGAAGACGAACCAGTCGTTCCAGGAAGAGGTCAAGCTGACCCTGAAACAAATGGTCGTGCAGCGCGAAGAGGCCGCCCGGTCGACGATCCATGGCCTGGTCTTCGAAGACGTCGTCTGCGAATTCCTCTCGAGAGAGGCGCTGAAGCTCGGCGACATTGCGACGCGAACAGGTGCGACGACCGGTCTCATCAAAAACCGCAAAGTGGGAGACTGCGTCGTCGATCTCGGACCGGAAAGCGCTACGCCTGGGGCCCGGATTGTCGTCGAAGCCAAGGAAGAAGGGCAGTTCACCATCGGGCGGGCCCGCGAAGAAATCGACGAGGCCCGCAAGAACCGCGGGGCCCAGGTGGGACTGTTCGTTTTTTCGGCCGGCATGGCCCCAGCCGAATTGATCGCCGCGCCGCTGATGCGTTACGGCAACGACGTGTTCGTCCTCTGGAACGCCGAAGATCCCGCCACCGACCTGTTCCTGAAAACGGCATTCACCCTGGTGCGCGCCCTGTGCGTGCGCACGGCGCGCCAGAACGATGCCCAGGCGGCCGATTTCCAGGTGATCGACGAGGCGATCTGCGAGATCGAGAAGCGCACCGAAGGCTTGAACGAAATCGAAACCTCCGCCAAGACGATTCAATCCGGCAGCGAAAAAATCCTCAAACGGGTCGAACTGTGCCGGAAGGCGCTCATGCAACAAGTCGAAACGCTGCGCGAGAAAATGGATGAGATCAAGCAGTTGACCGGCGAGTCGGGAGCCTAGCAGCCTGTTGAAAAAGGGACTGTCCCTTTCCAATGAGTGAATTCTCCGTAACAAATCGATATGGCGGAGAGGGACTGTCCCCTTTTTCAACGGCCGGCCGTCGTGAGGATCGAGCAGATTGCCGCTCGCGTCCTCACCCGGGAATGAGCATTCCCCATTCAATTTTCACTCCACGAGGACACATCATGACGGGCTATACGGTTCACACGGGTTCGACGGAGAAATTCGCCGCTGGCTGGGACGAAATCTTTCGGCGCGGCGCTGCCAAAAAATCCGCTCCGAAGAAGAAGCCCGCCGCGAAAAAGTCCTCGAAGAAAACGGCGAAATCAATCACTGGTCGGGGTGCGGCGAAACAAAAAAATAAATAGCGACGTCCGGCTGTATGTGTCTCGACGACGGACAGATCACGAATGCACCGAATGGCTCGGATTAAGGAGCTTTCGTAATTGTGCCATTCGGCGCATGCGTGGTTTGTCGTTCACGATTCCACGTCTTGTTGTCCGGGGAGGCAATTTTGCATTCAGTGCGAGTCCCTTGAAATTTGGCCGCAAATCGCGGCTCACGGGGATGGAGCCGATTGTTGGCGAACAGGTGATAAGGGGATCGGCGGTGATAGGCGAATTCGCTCCGACCGCGCCGGTCGAGGATGGATTGCATCCTTGGCTGCGACGGAAGGAAGCATGTTTTACGACGGCTCCAGTTTCTCCGACGGCCTCAATAATATTCGACGCGCTGAATTATCTCTGCATCCCCATTATCTCCCTATCCCCTTCTCCTGAGTTCGACATGGAATTTGAGTCGTTTTCAGTTGAGGTGACGCGCAAAAAAACAGGGGAGCCCGAAAGGACTCCCCTGTTTCAATTTGATAATTCGCCGATCCGATCGAATTATTTCTTTTCGACCTTGAAATCGGCCTTCTTGAAGGCTTCATCGCTGAAGACTTTTTCGGCCTGCTCGTCACCCTTCAGCTTTTCGACGTCACCTTTGCAATTGTTGCAGCAGAACTGAACCTTTGCGCCGGCAACGGTGATTTCAGTGCTCGAATCCAGCTTCTCGCCAGACAGGGGGCACTTGTGCTGGATGGCTTGGCCAGTCGCCACGAGCTGGGTATTGGCCTTCGTTGCGTATTTCTTTTCGTCCTTGGAGAACGCCTTCGGGCAGTTGTCGCAGCAGAAGTAGACCTTACCGCCCTTGTAATCAACCGACTTGTCCTTATTGGCCGGCTTGTCCTTGGCGACGATGCACTTGATTCCGTCCAACTTGACGTCAGCCGCGTAAGCCGAGGTCAGAGCGAAACACAACGTCACCACCAGCAGCGAAATGCGTCTCATTGTGGTCTCCCTTGAATCGAGCAAAGTGAGTGATAATGACAGTTAAAGCAGGCCCGGCAATTTGCCCCCGGGCCATCATTCTCCTTACATCCGTTACATATCGACCAATTTATACACGTTGCTGCTCGATTTGTCATCCTCGAAAACCCGATTTTTCGAATAATTTCGCACGCAAAACTTCGAAATTCGAGTGCCGGCTTTCAGGTCATTCAGCAGGGCCGTTCCCCGGCTCGGCTCCGGGATGCGTCGAACGTCGCTGGTCGTTACAATGTCGCCCCACCGGACACCCCGGAATTGAAAGGACTCTGGTATGGCCGCTCGGAAGTCGTCCACACGTCGATCGCAGACCGGCCGGGCCGCAGCGGGGCGAGGCAGCGACTCGCCGTCGATCGGCGATTATCTGATCCAGCGGTTACAGGACTACGGCATCGAACACGTGTTCGGCATTCCCGGCGACTTCGTCCTGCAGTTCTATTCGATGCTCACTGACAGCCCCGTGACGGTCGTCGGCTGCACTCGAGAAGACAATGCCGGTTTCGCGGCTGACGGGTACGCCCGCGTCCACGGCATGGGAGCGGTGTGCGTCACGTTCAGTGTCGGCGGCCTGAGCATGTGCAATTCGATCGCCGGGGCCTATGCGGAGAAGTCTCCGGTGGTCGTGATCAGCGGTGCTCCCGGCGTCGACGAACGGCGCAGCGACCCGCTGTTGCACCATCGTGTGCGCGACTTCAACACGCAGCGCGAAGTCTTCGAGAAAATCACGGTCGCCTCCGCGTCTCTCGACGACCCGCTCACGGCGTTTCGCGATATCGACCGCTGCCTGGCAGCATGCGACCGCTACAAGCGCCCCGTGTATCTCGAATTGCCGCGCGACAGGGTTCGCACGAAATCGCCCCATCCGTATCAGGCCAGTCACGAAAAACCGGTCAGCGATAAAAACGCCTTGCGTGAGGCGCTCGATGAGGCCACCGAGACCATCAATGCCTGCAAGCGTCCGGTGATCATCGCGGGGGTCGAAATGCATCGCTTCGGACTGGGGGACGAAGTGGTCAAACTCGCCGAGAAGCACCAGATCCCGATGTGCGCCACGCTGCTGGGAAAATCAGTCGTCAGCGAACGGCACCCGCTGTATCTGGGGATCTACGAAGGGGCGATGTGCCGCGAGCCGGTTCGCAAATTCGTCGAAGACAGCGACTGCATCATCCTGCTCGGGACGTTCATGACCGACATCGACCTGGGGATTTACACGGCCAATCTCGACATCGGCAAGTGCATCTATGTGACGAGCGATATGCTGCAAATCAGCCATCATCATTTCAACGATG
>DASYAR010000291.1:0-2005 GCA_036501235.1 Planctomycetaceae bacterium
CGCCGCCTTGATTTTGGGACGCGACGGATCGGCCATTCTGATCGCCGATAACGTCCAGGAGTCGTTTCTCAATGCGGCATTTGCGACCGAACGGGTGATGCCGGTGTGGTATCGCTGCGTCGAATCGGCCGGGCCTCGTGCTGAGCTGCTGGTCCGCACGGTACTTGAGCGGATGCAATCCTGCCGCGGCCGGACGATCGGGTACGAAGCCGCCGTTTGCCCTGCCGCGGTCGCGGACGGAGTGCGGGCCGCGCGGGCCGACGTGCGGCTGCTTGACGTCACGCCGGTAATGCGCCAGATGCGGCGCGCGAAGGATGCAGACGAAGTCCACTTGATCAAGACCGCGCTCCAATCGGCGACTGCGGGACTGTGCGCCGCGATGCGCGACGTTCGTTCGGGAATGACCGAGCTCGATGTCTACCGCCTTGTGCAGCGGACCGCCGGCGAAGCGGCTGGCCGGCAGGTGCTGATCTATGGCGACTTCGTCAGCGGGCCGCGCTGCGAGCAGATTGGCGGTGTCCCCTCGTCTCGAGTGATTCAATCGGGCGACCTGGTGTTGCTCGACTTTTCAGCCGTGATCGACGGATACCGTGGCGACTTCTGCAACACATTCGTCTGCGACGGCCAACCGCGCGCCCGGCAACGCGAACTGTACGAAGCGTGCGTCGCCGCGATGCAGGCTGGAGAACGAGAACTGCGCCCCGGCGCGTCATGCCGTCAGGTCTTTCACGCGGTGCGCAACACGTTTGCCGATAGGCAGCTCGCCGAGCACTTCCCGCATCACGCCGGGCACGGCGTCGGTTTGGGACATCCCGAGCCGCCATATTTCGTCCCGGAAAGCTCCGAGACGCTGGTCGCCGGTGACGTAGTGACGCTGGAGCCGGGCGTCTATGTTCCCGGAGTCGGCGGCATGAGATACGAACGCGACTATCTGATCACCGAATCCGGATTCGAAAGTCTTTCGGACCAACCGATCAGCATCACGACGTAATACCGTCATCCGAATCGTCGCGATCGGCATTGCACGGATAATCCGTAACATCGACACGATGATTCCCGGCCCATCGGAATTCACCTCCCCTGCTCTGCCGTTTTGTTGCCGTTCTGCCACGTCCAGCCGCATGACTTAGAGTTCATCTGGATCCTCTCTTCTGTGTCCTGGAACTCGGCTGGTGATTCGATGTTGGTCGACTTGAACAGGCGGGCTGCCGCGGCGGAAACGGCATCCGCTGGCGCTGCCAAATCGTGTCGCGAAACATCGACGACTCCCGACCTCGATCAGCTCGCCGAGATGCTCGGAACGAATGTGATGTGTTTCGATTTGCGGCACGGACGCCTCGCAGCCGGAACCGACCAAAGCCTGCCGGCGATTGTGCCCTCGGAGCTCATGTGGCATTGCGTGCAGTCGGCCGAGAGCCAGGTGCAGGTCTCGAAATCCGGCCTGGTCTGCTTTGCACTTCCGTTTCCGGCCGTCGACTCGGGATCTCAGGTCGCCGTGGGATACGTGTTGTCGCAGGCGGGCGCGAGGCCTGAGGAGCTGGTTCTGGCGGCAGCCGAGCAGGGTTGGTCGCCATCGCAACTGGACGCCCATCTGGCAAAACTGCCAGCCAGCGATCCGCAAGTGTTTCGCCGCCACCTGGCCCTGGCCACGAGCGAATTACACCGCCGAATCGCCGAATCGACCGATACGGCCGATCGCAAACGTATCGCACGGCAATTGGAATGCAGCTACGAAGAGATCAAGCTGCTGCACACGCTGACCCAGCACATGCACGTCTCGCATGCGCCGCGGGAGATCGCCGCCTTGAGCCTGTCGCGGCTGGCCACGGTCATTCAAGCCGAAGGTCACGCCGTCTGGCTGGATGACGATCGCGAGGGACGGCTGTTCCTGATTCAGGGGCATCTGCCGTTCGACGAAATCGGCATGGCGCGGCTGATCGCACGGTTTGACGGGCACGAATGGCCTCTGCCTTTGCTCAGAAACCAGGTCGCGGGAACGCTCCTG
>DASYAR010000292.1:0-13291 GCA_036501235.1 Planctomycetaceae bacterium
CATGTCGCGTATCGTCTGGCTGATCGCGCTGGGGCTGATTGCCGCAGGGCTGACAGCGCTGTACGTTTATTTCTGGTACGCGCGGCCGGTCGGTTCAGGGCCTGCCGGTCCCGCAGTGGCGGCCGAGAAATTCGAATATCACTGGACCGATCGCTCGGTGTTGCTCGTGGGGATCGGCGACAGTGTGACGGCCGGCTATGGCGCATCACCCGCAAAGGGATTCTTCCGCCGCCTGGTCGAGAATCCGCCTGATGAATTCGCCGACATGCAAGGCAAATCGCTGGCAAAGGTCTTTCCGAATTTGACGTCGATCAATCTGGCCCTGTCGGGAAGCACGTCGCAGGAATGCCTGGACCTCCTCGTCCCCAAACTCAAACAGCAGGATGAGGACACGTTCGGCATTGTCGTGATGACCACCGGCGGCAACGACGTCATCCATAATTACGGCCGCACTCCGGCGCGGGAGGGGGCCATGTATGGGGCCACGATCGAACAGGCGCAGCCGTGGATCGGCAATTTCAAAACTCGGCTCGATGCGATCATCGACCAGTTGCAGGCGAAGTTTCCCGGTGGGTGCGTATTTTTCATCGCAAATATCTTCGACCCCACCGACGACGTGGGAGACGCGCCGACGGCCGGCCTGCCAGCGTGGCCGGATGGACTCAAAATCATTGGCGCCTACAATGGCGTCATGACCCGGGCTGCCGAGTCGCGCAAGAACGTCAAGCTGGTCGACATGCACGGCGGATTTCTGGGGCACGGCATCCACTGCCTGCAATTCTGGCGACAACATTATGATAAAAATGACCCGCACTACTGGTACTGGGACAACCTGGAAGACCCCAACGACCGTGGGTACGATGCGCTGCGGCGAATGTTTCTGAATGAAATGGCCCGTGTCTTGCCGTCGCTGCTCGAGGACGGTGATTGAAAATGACGAATGTCGAATGATGAATGTCTAAGAAAATCCGAAGTCCGAAATCCGAAATTCAAAAAGCTCAGGACGGGCAGAGCGCGGTGACCGCGCACGCGCCGACATTTGCGGGGGTCGACTTCTATTCGCTCGACGAACTGCTGTCGCCAGCCGATATTGCACTGCGGACGCGGGTGCGCGACTGGGTCGAAACGCGGTTTCTGCCGATCGTCGCCGAACACACCGCGCGGGCCACGTTTCCGCTGGTGATCTCGCGGGAGATCTCACAGTTCGGGGCCTTTGGAGGCAACATCGAAGGATACGGTTGTGCGGGGTTGTCGCCATTGCAATACGGCCTGATCATGCAGGAGTTGGAGCGCGGCGACAGCGGCCTGCGGACGTTTGCCTCTGTTCAAGGGGCGCTGGCCATGAACTCGATTCATCTCTTCGGCAGCGAAGAGCAGAAGCAGAAATGGCTCCCCCCGATGGCCAAGGGAGACAAGCTCGGCTGTTTCGGTTTGACGGAACCAGACTTCGGTTCGAACCCGGCCGGCATGGTGACGACTGCCAGGAAAACCGATGCCGGCTACGTTCTGAACGGCAAGAAAATGTGGATCGGCCTGGGCAGCATCGCCGACGTGGCGATCATCTGGGCCAAGGTCGACGGCGAGCCGGGCGTCGATCCCGCCAGCCCTGCTGCGATCCGCGGGTTTCTCGTCGAGAAAGGCACGGTCGGTTTCCATGCCGAGCTGATCGAAGGCAAGTTATCGCTCCGCGCGGCGAACACGAGCAAATTGACATTTGCCAATTGCGTCATCCCTGCCGAGAGCCTGTTGCCAGCCTCACGCGGATTGAAGTCGCCGCTCCAGTGCCTCAATCACGCCCGCTACGGCATCGCCTGGGGAGTGCTGGGGGCGGCGATGGCCTGTTACGACGAAGCCCGCGCGTACGCCGCAAGGCGGATCCAGTTCGGCAAGCCGATCGCCAGCTTTCAGCTCGTGCAGCGGAAGTTGGCGCTAATGCTGACCGAACTGACGAAAGCCCAATTGCTGGCCTGGCGGCTGGCGCAGCTTAAAGCGGCAGGCACTGCGACGCACGTGCAGATTTCCATGGCCAAGCGCAACAATGTGGCGATGGCCCTGGAGATCGCCCGCACCACGCGCGATATCCTGGGGGGCGTCGGCATCCTCGACGAGCATCAGTGCTTTCGCCACATGGCGAATCTCGAAAGCGTCAAGACTTACGAGGGAACCGACGACATGCACCTTTTGATCCTCGGCGAGGCGATCACCGGTCTGCCGGCGTTCAGTTAAGCTCCTGCGTCAACGCGAAGAAAATGTGCTTCTCGCATGCACCGCGCCGCCGGATTCCAAAATCGAAACCTGCGAGAACCTATTCGTTCGGCTTTTCGTCGGCAGGTTTGTCATCGGGTTTGTCGTTGGCCGGCTTTTCTTCCGCCGGCTTCTCTTCCTGAGCGGCTGCGGGCGTCTTGTCTGTTTCTTCGGCCGGCGCCGGCTCGGGAACTTCAGCACGGCCTTTCTTCGCCGGACCGCCGGTCGTCGAACCCGTTTGTTCACGCGCTGCCGGCGGCTTGCCGCCGACGGCGGGCGAGGGCGTGGACGCTTCCGGACCGCAACCGATGACACACAGAGCCAAGCTTGCGGCAACCACAGAGGCCGTCCACTTTCGAAAACTCACCAAAAAACTCATGACATTGACCTTTGCAGAGAAAGTTGGAGCTTTGTACAAACAGAAAGCCGCCCCGCCAGGAACGCGTCTGCGGAATTTGATCCATTGGGGGGCGGATTTATTCCTGGATGTCTATTAAAAAGAATCGCGCCCGCGTTTGCAACCAACGGACGAGCGGCCGTTGCGAAGGGATTTACGTGTCGAATGAAGGTTCAACAGTTACTGGCCCATCACGGCATCAAAGAGAACCCGTTCGGGCAGGAGGACGCCCAGAGCGACCAGGTGTTCAAACGGCACTGCCTGGAAGGGACGTATCACCCGGCCTGGGACAAAATCTTCGGGAGCCCGGAAGAACCCGCGACCGCCGTGGTCTTTGGGGAGAAGGGGAGCGGCAAGACGGCCCTGCGGCTGCAGATTGTCGATCAGATCGCCCGCTACAATCGCGAACACCCCGACCGCCGCGTGCTGGTCATCGAGTATGACGATTTTAATCCATTTCTCGATTGTTACCGCGACCGGCTGTCCGGCCGCATGCGCCGTCCGGAACGAACGCTGGAATCGTGGCGGTTGTGGGACCACATGGACGCCATTCTGACTCTGGGAGTCTCGCGCGTCGTCGATGGGCTGCTGGGGCTCGCTGCCGGGGGCAGAAGTGGGGCGGAAGGTTTCGACCAGCCTCAGCTCGATTCGCTTTCCCGGCTGCAGCGACGCGATCTGCTGCTGCTGGCCGCGTTTTACGACCGTTCACTGGCAATGCCCCGCAAGCAGCGCTGGAACGCCCTGCGCCGCAGGTTGCGTTACCGGTCGTGGCCCACCCAATGGGATCGTGTGCTGGGAATCCTCGTCACCATGGCGGCGATCGGCCTATTCGTGTATCGCGGCAAACTGACCGAATTCTATCACAGCATCAAGCCGTGGTTGATTATCCTGGCGGCTTGGCTTCCCTGGCTCTATCGCCAGGCAACTCTCTTGTGGCAGTCGTGGCAAGTCCAGCGCCAGGTGCGGGTCACCCAGCACCATCCGAATTTGCTCAGGCAGTTGCTCTCGAAAATTCCGCGAAAAGAGCTGTTGGACCAGCCGATCCCGAACAAAGAACGCAGCGATGACCGGTACGAACTGCTCAACAAGTTTCAATCCGTGCTGAGGCCCCTCGGTTATGCGGGGATCGTCGTTTTGGTCGACCGTGTCGACGAGCCGCACTTGATTAACGGATCGGTCGAGCGCATGCGCGACCTGCTCTGGCCGATGTTCGACAATAAATTCCTCAAGCACCCGGGGATCGGTTTCAAGCTGCTGTTGCCGGTGGAGGTCAGCTTCCACCTGGCGCGCGAAGACCGAGAGTTCTTCGAGCGCTCGCGGCTCGACAAACAGAACTTGATCCGTTCGCTGCAATGGACTGGCGAATCGCTGTACGACGTCGCCAACGACCGAATTCGCGCCTGCACCGACGCCAACAGCGGCAAAGTTTCGTTTCGCAATCTATTTGACGAATCGGTGTCGGAACCGGAACTGATCGCCACGCTCGAACGGCTGCGCGTGCCGCGCCACTTGTTCAAATTCGTCTATCGGCTGCTCGTCGATCATTGCAACCGCTACACCGACGATAACCCGCGCTGGACAATCGCCCGTGAAACCCTGCAATCGACGCTCGCCCTCTACCTGCGCGACCTGCAGGAATTCGACCGCGGACAAGGGACTGGCTGAAGAGGCCCTATTCCCCCATCATCTCTTTGAGCACTTCAGGCGGGGCGACGGCGTATTTGAGGGGTTCCATCGAGTACGACGCACGGCCCTGAGACAGGCTGCGGACTTGCGTCGAATAGCCGAACATCGTCGCCAAGGGCACCTCGGCGGCGATTGCCTGCAGGTCGCCGCGCTGGTCGGTGCCGACGATCATCGCCCGCCGCGCCATCAGGTCGGAGTGGATGTTTCCCAGGAATTCGTCGGGGGTCACGACTTCAAGCTTCATGATCGGTTCGAGCAGCACGACGCCCGCTCCGTTGACGCCGTTGAGCACAGCGTCGCTGGCCGCTCGTTGAAACGCGGCTTCGGGGTTTTCAAGCTCCGAATTCTCGACGGACAGAATGGTCAACTTCGTCTGGATCAGCGGGTATCCCACCATCCCTGCCGATTGGGCCGTCTCGCGCACGGCCTGTTCCACGAGCGCCAGAATTTCCGGCGACAGGTCGCCGGACTTGATGTCGTTCTTGACGACGACCGTATCGTTTTCAGGCTGCGGCTCGAGCTTCAGATGCACGCGCGCGAACTGGGTGACGCCGGCCGCATGGCGCGAAAATTCACCGGTGGCTGACTGCGATTTCTTGATCGTCTCGCGGTAGCTGACACGCGGGCGATGGACGCGGACGTTCAGCTTGAAGTCGCGCTCCATGCGGTGCCGGATGACTTCCAGGTGCAGTTCGCCCATGCCGCTGATCAGCGTCTGCCCCGTTTCTTCGTTGACCGTAGCACGGAACGTCGGGTCCTGGCGCGAGAGCATTTGCAGCGTTTCGGCCAGTTTGCGCCGATCGGCGCTCGATTCGGGCTCCACTGCCATCGAAATGACCGGCTCCGGAAAGACAATGCTTTCCAGTGCAATCGGATGATTGGCCTCGCACAGCGTGTCGCCGGTGGCCGAATCCTTGATGCCGGTGATCCCCACGATTTCACCTGCGTCGACCGCTTCGGTTTCAAGCTTCTCGCGACGATCGGCCTGGATGTGCCAGAGCTGACTGACCATTTCTTTCTTGCCGAGCCGCGGATTGAGGGGCCGCGAACGGCTCTTGAGCACGCCCGAATAGACGCGGACGAAGCACAAGTCTCCGTGCGGATCAGCCACGATCTTGAAGACCAGGCCGCAGAACGGGTCTTTCGTCGACGGCTTGCGGGTCTCGATCGTTTCCTTCTTGGCGTTCGGATTGAGCCCCTGCACGGGAGGGCGGTCGATGGGGCTGGGAAGAAACGCCCCCACCGCATCGAGCAGCGGCTGCACGCCGATGTATTTGAGCGACGAGCCACACAGCACCGGCTGTAATACGCGAGTCAATGTTCCCACGCGCAGCAGGCGGCGAATGTCGTCGGCGGCGATTGGCTGCTCTTCGATGTATTTCGCGAAAATGGCGTCGTCGAGCAGGGCCACCTGCTCCAGGAGTTTGGCGCGCCATTCCGCGGCCAGGTCCTGATGATCGGCCGGGACCTCCCGAATCTCGAATTTCGATCCCTGCGAGGCCTCGTCGAAGTAAATGGCCTGCATTTCGATCAGGTCGATGATGCCGCGAAAGGCCTTCGGATCCGGGTGCGGCCCGGCGCCGATGGGGATAAAGATGGCCACCGGGTTGGCGACGAGGCGCTCCTTGATTTGCTGGAACGTGCGCTCGAACCCGGCGCCGATGCGATCCATCTTGTTGATGAAGCAGATGCGCGGCACGCCGTATTTGTTGGCCTGCCGCCAGACCGTTTCACTCTGCGCTTCGACCCCTTCGCGGGCCGAGAAGACGACGATGCCGCCGTCGAGCACGCGCAGCGAACGCTCTACCTCGGCGGTGAAATCGACATGGCCGGGGGTGTCGATGATGTTGATTTGCCAGTCGCGCCAGCGGCAGGTGACGGCGGCCGAGTAGATCGTGATCCCGCGTTCCTGTTCTTCGGGATCGAAGTCGGTGTGGGTCGTGCCGTCGTCGACGTCGCCCATGCGATGCGACGCACCGGCGTAGAACAGGATTCGTTCGGTGGTAGTCGTCTTGCCCGCGTCGATGTGGGCAATGATGCCGATATTGCGGATTTTCTCGACGTCGGTGGGCACGTTACCACGCCCCACTACCACGCAAAGTGGGCAAAAGCCTTGTTCGCGTCAGCCATGCGATGGACGTTGTCGCGCTTGGTCATCGCGGCGCCTTCGCGCTTGTACGCAGCCATGAACTCTTCGGCAAGAAGCTGGTGCATCGGCCGCCCCTTCTTCTCGCGGCACGCTTCGAGAATCCACCGGATCGCCAGCGCCTGCTGGCGGCGGGAATTGACCTGCGTCGGCACCTGGTAGTTGGCGCCGCCGACGCGACGCGAGCGGACTTCGATCGATGGCTTGACGTTGTCCACCGCGCCATGGAAGACGTCGATCGGCGGATGATCGGTGATTTTTTCTGAAATCATTTCGATCGCGCTGTAAAAGACGCGCTGGGCAGTCGTCTTCTTGCCGGACGTCATCAGGCAATTGATGAACTTCGACGCCAGGATCGAATGATACTTGGGATCGGGCTTTAACTGAGAAGCACTCGCCGTCATACGCTGAGCCATAAATCAAAGCCTCGTCAAGAACTCGTGTGCCGTTATTTTATGATGATTGGATTTCGGATTTTGCCGTTCAGATTTCCTTAGCCATTGGAATTTCGTCATTCGTCACTAATAGCGAACGACTTCCGAAGTCATAAAAACTTCTTTATTTCTTCGCCTGCTTCGCACCGTACCGGCTGCGGGCCTGTTTCCGATCGGCGACGCCCAGGGTATCGAGCACGCCACGGATGATTTTATATCGCACACCGGGCAAGTCGCGAACGCGGCCGCCGCGAACAAGCACGATCGAGTGTTCTTGCAAGTTATGCCCTTCGCCGGGGATGTACGCCGTGACTTCCTTCCCGTTCGACAGCCGGACGCGGGCCACTTTACGGAGGGCCGAGTTGGGCTTCTTGGGGGTGACGGTCTTCACCTGCAGACAGACGCCGCGCTTCTGCGGGCATCCGTCGAGCACCGGAGTTTTGGATTTGGATTTCTGCACGGTGCGGGGCTTCCGCACAAGCTGATTGATCGTAGGCATTTAGCACAAACCTGGGCCGGGGAGCACGGGCGCCCCTCAATGTGATTTCACCGCGGAGGCTCGATAGGCGATTACTCGAAAATACGAGCAATCGGTTCCCCGGAACCTGCCCTGCGGCACGAGATCAAACGAAACAGCCAATTTATCGGGGAGGGGATAATTGGTCAAGTCGCCCGCCGGTGAATTCCCGGCCAGGCTGAGTTCCGGCGATTCATCGGTGATTTACCAACGGGCGTCGTGGGGCGCGACGAAGCCGTGGATTCCAAAGTCGCCGAACCATTCGAAAACAAAGCAATAAAAATGAAGTGGAGCGCCGTTCAGGATGAAATTCATGGGCCGCCCCCTAGGCGCTATTCTTGTTCGCCGTTGATTCGCTGCTGGTCGCTGGCGGTGCCATCGGCGAAGGTGACACCGCGATAGATCTCGGCGAGAGGGACCAGGACGACCACCGTTCCAAAAGCGAATGTCTGCGTCGGGTCGCTAAAGGCAGTCAGCACCCAGGTGGCATCGTCCTGGCGGACATAGCGTTCAATGAGCGGCCGGTCCTGCGAGACCAGCACATACTCCTTCAATGACGACAGCTTGCGATAATTCTCGAACTTACTCCCCCGATCGTATTTTTCCGTCGACTCCGAAAGCACTTCGACGATGATCCGCGGGTTGAGGAGAGTATCGAGAACATCATCTTCGAATTGCGGTGGGTCGCAAACCATGACGAGATCGGGATAGGTGTAGAGACCGGAAGCGTCGACTTTGACGCGCAAATCGCTCGTCACGACCTGGCACGGCCCTCCTTTTAACTGGTTTCCTGCTTCACGCGAGAGATTGTCTTTGATGAGCGTGTGCTCCCAACTCGCGCCCGACATGGCGAACATTTCGCCACGGTAGAATTCACTGCGCGATGGAGCCCGGCGCTCGCGGTCGAGGTACTCCTGCGGAGATAACAGGCTCTTGGCGACGATCGACATATCAGCGATTCCTTCCCCACATTCTAGCGAATCGGGACTCGCAGGATAAGAAGTTTTCCACCCGGAATCACCGTCGGGTTAAAAAAATTGGCCTGTCGGCTCGAGAGTCGCGTTGAGGAAGTCGCTACCTTCGTTGCCAGCGGGCGCGAAAGATCGGCAGGCCCAGCTTCCGTTTCTTGCGCTCGAAGCTGGTGTGGTAGTCCATGTCATTGAGGGCGGCGCGTTCAGTCGGCGGCGGCAGCGGCTCAAACGCGGGGTTCTCGGCCACCAGCAAGTTCATGACGCCGAAGTATTCCTCGACGTCGGTCCACGCGTGCAACAGGCCCCCCGGCTCGAGAATCCGGGCTGCCTGCACCAGAAAATCGGCGCTGAAGATTCGGCGCTTCTTGTGTCGCCGTTTCCACCACGGGTCGGGAAAGTATACGTGCAGAGCGCGAGCCGATGCCGTCGGCAGATAGTCGCGCATCACGATCCGCGCGTCGGCCCCCAGGAGGCGCACGTGCGGGAAGTTGCGTTTTTGTAAACGGCGGGCGGCACGGCGGGCTTCTTTGTAGTCGTATTCGACTCCGAGAAAATTCGTGCCGGGGCAGGTCAACCCTGCATTGACGAGAAACAAACCCCGGCCCGATCCGATCTCGACTTCGAGCGGCTGGTCGGTCGCGAAGATGTCCGTCGGCCTGAGCGGCGCCGGCGGAATATCGCGCAGCGTCAGGAAGAACGGTCGCAGGTCGGTCGAATTCTCAAATTGATCGCACAAAGGGGCAGCGGCCAATCTCGACCCTTCGGCGTCGTCGTTTGTGGGAATGTTCGATGTCATTTCGGTAGATTCGGGAATTCCGCGTTGGAAAGAATTATCGCGTCATCGATCATCGCGCCAGCCAACCGCCGTCGATGGGGACGATGCTGCCGTGCATGTAATTCGAGGCGTCGGAGGCCAGGAAGACCGCCAACCCCTTGAGCTCTTCCGGCATTCCCCAACGGTCGGCGGGAATTCGGTCGAGAATCTGCTGGCCGCGGACTGGGTGATATTTCAGCGTGCCGGCCATGTTGGTTTCGAAATAACCGGGGGCGATGCAGTTGACGTTGATTCCGCGACTGCTCCAGGCCACCGCCAGCGACTTCGTCAAACCGGCCAGCGCGTGCTTGGCGGCGGCGTAAGCCGGAATGTTCAATCCCCCTTCGTAACTCATCACGGAACCGATGTTGATGATCTTTCCGCGTCCTCGTTCGAGCATCGGCACGGCGGCCTGTTGCGACAGGTCGAATGCCGTATTCAGATGAACTTCCAGCAGATCGCGCCACTCCTGCATGGGATATTCTTCGGGAGGAAACCGAGTGCCGCTCCCGGCGTTATTCACGAGGATGTCGATTCGCCCCAGAGCGGCGACGACTCGTCCCACCAGCCCCACGCGCTGGGCCGGGTCGGCCAGGTCGGCCTGAAAGCCGATGAACCGCCGGCCCAATCCTTCGACTTGCGCGCGCAGGGCCGTGTCGTCACCCGAACGCGACACACAGGCAATGTCGGCGCCGGCCTCGGCCAGTCCAAGGGCCATGGCGTGTCCCAGCCCGCGGCTCGCCCCGGTGACGAGTGCAACGCGATTTTCGAGTTTGAAGAGGTCGAGGATCATGGAGGAAGTTCGGAGTGTGGAATTCGGAGTGCGGAATCGACGAGACACGATGACAGGAGAGTCCAGAGCATTTCGCACATTTTTTTGTGACCGGCAGCCGACAAATGCACGCCGTCGACTCGATCTCCCGCGCTCGCGAGAACACCGGCGAAATACCGCTTGGGGATCAGCAGCACGTGATGCTTCTGCGCCAGCCGGCGCTGGACCTCACCATACCCGTTATAAAGCGGCGGCAGAGGAAGTTCCAGCATCACGACTGAGTTGTCGTCTCGGCAAACCAACGATAACAGTCGCTCGAGCCCGTGCTCGAAATCGATCGTCGAGACAGCTCCCAGCAGATCATTTCCACCGATTTCCAGCAGGACGAGCGCGCCGGTCAGATCCTCGGAACCGACGCGCTTCGCCGCCGAGGCGCTTTGCGCGCCACTGAACGCCAGGTTGTCGACATGAATGCCGTGGCCTCGCTCCAAAAGTTTCGGCCACGGATCGCCCCCTTCGGTGAAGTCCTCGGCACTCAGCGAATCGCCAACGACGACCAGTCGATCCCAGCGGCCCGCTGGAGGACGTGGAGGGAGCTGATAACTCAATTCCCAGCTCACGGCGAAAAATGTGCAACCCACGCAAATGACAAGAGCATACGTCTGCCATTTCCGTTGGATGATTTTTACGCCAGTCCGGCAAACGACCCACGACAGCAAGCTTGCCGCCCAGATTCCATAGGCCCACATCGGCAGCGGCGTGGCCGACGACGCGATCGCAAACACCCCGAGCAGAATCAGCAATCGCCCCACAGGCCGCAAGATTCTGTGCTTTCCACGGATGACAGCCACGATTCCAGCGAAGAGACAGACCGCGCCCGTGAAAAATGCGGCACCACTGGCAAAGTGGACGGCGACGGATGTCATGTTTTCGAGTGTACCAACTCTTTCCGGCTGGAGCGGCGGTTTTGTCCGTGTTACGATAAGCAGTGCAAGAATTGGCCTTACCGTCGGCTGCGCTCGCAGCACTGCTCCACACCTGTTCACTTCGATCAAAACCCATCATATGCCCACGACACATGCCGTCGGAATCGACCTAGGAACGACGTACTCCTGCATCGCCTATTTGAACGAACAGGGAGAGCCGGTCTCGATTCCCAATCAGGAGGGGGAGATCTCGACACCGTCGGTCGTCATGTTCGACAAACGCGACGTGATCGTGGGGACTGAGGCGCTGCGCAACGCCATCATGAACCCGCTGCACGTCGTGCAGAACGCCAAGCGGTGGATGGGAGACCCCAAAAAGAAATGGATCATCGACGGAAAGACGTACACGCCCTCCGACATTGCCACAGCGATCCTGCGCAAGTTGTTGAGCGACGCGCAGCGCCAGATCGGTACGATCGAACGGGCCGTGATCACCGTTCCCGCGCAATTCAGCGAAGGACAGCGGCTGGCCACGGTTGCGGCCGGCAAGGCGGCCGGTCTCAAAGAGGTCGACATCATCAATGAGCCCGTGGCGGCCGCCCTGTGTTACGTCCTGGGAACCGAAGGCTTGTGGTTCTCGGAGCTGGCGGCCGAGCAACGGATTCTCGTTTATGATCTGGGGGGCGGCACGTTCGACCTGTCGCTCGTCACGTACAAGAAAGACCAGGTGCGCGTCATCGCCAGCACGGGCGATTTGCATCTGGGGGGCATCGACTGGAACCAGTGTCTGCTGAACGCCGTCGCCGAACAATTCAACCGCGAATTCGGCGACGATCCGCGACGCGACCCCGAGTCGCTGCAACACCTGGCCTGGGAAGTCGAGCAGTGCAAACGCAGCCTGACGGTGCGCCCCAAGGCGGCCCTGATCTGCCAGCACGGCGGCAAGCGCAAGACCTACCAGATCGAACGCGATCAATTCAACCAGTTGACGCAGCACCTGGTCAAACGAACTGAAGAGATCACCCGCAAACTGATCGACTCGCACCGCAAGGGGGCCTCGCACCTCGACCTGACAGTGCTGAGCGCCGGTGGTTCTTCGCGAATGCCGATGATCGACGAGATGCTCCATAACCTCAGAGGAACGACTCTCAGCAAGGCGCTTTCCCCCGACCAGTCGATCGCCCACGGTGCCACCTATTACGCCGGAATGTTGCTCACCAACAGCGAGTTCGTGCATTCGATCGTCGCACCCACCGCCGTGGCGCGGCTGTCGAAGATGCGGCAGCAAAGCGTCAACGCGCGCGACTTGGGGATCCTGATTCGCGACGTCAAAACCAATACGCGGGTCCCGTTTTTCCTGATCCCGGCCAACACGCCGTTGCCGACTTCGGTCACCAAAGTCTTCGGAACGGTCGTCCCCAATCAGAAGCGCGTGAACCTGTTCATCATCGAGAGCGGCGCCGGGACCGACCAACCGTATGCCGAGCTCGGCCACTGCACGATCGAAGAGCTCCCCCCCAACCTGCCGTCCGAATCGAAAATCGCCGTCAAGATCAGCTACGATGAAAGCGCCCGTGTGCAGGTCTCGGCGCGCGACCTGGCGAGCGGCCGCGTGGCACGCACCGAAATCCAACGGGGAGAAAACCTGGTGGTGAAAGGAGACGAACCGGCCGAGGACGCGTTCGTCGCGATCGACGAGAAAGAGTCGCACAAAACGCCGGCGGTTCGATCAGCAGCGGTCCCCCCAGCTGCGAAACCGCGCGAATCCAAGGCTGCCGCTCCTGCGGTGGCACAGACGCGGGACGATCTGCGCAGCGACTTGTCCGCCGCAGTCCCCATTGCCTTGTGCGAAAAATGCGAAGGGATTCTCGATGCCAAAGGGGAGTGCCCAAAATGCCGGAAGCAAGCGGCCGCCAAACCGGCGCCCACTCCGCCGCTCAAGGCCGCCGCCGTCAAGCCGGCAGCTCCGGCCAAGGCAACCGGCGCCCGATCTCCGTCGTTGACGGTCAAGCCCGTCCCTTCCAGCACCGGTGCGATTCCGATTCCCCGAAAGCCCGAGTCGAGTGAAATCATGGAGTTGCCGCGCAAGCAACCCGCCGCCCCACAGGCCAAACGTCCTGCGCGTCCACCGAAGCCCGGTGCGTCCGCCGATCCAGGGGAAGAGGAATTCTGGAACCTTCAGGACAAGTGAGGATCGAGCGACTCGATTCTCCCTGCCTGCGAGTGGGTGGGCTAATGTTCATTAAAAAAGACCCGGCTTCCGAAGGGAAGCCGGGCCTGAATGCTTTCGATCCTGTCCCCAAAGTCAGGGGCAGAAACCAATCCTTCCGTTCACTTATTCTTCCTTCTTTTCGGTCGGAGCAGCGTCGTCCTTCGGCTCGTCT
>DASYAR010000293.1:0-5190 GCA_036501235.1 Planctomycetaceae bacterium
CAGCGTCCCCTCCGCCCCGACGATGAGCCGCGCGAGATTGAACGCCCGGCGGTCGGGCCAATCGGCGTCGAGTTGCCGCGCCACAGGGGCCACGGGCGAATTCTCGTAGATCTCGGGAACGAAGGCATCCAGATTGTAACCGCTGACGCGTCGGAGGATTCGGGGATAGCGAGCCAGGATTTCGCGACGGTTTTCGGCGACAATCGCGGGGAGCCGGCGATAAATCTCCCCCTCGCGATTCGATTGCGCGGCCTTGCTCTCGAGTTGCGTCGCATCGCACGGGCCGCACACGATTTCGCCGGCGTCCGACAGCAACACCGTCAGCTCGCGAACGTGGTCGATCACCTTGCCCTGGCGCACGGATCTCGAACCGGCCGAGTTATTGCCGATCATGCCTCCCAGATTTGCGCGGCTGCTGGTGGCGACATCTGGACCGAATTGCATCCCCAACGGCGCGAGCGCCGCATTGAGCTGGTCGAGCACGACTCCCGGCTCGACGCGCACCAGCCGCCGCTGGAGGTCGATATCGAGAATTCGGTTCATGAACCGGCTGAAGTCGATGACGAGCGCGGCGGCAACCGTTTGCCCGGAAAGGCTCGTGCCGCTGCCACGAGGCAGAATCGGTACGCGGTGTCGGGTGGCGATCTCGACGGCCGCCCTGACGTCCGCCTTCGATTTGGGAAATACGACGCCGATGGGTGAAATCTGATAAATGCTGGCGTCGGTGCTGTACAACCCGCGCGTCATTTCGTCGAATCGAGCTTCCCCCTCAATTCGACTGCGCAATTCGTCGACAAGTTTGCTCGTCAATCCATTTGATATGCTCATGCCGGGCATTATAGGAACCGCCCGAGAATTGGGAAATTCGACCTGCCGCGGCACGGACGATCTTCAACGCAACAGCTCGCGCATCGCAGCCATTAATACACCTTCGACTTCCGGTGCGACGCGTGAAACAGGGCCCGTCTCGTAGCCTCCTTGCAGATAGGAATGCGCCATGCCGATGTATCCTGGGCCGTAGTCTCCGTAGGCCGCCATCAGCACGGGCGAATCGGGACGCATTTTCTGGGCGGCCAATTGATACTCGACGAACAACTCTCCCGGCATGTGCAACACGGCGATTGAGCCGAGCTTCAGACACGTGACGTCGATCTTATCCCCGGCGACACAGCGCGATGCCCAGGCCAAGGCGCGGGCGGCCTGCAAACGCGAGCGCAAATCGACCTTTTCGTCGGCGACCGTCTGTTTCAATTTTTCGATTTCGAGGTGGGGAGCAGCAGGCAGCGCCACGGCCTGCACACGCCAGCTCACTTTCGCCGCATCGATCGGGTGTTTTTTGACCGAGTCGAACGCCCCCTTCATGCCGGCAGCCAGGCGCTGCGCGAGGATTGGCCGATTCTCCGGTGAGCCATCGTTGTATTTGCCCGCTGTAACGTTTCCCCCCGCGCCATTGAAGTGGACATGAAACACGCCAGGCAGTTCGCGATCGCGGATTTCGCGAGCCAGTCCGGGAAAATCGCAGCTCACTCCGCCTTGGCCGTAATAGCTCTGAGGGTGGGTTGCGTAGTACGTCAGCGAGACGAGCGGCTTGTCGCCGTTCCAGAAACAGAGTAGATGCACGAAGGGATCGACGATCCCTTCCGGCTCGGCACGGATGACCTCGTCTTTCGTGGAACTATAGCGAACATATTTCACTTTGCCGTCGGCGCCCAGCACGCGCCGATTGGATGCAACCTGATCGACTTTGCCCTTGCCAACGCCCACGTGAGTCACGGGGCGTGCGTCTTTCAGGCTGGACTTGATTGCATCAGCGATTCCGGTGATCGCCGTCCGGGAGAAAGCCACGTCGAAGAGTCTGTTGCCCAGACCGTGGGCTACGAGCAGATCGTCGGCGGAAAAGTCGCAACCGGGAGCGTCGTGCTGATGCAGGCAATGAACGGCGACTCGTTCGCGCGTCGTTCCCGCCGCGACGGCCAGCCCTTCCCGAAATGCGTCGTAGCCGCTGTTGCCGACGCCGACCCAATCGAGCGCGCAAAGCACGATCGGCTCATCGGCCGTCAGGAGCACCACGCCGCGCGCTTTGAGCGGATCGACGACTTCTTTCGCAGGCGGGACCAGTGCGTCGCACAGCGGCGCACCGATCGGCGGCGTGATGTCGGCCTCGAAGACGGCGATTCGGAACGGTATATCATCAGTTGCTCTCGATTCCACCGCGACGACATTCGCGATGAAAATCGCGCCCATCGTGATGAGACTGCGCATGGCGGCACGACTCCGGGTAAACTGGCTGATGCAGAAACGCGTTGAGGACACCTTATCCGGTGACCGAGAACGAAAACAAGTTTGACGAGTTTCAGTAACGGATCGATCCACGAAGGAGGCCCGTCTCCTCTAACGTGCCCCCCCTTGCTCTCCAATAAATTGTCCTCTAAATCTTCGACCCCTTCGACTCTTCGACCCCTGTGACACTTCGACCTACGTCTTACATCGAACTTCGCGGCGTGCGGGTGCATAACCTGCAGAACGTCGATCTCGACCTGCCGCTCGGGAAATTGATTGTCATCACCGGGGTCAGCGGGTCGGGCAAGAGCAGCCTGGCATTCGACACGCTGTACGCCGAGGGACAGCGGCGCTACGTCGAGAGCTTTTCCACTTACTCACGCCGCTTTCTGGAACGGTTCGAAAAGCCGGACGCCGACCGCATCGGGCCGATCCCCCCGGCAATCGCCGTACGGCAGCGATCCGGATCGGGCTCGCGCCGTTCCACCGCGGGCACGGCGACCGAAATCTACGATTCGTTGCGACTGCTGTTTGCCCGGATCGGAGCCATCGAATGCCCGAATTGCCGGCGCCGCGTCGAACCTCATTCGCCCGCTTCAGCACAACGTGTCCTGGAGAAAATCCCCGATGGACGGCGGCTGATCGTCGGTTTCGGCGCCGCGGAATTCGACGTCGGAGGGCAGCCTGCATCGATTGCGGGAACTTCTGCGAACTTGGCACGCCTGTCGGAATCCGGTTTTACGCGATTGATCCGAGGTGGACAAATCCACAACATAGCCGACGCCTCATCGACGCCTTCTCCGGCAAATGGCGGCGATGCGCTCGTCATCGTCGATCGCTTGACGTCAGGCGGCTCGAGCGAGCGGCTGGCCGACAGCCTCGAGTTGGCGTTCCGCCATGCCGCCGGTAGCGCCGTCGCTCTCGTCGAAACCTCTGAAGTGAACAGCAATACCGAAGGACGTGGCGCGACGGGCCGGTTCCTGACTGTCGATGGTCGCGCTTATGAGGTTCTGGAATTTTCAGGACGATTCCTCTGTCCGGGCTGTCGGCGCGAATTTGCCGAACCGGAACCGGCGCTGTTCAACTTCAATTCATCGCTCGGAGCCTGCCCGGCCTGTCGCGGGCTGGGTGAGGTGGCAGTGGCGTCGGCAGGTCAGCGCGGTGCGCGAGAGACGTGCGCGACGTGTGGCGGCACGCGACTGCAGCCTGATGCGCTGGCAGTCCGGATCGCAGACCGAACAATTGCCGACGTCGCGCGATTGACTGCCGGCGACCTGGTCCGCTTCATCGAACAGACGCGGGAACGACTGACGGCCGAAGAGTTGAAACTGGTCGAACCGGCACTACGCCAAGGTGCGGCGCGAGTCGACTATCTGCAGCAGGCCGGCCTGAGTTATTTAACGCTCGACAGGCCGCTGAGGACACTATCGGCGGGCGAAGCGCAGCGCGTGCGGCTCACTGCGGCGCTCGGGTCGAACCTCGTCGATATGCTGTACGTCCTCGACGAGCCGACCGCCGGATTGCATCCTCGTGACACAGAACGATTGCTTGCGGCCGTAAGGGGGCTGCGCAGCGCCGGCAATACGCTCGTCGTCGTCGAACACGATCCGATGCTGATCCGCGCGGCGGACGTGGTAGTCGACATCGGCCCCGGGGCCGGCCGCGGTGGAGGCCGGATCGTATTTCATGGACCGCCGCAGCAACTGGCCGCCGTGGCGCAGACGGCAACGGCCGACTATCTGGCCGGACGCCGTCCGGTGGATTTCCGCGGCAGGGCCGCGCCGCGCACGCCAACCGGCTGGTTGCGGCTCGAAGGGGTCGAGCATCACAATCTGCGCGGGATTTCGGCCGAATTTCCACTCGGTGTGCTGTGTGTCGTGACGGGCGTCAGTGGCAGCGGCAAGAGCAGTCTTGTCGATGAGACGTTGTTTCCAGCAGCGGCCGGCGCCCTGCAGCGCCGGCCTGGTCGATCTGCCGAACAAGACACGGCTTCTATGTCCAAGTTGCCGGCCTCTCCCTCCTGTCAGGAAACGGCCGGCCGATACCAGTCGCTGATTGGCCTCGAGCAACTCGATGACGTCATCTTGATCGACCAGGCGCCGGTAGGCAGATCGGGACGAGGCAATCCCGCCAGCTATCTCAACCTGTTCGGAGAAATCCGCACGTTGTTCGCAGGCACGGCCGAGGCCAAGGTGCATCACTTTACGGCGGCGTATTTCAGCTTCAATGCCGCCGGAGGCGGTCGCTGTGAGACGTGCCGCGGCGCCGGTTCGATCTCGGTCGATTTGCAGTTCCTTCCCGATGTGGTGATGACATGCCCGGATTGTCATGGCACGCGGTTTCGGTCTGAGGTGCTCGAGGCCAGATACCGGGGATTGTCGATTGCCGAGGTCTTGGCGCTGACGGTCGGAGAGGCGTTTGGCTTCTTTCGCGGCCGGCACCGACTGCAACGGCGGCTGAAAGTCCTGAAAGACGTGGGACTCGATTACATCACGCTGGGCCAGGCGGCAGACACGCTTTCCGGCGGAGAATCTCAACGGCTGAAACTTGCCGCATTTCTGGCACGCGGCAGTCGGGCCAGAACGCTGTTCGTCGTCGACGAACCCACGACCGGCTTGCACCCCGCCGATGTGATGAAGCTGGTCGAAACGCTGGGTCAGATGGCGAGTGCAGGTCATTCCCTGATCGTCATCGAGCACAACCTCGATTTTGTCAGGCAGGCCGATTATGTGATTGATCTCGGTCCAGGGGCCGGTGCCGCTGGTGGTCAAGTCGTCGCAACCGGCACACCTTCCGAGGTCGCGCAAATCGAAACGTCGATCACAGGCCGATTTTTGGCCGCCGAGCAAGGGGACATAGGAGTTCCGCTCCAGAAATAGCCACGGGATAAGCCTGTTGAAAAAGGGACTG
>DASYAR010000294.1:0-23448 GCA_036501235.1 Planctomycetaceae bacterium
AAGGCGCGAAGAGCGCGAAGGCACGCAAAGAGGGCCTGGTACCCGGAATTCGGTCGGTGCGAGAAAGTGGGAATCATTGTTGAAACGGCTGGGAAACGAAGACGAGGCAACCGCGGAAAACGCTGAGGTCACGGAGAGAAACGGAAGACGGACGAGTCGTCGGCCGACGCCGAGACAGAACACTCGCCGGAGCCCCTCACGAATGGCGCAAGGCCCTCACGAATGGAAGAAACCCCGAGAATTTCCAATCGTGAGGGTGCGCGGCACCCCCTCACGATTGAGGGGCAAGCCCCTCACGAATGGGCGGAAGCCCCTCACGAATGGCGGGGCGCGTCATTCGACATAGACATATTCGTGGTGACGACTGTGTCACACGGGCCCAAAAAAAAATTCAAAGTTGAATTCTTAGCAGAACAAGCCGCGCTGCGCGAGACAGGAGAAGGGTTGAGAGGAGAAAGGAGAACGGAGGGAACTCGAAAAATCGGGAATCATTGGCAAAAGGGCCGGAAAAGAAACAAATCGAACCGCCGAGGTCACGGAGAAGAAGGGAGCTGGACAGACGACGGATCAATGCATGATGGAATGAGCGAGGACTCTTTCCGGCTCCTCGTTCTTTCTCTGCGCGCCTCTGCGAACTCTGCGGTTATCTTCGTCCGGGGTTATCTTCGTCCGGCGGAATGCCACGTTCCTCTCCGGGGCCAGACTCCTCGTCCAGGCGTCATGTGGCCGGCGCTGGCTGCCCTGTCCGAAGTGAGGGCAAATCAAGCGAAAAGGGCAAATCAAGAAAATTCCGGCCATTTATTGCATTTGTCGAGGGCAAATCAAGGGGCAAATCTAAGGGCAAATCTTAACCAGGAAGGCAAATCTGGATTGGATCGGGATGGGACTCCGCACAGACGCCCCTTTCAGTCCCACAGGGACATCCTCATGCCAGACCAGGCCACCGGCCTGGGTTGGGCCGTTGCCCAATCATCGTAGTCCCAACGGGGCGGCGCTAATACCTACAACCAATTCCATCGATCGTCGTGAAGGGCCAATATCCCTTGGAAGTCACGCCGATGCTGGCAGCATCGGCCATGTGGGCGACGCACAGGCGCATTACATTTGCGACAGCAAAACAATGCCTAATTGACATTTTCCAGGCGGCGTCGTACCCTGAGAGGCACGCTGTGGGCAACAGTGGAAATTCTGAAATGATCACGTAACCCGGGCCACGAAAAGGGGTGCGGGATGATGGTGCTCCGGTCGCTTGTCGCCCTCGTCCAGACGACGTTCTTTCTGGCGGTTGTCTGGGCCTGCCTGCCTGCTCAATACGCCCAGGTTTCCGCCGCACCGCCAACCGCTGCTACCCCTCCCGCCAAAAAAGCCGCGGTGGATCGAGCCGTGGCACGGGCCAAACCATTTGAGCCCGAGAAGCTGCTTCGCGCGTTCCGCGGGAAACGGGAAGATGTGCGTCTCAAAGCACTTGGCGAGATGGAGCGATTACATCTGGCGGACGCCGCCCTCCCCGAGGTGCTGTGGAAGATCATTGAGCCGCCTGCAAAATTGCCGCGCGTTCCCGACAGTATCCTCTACGCATTGCGGCTGTATGGACAGATTGAAGATCCGCAAAGCGACAAGCGGCTGATTTCTTTGCTGGCAGCGGCCGACCTGCGCGTCGTGCTCAGTGCGATCGATTTCCTGGCGGAACGCCGTCCCCCTGAATCGTTCGCCCCTCTGGCCGCTCTTCGAGGACGTACGGAGTACGGCGAGAGCTATGCCTTGCGGCACGCTGTTGTGTCTTCGGTGGCAAAGTTCAACGAACCGGCCAGCGTCGATTTTCTGATTTCCACACTGGGCTCGGCAGACGGCCAGCTCAAGTATGTGGCAGCCGTCGCGCTGACGCGGCTGACCGGAGAGAAATTCGGCGGCAAGAGTGGCGAATGGCAAAAGTGGTGGCAAGCCAGGCGTCAGGGTTACCGCATCGTGGCCGATGGCACGGCAAAACCGCCGGCCGGTCCCCTGCCCTGGGACTCTGTCGTTCCCCAGTTCTACGGCGTGCCGGTATACGCCAAGCGGGTCGTGTTCGTCATCGACCGGTCGAAAAGCATGGAGTCTTCGGTCGACGGAGTGACGCGGCTCGATGATGCGGCCGGGCAACTGGAAGGGGCGGTGCGCGGTCTGCCGGACGATGCGTACTTCGAAATCATCGCCTACAACGACACCGATCTTTCGTTTGCCGGCAAGCTCGTGCAGGCCACGCCTCAGGCCAAGTCGGACGCGGCCCGGTTCATGTATTCGCTGTCTGCGGACGGCAGAACCGACAGCTTCGACGCGCTTGCCGACGCGCTGCAGGTCGATCAGAACATCGAAGCGATCCTGTTTCTTTCGGACGGCGATCCGAACGTCGGCAGGCTCGTCGATCGAACGGCGATCGTGACGACGATCACGCAGCAGAACAAATCGCTGCGCGCGGCGATCAATACGATCGGCATCGACGCCCGCGGCCCCTCGGAAGATTTCTTGAAACAGCTCGCAGGCGATAATTTCGGCGAGTATGGCTCGATTCGGTGAGGAGAGTTCTCCATGAAAAACCTGCTCTGTGCTCCGCTGCCGTCGCTCCGGGTTCTTGCCGGCCTGGGGCTGTGCTTCGCACTGCTCACCACGGTCGTCTCGATGCCGATTGTGCTGGCCGATTCGAATTCCGATGACCGAGCCTCCCTGACGGCGTCACATCTCGAAAATCCGGCGCTCGTCGAACATTTCAAACAGGCGTTCGAAGACGGCTTCATCATCGGTCCGAAACGGGTGCAAGAGGCGCAGAAGCATTTGGGGCAGGCGCGGCGGCTGGCTCCCAAGGATGCGCGGGTCGACTACGCCCTGGGGCTGGTGCTGGTCAGGCAGTCGCTGCTCAAGCAGGCGATCACGCATTTCGAGGAAGCGATCGAAACAGACGAAACCTACTGGCCGGCCTGGCAAGCCGCGATCTGGGCCCAATTTGTGGATAAGCGCTACGAGCCGGGACTGAAGCAACTCGTGGAGTTTGCGCGGAACGTGCAGCAATCGGCGCCCCCCGACGAAATTTCCGAGGCCCAGCGCGAGGCTGCCCGCTGGATCGGGCAAGTTCTCGTCGCCCTGTCGAACGCCGATGATTCCAAACGTCACGACGAGCTGGTGGCCGCGCATGTCAATGAAGTCCTCAAAGCCCTCGACGACGATCTTTGGGTATCGCTCGAAGAAGGTCGCGATGCGATCAACGAACGCGAGTTCGCGCGGGGGCAGGCGGCGGGCAAAACGCGGCAGACGTCCGAGAAGTCCGACAAGATCCGTAAAGACCGCAAGGTGGCCCAGCTCGATAAGACCCTCGACGACGCCGCCAAAGCGAAAGAGGACAACGAGAAATCGAAAGAAGAATGGAAAACCTGGCTCGACGACGAGCTCGCAAAATCGGATAAAGAGCTCGGCCGGATGGAGCGCGACTATAAATTTCTCGATCAACGCGCGCAGTCGCTCAACCAATCGATCGCTCTTGTCGGCCAGGAGCTGACGGCCATGAATTTGACCCTCAGCACGATCAATCTGCGGGCGGCCAATCCGCTGGCCATGCAGAATGCGCAGCAGCAATACCTTCAGCGTCAGAACCAGATGCTGACCTACCAGATAGACTACAACGCCACCATCGGCCGGATGTCGGACGTCGCGCAGTCCGGGTCGGTCGCCGCCAACCAAAGGGCCGCCGCGATCACCCGATATGAAAAGGCGACCGGCGATCTGGTCAAGAAAAGCGCCGGGCTGGACAAGTGGTCGGACCGGTTGAAGAACGAGAAGCAGAAGTTGACTGTCAATAAGCCCGGGGCCAAGGGGGGTAAAACCGGGACCGACAAGAAACCGGCGTCCGTTTCGTTCAAGACGATTCTGCCGCTCGACCTCGTGCACGAAAAAGAACGTGTGCTGGCGTCTCTCAGTCCACCGCCTAAACCGGTCGAAGCGAAGGGCGCAGCGGCCGATCAATGACGGCCGCCGTCGATATGGCGCGTCGATCGAATAAAAAAAGGAGAGGCACGGATGACGTGGCCATGTCACGGATGAAAGATAAGGGCGTTGAGGCGTCTGTGTTTAAGTTTCGTTCCGCATACCCAAAACCTGATGCTTTTGGCTCGCGGGAAATTTTGCAACAAGGATCTTGAGCATGTCGCGAACAACTTTGACTGCCGCCGTGTTGATCGCAACGGGAATCGTTTTGAGTCACGACGCGGCGCCCGCCGCGGGGAAAAAGGCTTCGCCCAAATCGGATCCGGGATCGGCTGTCGTTGAAAAGGTGTTGCGGGCGGAGGTGGCGGGGCAGGTCGATCGGCGCAATCAATTGGCCGGCGCGCTCCAGGAGGTGGCCGATTCTCACTGCGTGCACTGGCAGGCGGGGTTCGTCCGCGAAGGCAATGTCTGGCGATCATTCGACGAATTTTCAGCGGCCGGGTCAGCGACTGCGGCCCTCACCGAATACCAGTCGCGGCGACTTCAGGCAGAGCCGACGTTCGCAGGCCAGTTGGGGCTCGCCGACTGGTGCAGGAAACAGGGGCTGGCCGATCAGGAACGAGCGCATCTGAATGCGGCGCTGGCTTCGGCGCCGCCGGACCGTGTAGAGAAGTTGCAGCAGCGACTGGGATGGCGGCAAGTCGGCGGCGTCTGGTTCACCCGCGACGACTTGCTCGAATGGCAAAGAATCAACAAGTTGACGGCCACCTCCCTCCAACGCTGGGAAGCGAAGCTGAATCAGATCGCCAAAGGGCTGTCCGGGTCAGCGCGGCAACGAGACGTCGCCGCCGCGGCGCTCGCGGAAATCAAGGACCCTTCCGCAGTCCCTGCGATCGAGCTCACTCTGACAGGCCATACCGAAGCCGTCGCGCAGGCGGCCGTCGCTGCCTTGGGACGCATCACGGGCCCTGATTCGTCGGTGGCCCTGGCCAGGCAGGCGATGTTTTCACAATGGCCCGAAGTCCGGCTGAGCGCCGCAACCGCGCTCAAACCGCGAATTCTCGAGGATTTCGTCCCACCTTTGATCTCACTTCTGGCCACGCCCGTGAAATCGGAATGGCGCGTGACCGCCCCGCTGCTGCGGCGTCAGCGCGGGCGCGGACAGTTCGTAATTCTGGTCAGTCTGGTTCTGTCTCGCGAAACTGAAAATCAATTTCAGGTCGCCGCGTTCCGCGAGACCAATCTTCAGATCAATGAGGCTTTGAACGGCATGACGATGCCGGGCGAACGGGCGAACCGAAACGGGTCTCAACCGTCGGCAACCTCAATTTTTTTGCGAGCCTCCAACGACGTTGGGCGGGCGACAGCCGAACGAGTCGCAGCTCAACAACAAAATGCTGAAGAAGTCAACGCTCAGACAGCCGAAATGAATGGCCGAGTCGGCGCCATCCTGGCCGTCGTTTCGGGAAAAGATCCTTCGTCAGACCCGCACGTCTGGTGGGACTGGTGGAAGGCGCAATCCGATACCGAACTGGCGGGAGGCAAGCAGACGGTGGTTGTCAGCGAGGAGTATCTGGTCGGGGATCCGCAAGCCGGGTTCCGGGTCTATGAATGCCTCGCCGCCGGCACACCGGTCTGGACCGAACAGGGACTGCTCGCCATCGAAAAGATTGCCGTGGGAGACCGCGTTCTGTCGCAGGACGTCGAGACGGGCGAGCTCGGCTTTAAGCCGGTGCTGCGGACGACGATCCGTCCACCGAAAGAATTGTGGACGGTGCGCTTCAACGACGAATCGCTGGTCATGACCGGGGGACACCACCTCTGGAGCTCTGGGGGCGGTTGGGTCAAGTCCCGCGATCTCGAATCGCAGGCGCTGCTCCACACCGTGACGGGAAACACGCCTGTCTGGACCGCGAAAAAGGGGGAGACGGCCCAGACTTATAATCTGGACGTCGCCGATTTCCACACGTATTTCGTCGGCAAGACGGGCATCCTGTCCCATGACGTCCTGACTCCGCGCGGGACGAACAATCTCGTCCCCGGTTTGTCACGAATGAACGCCACGGCCGTCCCATCGAAGAAGTAGCCGCAATTTCAACGAGAAGCGTTTCGGATCGAACGTCCGCGTGCAGGACGGTGCGGCACGAGCACCTTTTGTTCTGTCGCGACGACTACGGTTTCGCCCCGATTTCCATCCGGCGAAAGCGTTCGACCGCCTCGCTCGGGCCGAAGCCCTCGAATTCGAAGACGGGACGAATCTCGCACTCGCACTCTCCATTCAGCCGCCCCGACGCGTCAAGCTGCACGAAGCGCTTGGTCGACTCGAGCGCCTCGGCGTGCGAAGCAAATTGGAGGATCGCATAGCCGCCCACCAGTTCCTTCGTTTCCGCGAAGGGCCCGTCCGTTACCAGGCGCTGGCTGCCGGAATACCGGACACGGGCGCCTGTCGAGCTCGGTTGCAGCCCCTCGCCCGAAAGATACACGCCCGACCTCACGCCTTCCTCCATGAAAGCCCCCATCTCAGCCAGGAATTTTTCGCTCGGCAGGCACCCCGCCTCCGTATTTTTGTCGGCCTTGACCAGGGCCATGTATCGGACAGTTCCGGGCCTTCGCGGGGGCGGGGCGGCACGGATCTGTTCTTCCTTGTCGCGCCAGCCGTCGGGCTGCTCGGCCGCGTCGACCGGAAAGTGCGGCAGTTCATACAACGGACGGACTTCGACTTCCCCTTCCTCCAACGGAATGCGCCGGGCCAATTCAATGGCTTCCTCTCTCGACTTGGCCTCGATCAGGCAGAAGCCGGCGATCAGCTCCTTCGTCTCGGTGAAGGGCCCGTCGATCACGGTGAACCTCCCCTGGGCATAGCGGACGCGCGTCCCCATCGAACTCGGCTGCAGCCTTTCGCACCCGAGCAGCGTGCCGGCCTTCACCAGTTCTTCGGTGTATTTGGCCATCTCCGAAAGCATCTTCTCGTCCGGCAGAACGCCCGCCTCGAAATCTTGAGTGGCTTTGACGAGCATCATGAATCGCATGGTTGAATCCTTTCGTGGCTTCTGATTTTCGGATTGGAGCGAGACCATTTCCGTGATTTCGACTGGAAAATTGCCCTGGCTCCGCTGTGAACACCACATAGTCGAACGGCTGTGGCCAGAATCGACAACGAGACGGGGATTTTATTCTCGTCGTCGCCAGTATCCCGGGCGACGGCTGGTGTGGCCGACGGCAACAATGATGGCTTTGCCTTCGGGGGTCAAACGATAATTGAGTCGGAACGGGTATTTGCAAGCCGCCGAATCATTACGAGAGATGTCACTGATCTTTCTTGTCCGGACCGCCACTTCCGCCACTAGCACGGCCGCCAGGTGGCGGTCGGAATCCGAACCCAAACGGTTTTGGCTCAAAACCTTTGGTTTGCCCTGCCAACTGGGCCGCGACTGACGCCGTGCGCTTCTCGATGAATTTTCGCGCCGGCATCGACTGGCCAAACTGTCCGTCCCCAAACCCCGCCCCGAACCCGTCACGACCACCGCGCCGCTCCTTCCGCGCCGCGACGGCGTTCGCTTCCTGAGCCATCGGCTCTTTCAAAGCCTTCTCGATCTCTTCCAGACTTTCGAGTAATTTCTTCTCGGTGAAGATCGTCGAGGTCAAGTCCCTGATGATCGTCAGATAGCGTTCCCGATGCTCATTGACCGCGAACAGGCGGTCGATGAGCTTATTAGGCCCCGCGTGAGGATGCTTGATGCTCAATTCGACCAACTGCTCCGGTGTGCCGACGGCCGGCCAGGTCGCCAGCGACATATCCAGGTCCCACGGAAGGAATACGAATTTCTTCGTCCCGGGCGCCAGATAAAGATAGTAGTTGTGGCCAAACCCCAGGTAACTGTCCAGATTCGATAGTAAAGTGTTGGCGGCGATGAACCGGAGGAACGCTTCGACATCCAGATACGAGCCGATTTCCCGGGCGAAAACCTCGTCGGTGCCGGTGTCGACGAGCTTCGTGAACTCCATCAGGCGAGTCTTCTCATCCTCGGTGGGCGCATTCTCCGGCCGGTAGCGATCTTCGTAGGCCTTCCAGCTCGTCCCCAGATGGGCCGGCCCGGTTTGCAGTCCTTCCGGCTTAAGCAGCATTCCCGTCCCGTCGATGAAGTGCCGTTTGAGGAAACCTTTGTTGACCTGCTCGACCAGCGTATACACGCCGACGAATTCCTTGTCGTACTTGCCGGGGATCGTGAGCGTCAGCTCGGCGAAGGAGGTGCGCGGCGCGGGGACACCGGCGTCACGGAGAAATGCGTAGGACATTGCCTCCCGCGCTCGCGACGAATCGCTGACGCCGCAATTGAGGTTGAGCATCGTCAGCCCGTCGAGTTTCTGTCGTTCGACAAACCTGTTCAGGTCGAACTTCATCGACTTCTTCAACGACTCGGCCGTAGCCAGGAAGGTGTAGTTGCCTTTGTAGCGGACGCCGACATTCGCGAACGTCTCCCCGTCGAAGGCAAGATCTCCCTGATTCCACGGAAACTCGACCCCGAATGTGTTACGGTGCGTCCCTTCCGTTGCCTTGCGAGGCGGCCCAAAGCCCGGCGCCCCGAAGGCAGGCCCACCCACCGGAGTCAGAGCCGCGAACGACTTCTCATTCATCGTCAGATGGAACTGCACGACCTTTGCCAGGCCGAACACGCGCTCGCCGGATGGGGCTTTGCTCTCGGCGGCAATGACGGCCGTAGAGAGGAACGCCGAGCACGCCAGGAACGCAGCCAACCAGGGTGCGGGTCTGTACATCGCGTGAATTTCCTTCGAGATCGGGAAGAAGGCATCGATTCGGCATGAGTGATACGGACCAGTTTATCTGTCTGGTGACAAAAAGCCCATGATTGCCCTTGCTGGCACATTGGAAAAGGCACGAGGAATCGATAAGAATAGCGTCGCGATTCTCCTGGTACGACATCCCACGGGCCCTTGCTGATGCCGCTCCCCGTTCCACAATTCATCAAGCATCTGGAAGACAGCGGGATCCTTGCCGGCGATACGCTCAACGACTTTATTCCCCCCAAGGCCTCACCCAAAGATGGCGAAGAACTGGCCCGCGAGCTCGTCCGCAAAAAGAAGCTGACCAAGTTTCAGGCCGAGGAGATCTATAAGGGCAAAGGCAAGGCGCTGGTCCTCGGGAACTATACGATTCTCGATAAGATCGGCGCCGGAGGGATGGGACAGGTCTTCAAGGCCGAGCATCGGCGAATGAAGCGCGTTGTGGCGGTCAAAGTGCTACCGACCGGCATGCTGAAAAGCCCCGCCGTCGTGGCCCGGTTCGAACGCGAGGTGACGGCCGCCGCCAGGCTCAACCACCCGAATATTGTCACGGCTTTCGACGCCGACAACGTCAACGGAATTCATCTGCTCGTGATGGAATACGTGGAAGGGAGCGACCTGGCGGCCACCGTCAAGAAAAACGGATCGCTGCCAGCGGAGCAGGCCCTGAATTACGTCCTGCAGGCGGCGCGCGGCCTGGAAGCGGCCCATGCCGAAGGGATCGTGCATCGTGACATCAAGCCGGGCAACCTGCTGCTCGACAAGAGGGGGACAGTCAAGATCCTGGACATGGGGCTGGCCCGCATCGGTGGTGACGCCGCCGGGCAAGCGGAGCTGACGAGCACCGGCACCGTGATGGGGACCGTCGATTACATGGCGCCCGAGCAGGCCCTGAACACCAAAGCCGCCGACGCCCGGGCCGATATCTACAGTCTGGGCTGTACCCTGTATTACCTGCTGACCGGCAAAGCGACATACGACGGCGACACGCTCATGGCCAAGCTGCTGGCACATCGGGACCAGCCGATCCCGTCGATCCGGGCCGATCGTCCCGAAGTGCCGGAACAGGTGGAGGCGATCTTCAGTAAAATGGTTGCCAAGAAAGTGGAGGACCGCTACCAGACGACGACCGCCGCCATTGCCGACCTGACCGCGCTGACCGACGAGAAGAAAACGCCGACCAGTATGTCTCTATCGGTCGGCGCTGCGTCCGACAGCGACGTGGCCGATTTTTTAGACGAGCTGGCGCTTCCCGCTGGCTCAACCGTGCAGCGCTCGCTGCCGCCGGTCACCCGGAAACGAAAAGTCGTCGCGAAAAAGGCGAACAATAAGCTCCTGCTGGTTGCCGGTGGAGTGCTGGGCGCGCTGGTTCTGGTGGCGGGCATCGTATTCAGTCTCGGCATCGGAGGCCGAAAGCCTTCCGCAGACGATTCCGGCGCCACAGCTCAGACGTCTGATAAAGACATTCCTAATTCTGCTGTGGCGGCAAAACAAGGCTGGCACGGCTGGCCGGCTGACGCCCCCAATCCGGCCATCGCACCGTTCGACGCGGCGCAGGCGAAGAATCATCAGCAGGAGTGGGCCACCTATCTCAATGTGCCAGTTGAATACACCAACAGCATCGGCATGAAGTTTCGGCTGATCCCACCGGGTGAATTCACGATGGGGAGCACGCCGGCCGAAATCGAAGAGCCCTTGAAGCTCGATGCCGACGACCAGGACTGGCAAGGCCGTATTAAAAGCGAAGTCCCGCGACATCAGGTCATCCTCACGCAGCCGATTTACGCGGGTTTGCATGAAGTCACCCAGACCGAGTATCAGAAGGTGATGGGACAGAATCCGTCGTGGTTTGCCGCGACGGGTCAGGGCAAAGATCAAGTCGCCGGATTGGACACGGCCAGGCACCCCGTAGAAATGGTGAGTTGGAACGACGCGGCCGAGTTCTGTGCGAAACTAAGCCAGCAGGAGCGATTGAATCCATATTATTTCCGCACTGGCGAGACCGTCACGATGCCGGAGGGCGCCGGCTATCGCTTACCTACGGAGGCGGAATGGGAGTTTGCCTGTCGGGCCGGAACGGCGACGAAGTACTGGACCGGCGACAAGGACGACGAACTGCTGCAGGCCGGTTGGTTTGTGACAAACTCCGGCAGCCGAACACATGCTGTCGGTGATTTGAAGGCGAATCCATTCGGGCTCTACGACAACCACGGAAATGTCTTCGAGTGGGTCGAGGATTGGTGGGACCCGAACTACTACGGCGAATTCTCTGCAAAGTCCGCTGTTAATCCCCGAGGCCCATCGTCCACCGGTTCCCGGCGCACGCTCAGGGGGGGCAATTGGCGCAACGCCGCGACCCGCTGCCGTGCGACAACTCGCTTCACGTTCGAACCGACGCCGCGTCATTTCAACTTTGGTTTTCGGGCGTCATTGCCGGTGACTGCCGTGCAGGCAGCGCTCGCCGAAGGGACAACGAATCCGGCCAACGCTGTCGCTGGCTGGCACGGCTGGCCGGCGGAGGCACCCAAGCCCGCCATCGCACCGTTCGACGCGTCGCAGGCAAAGACACATCAGGAGGAGTGGGCCACCTATCTCAACGTGCCGGCCGACTACACGAATTCGATCGGCATGAAGTTCCGGCTGATTCCGCCGGGCGAGTTTCTGATGGGGAGCACGCCGGCCGAGACGGACGAAGCGTTGAAGGTTCCCGGCGCGCATCCGGACTGGCAGGTCTACGTTCCCGGAGAAGCCCCGCAACACAAAGTGATTCTCACGCAACCGATCTACCTGGGCATCCATGAGGTCACACAGGCCGAATACAAACTGGTGATGGGAACGACGCCGTCGTTTTTCTCGCCGACGGGCTCGGGCAAAGACGGGGTATCCGGGATGGACACCGGCAAGTTCGCGGTGGAATCGGTGAGCTGGAACGACGCGGCCGAGTTCTGTGCGAAATTGAGCCAACAGGAGCAACGGAAACCCGATTATTTCCGCACGGGTGATGCGGTCAAAATGTTGGATGGGGATGGCTACCGCCTCCCCACCGAGGGGCAATGGGAGTTCGCCTGTCGGGCGGGGACGACGACAAGATTCTGGTCTGGTAATCAGGATCTCGACTTGGCTCAAGCTGACTGGTTCCGCACGAACGCGGACAAGCGTACGCATGCGCCGGGGGAATTGAAAGCAAATCCATTCGGACTCTTCGATGTCCACGGGAATGTCTGGGAATGGGTCCAGGACTCGTGGGATCCGAACTACTACGGGGAGTTTCGAGATCAACCCGCACTCGATCCCAGGGGACCGTCAACCACCGGTTCCCAACGTGTCATCCGGGGGGGCGATTGGTACAATATGCCGCCCGACTGCCGCGCATCCCGTCGTCGCGCCGCCGACCCATCCCCCCGTGAGCACCTCGTTGGATTTCGCATGTCGCTGCCGGTGGCAGCCGTAAACTCAGCGCCCGCCGAGCGTGCAACGAAGCCGACTAAGGTCAGCACAGGCTGGCACGGCCGGCCGGCAGGTGCTCCGAAACCGGCCATGGCACCGTTCGACGCGGCGCAGGCGCAGGCGCAGGCGAAGAAACATCAATAGAACTGGGCCACCTATCTCAATGAGCCTGTCGACTACACGAACTCCATGGGCGCGAAGTTCGTCCTCATCCCGCCGGCTGAATTCACGATGGAGAGTTCGACGGCCGAGATCGAAGAGGCACTGCCATATGCCCATGGTGCGGAAGCCTGGCAGGTGCACTCGCAGAAATCCATCAGGAGCGACAGGTTTTCGAGTCGCCCTGGAAGTATCCAAGTAAAATCCGCGTTTGGACTTTCCCGGCAGACCGCTCGTCTACGAGTACAAAGTCACTCGAGAATTTTCAATCCGCCGTCATCCATATTGCTCGGTCGTTTCCAGTACGAATACTGCGGCGTCCAGTCCTCTTCGCCGACGCCTGCCAGGCTCAAGATGTGCCAGATCGAACAGTAGAGGTCCCCCGGTCCAAATTGAGCCGAGTTCAATTTGTAAACCTGGTCACCCTGGCGCTGGTAACAGACCATGCCGGGCATGTTGTCCTGTCCTTTTGAAACGCTCTGCTCCCGGATGTAGTCTCCGCCGCCGTGCGAGGCCATGCGAAATCTCCAGCCGCGCGCATTGGCAAAAGCGCGCTGCAATTCGGGCGGATCTTTCGAGAGCAGGACCACCGCAAATTCACTTTCCAAGTGGGGCAGGAACGCGTTGATGCCGTCAGCCCAGGTTGTGCAGTACCGGCAACCCTGACCCATGTTGTGAATGGCAAACAGCTTGATTTTGCCGGCGAACAGGTCGTGAAGAGTGACGCTCCCGTCGAGCGTTTTGAAAGTATAGTTTTTCACCAATGTTGGCTTCGCCGTCTTTTGGAGCTCGTTGAGCCTGGCGATTTTCTGCGAGATTTCGCTTTGAAGCTGTTCAATTTCGTTCATTGTGGAGGATCTCCCGATTGCGGGGACTGGAGCGCGAATGAAATCAATAGATCTTCGACGCAGTATCGCCAATGAGGAGAATGCCATCAACCATACGGACTTGGCGACGGATGGCCGAAATCGAATAGTGGCGGGGGACATCGGAGCAGCGCGGATGAGGATACAAGTGCCAACGAGGCCGAAGCCGTTGACTCGACAGACGACATGGCGTCGCGAGCATTTCGGGCTGCGGTCATCGGTTTGGGCTTCGTGCCTGCCAGCTTTTATGCCGCATGGTTAATTGGCCGCCTGGTGTTTTCGAGCGCAGAGTTGAGCGACAAGGCGTCGCGCCGCATGTGGGGAGCGTTTGCGCTGACGTTTGCGACGTTTTTATTCTGGTGGGTGCTGATCCGAGCGCCGTTCTGAAAGTGAGTGACGTCTCGTCGGCGAACAGCCCTTGACATCTACTGGTCATCCAGTATTATCACGGGCGTCATTACTGGAAAACCAGTAGGAGGCAAGCGATGCCCGAAATTATTCCTACCGAACGCGAGCTGCAGGCACTGAAAGTTCTGTGGCAGTTCGATCGCGCCACGGTTCGCGAAATCTGCGACGCCGTCAACAAACAAGGAAACGACCTGGCTTACACCACCGTCCTGAGCCTGCTCCAGGTGATGGAACAGAAGGGGCTGGTCGGCCACTCGACGAATGGCAAGGTCTATTCTTACTTTGCCAAGGTTCGCCGGGAGCAAACCTTCCGCCGGCTGGCGAAGGGATTTCTCGAAACGGTTTTCGACGGGGCGATGGACGAATACGTCATGCACGCCCTGGAGTCGCGCCGCATGTCTTCGGCTGAGATCGAGCGGCTGGAACGGATGATCGCCGCTGCCAAGGAAGGAGCGAAATCGCGGCCCGCCCCCACATCAAGCGACGCACCGCGCAGGACGGGCGGTCGCCGGGATTCCAAAACGGGAGACACGCCATGACCGACTGGTCCACCTGGCTGGCGTACCGCCTGGGAGAATTGCTGTGCCATTCGACCATCCTGCTGGCAATGGTTTCACTGCTGTTACCCTGGATCGGGCAACCGACCCGGCGCATGGTTCTCTGCCGGGGAGCACTGATGGGACTCGCGCTACTCGTCGTCCTGCCCGGTATTCGAGGCCGGGCAGCGATCTCATTGCCGGATTGGGCTCGAGTTGTCGGGCCGACGTTTCACGAGCGGCCGATCAGGTTGCAGCCCGCGAGCCTCGAATCGGAACCGATCGCGGTCATCAAACGAGAACCAGTGCCCTCTTCTACGACGAAACGAGAACTGAAGGATGATGATCTTCCAGTCGTTCATAGCACGGACACGGGTGCGGACCTCAGCGGCGCCCAGCCGGATGAATCGACCACAGCCGCAGATGACGGGTCGGACTTGCGAGTGGCGCTTGGCGGTCACGCCACTCTGCTTGCCCGAGACACGCTCTTGCCCAGCGACTCGTTCACAGAGCCGACGCCTGCACGGCCCTGGCCACTGGTCGCGTCGGTGAGTTGGTTCTTCGGCGCGCTCGGGGCCACGATCTGGATCTCGATCGGTGCCTGGCGCACAGGACGCCTGGTCCGGCATTCGCAACAGGCGCCCGAATGGATCCACGGCGAGCTTAACCTCGTTGTTCCCGAACGACGCCGTCCACCGCAGCTGCGAGTCACAAATCTGATCGAATCGGCTCTGGCGTGCGGCATATTCCGGTCGGCGATTCTGCTGCCGGAAAGTACGGAACAGAGCGCTCAGCCGATCGGCCGAAACGGTATTCGCGCGGTGCTGGCCCACGAGTGGGCGCATATTGCCCACGGGGATCTGTGGCTACTGGCTTTCGAGCGATTGCTCCTGCCGCTGTATTTCGCCCAGCCGCTGTTCTGGCTGTTGCGACGCCGAATCCGCATTGATCAGGAATTGCTGGCTGACGCCGCCGCGGCCGGCAAAGAGCCCGTCGCCTATGCCGAGGCGCTGCTGGCGTGGGCCAAATCAACGCCGGGAAGGCCGCGCGGCGAAGTGCTGGCCGTCCTCTCTTTCTGGAACAATCCCTGCCATCTCCCGAGGAGAATTGAAATGTTGCTCGATACCACACATCGGATTGTGCCGCGCGCGTCGCGACTGTGGCGCGGCACGGCATTGACGGCCTTGTTCGCACTGACCTCCGCGCTCTCGCTGATTACGTTCTCGGCGAGCTCATCTATTGCCCAGAATCAGACCGAAAGCCCGGTGTTTGCGCAGGACTCGTCTGCCAACGCCGGTCAGGCCTCGCAAGATTCTGCGTCACCCGCACCAGCGCGGGTCGCCGGCCCGCTCCCAGTCGCTGCTTCCTCGGATGATAACGAAGGCCGCACTAATCCAACGGCTGCCGATGCCGGGGCAGAAAAGGAAGCAACTCTGGCGGATGAGAAGTACCAGTTCATCCAGCGTCTGGCAAAGAAAGGCTATACGTCACAACGCGAGGTCGACGCGGCACGCGCCGAGCTGGAGCGGGCGAAGGCGGCCCTGGAAGCGGCACAGAAAAAGGCTGCTGAAGCCGCTGAAATCGACGAACTGCGAAAGCTGGTCGACGAGCTGAGAGAAGAGAATCGCCGGCTGCGGCAGAAATTGCCGAAAGAGAATTCGACTGAGCCGATCGACAAAGACATTACGTCCCCAACAGACAATGCAATCGAATTACAACTGCTCGAGCTGGACGTCAACGAGGCCGAGGTGGATGTCGCGGCCGCCAGAGAAGAGTTTGACGCGACGACCAGGTTGAACGCCAAAGGCGTCCTCGGCACAGGGGAACTGAACATCAAAAAAGTGGCGCTGCAAAAAGCAGAAATCGCCTTACAGCGTGCGAAGTTGCGGGCCAAGGCCGCCCAACGCCCCTCCGCGAAATCGGGCCATCCGACCCCGGCTGCCAATTTGCCCAAGGACAAAACAAACCCCCGCGACGGCGCTGCGAAGCAGGAAAACCGGACGGAACAGCGCCAAATCATGCTGAACGCCCAGGTTGTGGACATCGACCGCGCCGCTTTGGAGAGTCTTCGAACCAAATTCGCAGCACAAACCGGCCCAGGCAGCCTGGGACAGTTTTTCTCGGACATGTCGCTCGACAAACGGACGACGCTCACCGCGATTCTGGAATCAAGGCAGCTCGCTGAGTTTCGCGAAGCGATCCAATCGGATCCCAAGTCGAGGATTCTCGCTGAGCCGCGCATCACATTGCGCAGCGGCGAGAAAGCCGGATTCTCGTCGATGCGTGAATTCAAGGTTCCGATGGCCAAGGAAAAAATTACGGACTCAGCCCAGGATTTCACTCTTCGGGGAGTTGGTTTTGCTCTGTCTGCCATCGCGACAATTCAAGATCGTGACCTGATCCGCCTGCAACTGCTGCCCGAATTCAGCGCGATCGATCCCAGCCAAACGGTCGATGGCGTTCCCGGGATCAACACGCGGCGCGTGCAGACGACGGTCGAACTGCGATCCGGCCAGACGATCATCCTGGCGGGCCTGATGCCGCGCGATGCCAAGGGAAATTCCAGCCGAATTCCCGTCCTGAGCGAATTGCCAGTGGCCGGCAAGTTGTTTGAGAAGCGGGATCCGGTGGACGATTCGGAATTGCTGATCCTGGTGACGCCGGAAATCGTTCAGACGTCGAGTTTGCGCGATCAGGCCGCGAAACCCAATCGTAAGCCGGCGATTCATGCCGTCAACAGCGCGACCCACGCGGCGCCGGCGCGGAGATTGACGATGGCACGCGGCCTGGGAGATCCGTCACCGCTTTTAGCGACTCTTTCAGCGGAAAGGTTTTCGCTCGACGAGGAGAATCGCGTCTTGACGCAATGGAATGCGGCGACGGCAAAAATCGGGCACCTCGAAGTTGAGTTTGCGCGGTATGTTTTCGATGCCGCCTCACAGGTCGAAACGAGGTCGGAAGGGATCCTGACGTTCGAATCGCCGCGGCAGGCGGGCTACCTCCTCCTTCCCGCAAATATCGGTGGAACCGTCTCGAAGAAAATCGGGAACGACCGCAGTCCATTTACGCTTCAGACGGAGAGCCATGAGCACGGTTGGATCTGGACTGGGCAGGATGTCGTACACGTCGATATGAAATCTCGGACGTATGAAAGAAGTCGCTTCCCCGCCGACGGGGCGTCGAAAACGTCCGGACCTGAGTTTCTGCTGGCGCGGCCGTTTGTTCTGGGCCTCCCGGCCGCCGAGTTGCGAGAACAATTCGACATCGCACTGATCAAAAAGACTGCGAGTGAGTTCTGGCTGTCGTTCGTCCCTCGCAACCCGGAGATGAAGCAAACTTTCAGTCGGGCGATCCTGGTTCTCGATGGCGCCACTTGGCTCCCCAAGGCTTTGAAGCTGACCGACGATGGCGGTCATGTCGAAACGATCCACACGTTTTTGAGGTTCGCGATCAACGGCGCGCCGAGGTCGGAACCAAATCTCGATGAGTCGAAACTCGCAGACGCGGGATACTCCGCAATCGCAACGCCCATAACCGGCATTTCTCCTCAGGCAGCGTTCAGAAGGGTTGTCTTGCCGAGCCTTGTTGAAGAGGCGACCCGCCTTGCTCAACGGCGATTGGGGTTGGCGGTGGCCACGGAACCCGTGCGAAGCCTTCCGCCAATTCTTGCCGGGAAGTTTCGCGGCGGGTTGAGAGTCGTTTCGACTGAGCCAAACGGCCCCGCTGACGCGGCAGGAATCCGAGCGGAAGATGTGCTGGTAGGGATCAATGTCTGGGAAACGGCGAGATGTCAGGACCTGAAATACGCGCTCACAAATTGGAAGGCTGAGGGCAATCAGAATGGGCCGGCGACAAACGGTGCTCTGCGACTCACCCTGCTTCGCGGAACCGAAGCGCTGACTGCGGACTTGAAACCAAGGCCGTAAGGAGAGAGCACGCTCCACTTTGTCCGAGTTGTGTTCGAGAACCGACGGCCGCATGCGATATGCTGCAGTCCCGAGATCAGTGCGCGACGCAGTGCCCCGGCCGCCAAAAAAAAAGCGGACCGGGGCATATGATGAAGATTGCGGTATGTCACCCCTGCCGGGGCTGGGCGAAGCAGAGCTTCAGACGACGAGTTCCCATGCGGAGCGTGAGGACGAGTCTACTGCCCGGGCCGTTGGCGGTAGGGGGGCTTTTTTTTGCGTTGGGCGGCTGAGCGGAGCGCGGCGTTCTGATCGGGGCGGTAGGCATTGCCCGGTCCGTGGCGGGATTCTTTGCGCGAGCCCTTCTTCTGTCGTCCCGTCGGCACTCTTTTCGCCGGCGTTTTTTCGCCGGGCGGCTTCTCGCCCGGAATCGTGTGCACATAATCGCCGCGGAAGCGGGTATTGGCATCTTTGCGGCGGGCGTCGATCGCTTCGCGCGGGGGTGAAGAGGGGATCAGGCAGTCGCAGCCGCTGCCGATCAGGTCCTGGCGGCCCGCTTCGCGCAGCGCGTCGCGGACTTCGAAGTAGTTCGACGGTTTGAAAAACTGCATCAGCGCCCGCTGCAGTTTGCGGTCGCGCAGTTGCCGGGCGATGTGCACCGGTTTCTTGGTGAACGGATCGAGCCCCGTGTAATACATGGCCGTGGCGACGTCGAACGGGGCCGGAATGAAGTCCTGCACCTGATCTGGCTTGTAGCCGTTGCGCTTCAGAAACACCGCCAGGTCGATCATCGCGTGCAGATCGCTGCCGGGGTGGCTGGCGATGAAGTAGGGCACGATGTATTGCTTCTTGCCGGTCTTGGCCGATTCGGCGTTAAAGACATCGGAGAATTGCTCGAAGTCGTCGTTGCTGGGCTTGCGCATCAGATTCAGTACGCCGGCATGAGTGTGCTCGGGAGCCACTTTCAGCCGCCCGCCAACATGGTGCCGCACCAGTTCGCGCATGTATTCCGGCGAGCGGCGAGCCAGATCCATGCGGATGCCGCTGGCCACCAGCACTTTCTTGATGCCCGGCGTCTGCCTCGCCTCTTTCATCAGTTCGATTAACGGGCCGTGGTCGGTGTCGAGCAGTTTGCAGATCGTGGGATGCACGCACGACTGCCGGCGGCAGACTGCCTCTACCTCGGGGCGCGAGCATTGCATCTGGTACATGTTGGCGGTCGGACCGCCGATATCGCTGACAACGCCGCTGAACGAATCGTCGCGCGTCATCTCGCGCACTTCGGACAGCACCGAATCTTTGCTGCGCGACTGAATGATCCGCCCCTGATGTGCGGTGATTGAACAAAAGGTGCAGCCGCCGAAACAGCCACGCATGATCGTCACCGAATCTTTGATCATCGTGAAAGCGGGGATCGGCTCGGTGTAGACGGGGTGCGGTCGGCGCGAGTAGGGCAACCCGTAAATTCGATCCATGACCTCCTGCGAGACGGGGAGCGCAGGGGGATTCGCAACGATCGCCTGGCGATCGTGCCATTGGAGCAGCCGCCGCGCATTGTACGGGTTCGTTTCGTTATGAATCATCTTGGTCGCTTCGGCGAACGACGGCTTGTCGTCGCGCACCTGCTCGAAGCTCGGCAGGACGAGCGCATCGGCGGGGGGCGATTCCGAAGCGCCCATCGCGTATGCCACGCCGCGCATGTCTCGCAAGTCGCGCACCGTCTCTCCGGCAGCCAGGCGGCGGGCGATCTCGACGATCGAATCTTCTCCCATGCCATACGCCAGAAGGTCAGCCTTGCAATCGAGCAGAATCGACCGGCAGACTTTGTCGCTCCAATAATCGTAGTGAGCCAGCCGGCGGAGCGATGCCTCGACCCCGCCGGCGATGACGGGCACCCCCTTATAGGCTTCGCGGGCCCTCTGGCAATAGGCCCGCGTCGCCCGATCAGGGCGCAAACCGATCCTGCCGCCGGGGGAATACGCATCGCTGTTGCGCACCTTGCGGTTGGCCGTATAGTGGTTGATCATCGAATCCATGTTCCCCGCGCTGATCGCGAAGAACAGCTTCGGCCGGCCGAATCGGCGCCAGGCATCGCAATTCTGCCAGTCGGGCTGGCTGACGATTGCCACGCGAAATCCGGCCACTTCCAGCACGCGGCCCAGGATGGCCATGGCAAAACTGGGGTGGTCGATGTAGGCGTCGCCCGTGACGAATACCACGTCGGCTTCGTCCCAGCCGCGCTCGCGCATCTCTTCAACCGTCATTGGCAGCGGCGTCATCGGCAAGGGGCGGGCCAAGGTTGCCCCCAGCGACACCACGGGCAGCGATTCGAGGGAATCGGCTTTTTGACAGGGTGCCGGACGAGTGAGGATGGGCAGATTCATGCCTTCGATCACCGTATTCTACGCAGCCGGGGTCAGTTTCGCAATTTGCGGTCCGATATCTGCATGTTTCACGGGTCGATGCATTGCTGGTAAAGTTGCCGATAATAAGATACGCCTGAACAGTTCCTGGTTCCTTCCACGAAGTTTGGTCGACTGCTTATAATTAGGGGCGCGCACTAGGAAGGGATATTGGAAAAGGAACAATGACGCAAAACACACTCGCGACCGGCGGTTACGTCGGGGATCTTGCTGAAACGTCGGAATGGCTGGAATCCCTGGCAGACGTCTTGCACCGGGAAGGGCCTGCACGGGTTCGGCAGCTACTGGTTCTGTTGCAGGAAGAAGCGTACCGGCAAGGAGTCATGCTCCCTTTCACGGCCAATACGCCCTATATCAATACAATTCCGGTCGACCAGCAGCCGCGTTATCCTGGAAATCGGGAAATCGAGCGGCGGATCAAGAGCATTCTGCGCTGGAATGCAATGGCCATGGTCGTCCGGGCCAATAAGGAAACGACCACGATCGGTGGACACATTTCCACGTATGCCTCTTCCGCCACACTTTACGAAGTCGGCTACAACCACTTTTTTCACGCACCATCGGCCGATCATCCGGGCGACCTGGTGTACTTCCAGGGTCACGCCTCCCCGGGTATGTACGCACGTGCATTTCTTGAAGGACGGCTCACCGAAGCTCAACTTCGCAATTTTCGACGCGAGCTGGCGCCTGGCGGTGGTCTGTCGTCCTATCCGCATCCCTGGCTGATGCCCGGCTTCTGGCAATTCCCCACCGTGTCGATGGGCCTGGGCCCGATCATGTCGATTTATCACGCCCGTTTCCTGAGGTATCTGGAACACCGCGGCATTCTCGACACGTCGCAGCAGAAGGTGTGGTGCTTTGTCGGCGACGGTGAGGCGGACGAGCCGGAAACGCTGGGCGCCATCAATCTGGCATCGCGAGAAAAGCTCGACAACCTGATTTTCGTCATCAATTGCAACCTGCAGCGTCTCGACGGGCCTGTCCGCGGGAACGGCAAGATCATCCAAGAACTCGAAGCCGGCTTCCGGGGGTCGGGGTGGAACGTCATCAAAGTCATCTGGGGGAGCGACTGGGACCCGCTGCTGGCTGCGGATGAATCTGGCAAGCTCGTTCGGCGAATGGGCGAAGTCGTCGACGGGCAGTACCAGAAATACGTCGTCGAAGACGGCTCGTATATTCGCGAGGATTTTTTCGGCAAGTATGCCGAGCTGCATGATCTGGTCGAAAACCTGTCGGACGAACAGCTCAAGAAGCTCAACCGCGGGGGGCACGATCCGGAAAAGGTGTATGCGGCCTATAATGCGGCCATCAATCACAAAGGAGCCCCTTCGGTCATCCTCGCCAAAACGATCAAGGGTTACGGCCTGGGTGAAAGCGGCGAAGGTCGCAATTCGACGCACCAGGAAAAGAAGCGCAATGCCGAGGAGCTGCGAGAATTTCGCTCGCGATTCGGCATTCCCATTTCGGACGACGACGTCGCCGATACGCCCTTCTACCGGCCCGCCGACGACAGTCCCGAGATGGAATATCTCCTTGAGCGCCGCCAGGCTCTGGGTGGTTCAATTCCCCAGCGACGGACGACCGCCACCCCGCTCGAAATTCCCGCACTCGGGCAATTCAAAGATTTTCTGGCCGGCAGCGGCGATCGCGAATTCTCGACGACCGGCGGGTTCGGTCGCTTGCTCAACATGCTGCTGCGGAACAAGCAGATTGGCAAGTTGATCGTCCCGATCATTCCCGACGAGGCCCGCACCTTCGGGATGGAGGCCTTCTTCAGCCAGTACGGCATTTACGCCAGCACCGGGCAGCTTTATAAGCCGGTCGACGCCGGCACCATGGCCTATTACCGCGAGGCCAAGGACGGGCAGATTCTCGAAGAAGGCATCAACGAAGCAGGGGCGATGTCGTCGTTTATCGCCGCCGGAACGGCCTACGCCAATCTGGGCGTGAACATGATTCCATTCTACATCTATTACTCGATGTTCGGCTTCCAGCGGATTGGTGATTTCGCCTGGTGCGCGGGGGATTCGCGCTGCAAAGGTTTCATGCTGGGGGGGACCGCAGGACGCACGACCCTCAACGGCGAAGGCTTGCAGCACGAGGATGGGCACAGTCACCTCTTGGCGGCAACGATCCCCAACCTCGTAACTTACGATCCCGCCTATGCGTATGAAACGGCCGTGATCATCCAGGACGGCCTGCGGCGGATGTACGTCGACAACGAATCAGTGTTCTATTACATCACGCTGTATAACGAAGACTACGTCATGCCCGCCATGCCCGCGGGGGCCGAGCCCGGAATCCTCAAGGGAATGTACCGGCTCAATAGCCTCGACGTCGGGGAATCGAAGCTGCGGGCCCAGCTTCTGGGGAGTGGGCCGATTTTGCGGCACGTCCTCGAAGCGCAAAAGATCCTTGCTGATGATTACAAGATCGCCAGCGACGTGTGGAGCGTCACAAGCTACAAAGAGCTGCGCCGCGAGGCGCTGGAGGTCGAGCGCTGGAACATGCTGCATCCGACGGAAATGCCACGCACGTGCTACGTCGAAGACGTGTTTTCGGAGGTCGACGGGCCATTCATTGCCGCCAGCGACAATATGCATCTCGTGGCCGAGCAGATCGCGAAGTGGGTTCCGGGCAAGCTGGTTACCTTGGGGACTGACGGTTTCGGCCGCAGCGACAGCCGCGAAGAGCTTCGCCGGCACTTCGAGATCGACGCGCCGCACATCGTCTTCGCCACGCTCAGCACGCTGTGCCGCGACGGGAAAATCCCCGGTGCGACGGTCGCGAAAGCCGCCCAGGATCTGCAAATCAACACCGAACAGAGCAATCCCGTCAGAGCATAGCGGCGCGCGTTGCCGGCGACGTCAGTCTGCATCATTCCGTCACCGTATTTTTTTATCATCATTTTCTGCGGCACAACTCTAGATTCATTGCAGCATGAGCATCG